>JAURCQ010000242.1 GCA_030828335.1 Gammaproteobacteria bacterium
GCGCGCTCGGCGTCCGGGCCGTCGCCGGGGCCGAGCACCCCTTGGATGATCGCGGGGGATGCGGCGGCGAGGATGGTGCCCAAGATCAGCGCGCCGTCCCGCAGGGAGAGGATCGCCGTACGCTCGTCGTAGTCCTGGGTCAGCTCGGCGCCGAGGGATTCGTAGGGCACGGTAATGGCGGTCCAGGCAAGGAACACCACGAACAGCCCCACCCCAAACCACAAAAGGGCGCCCTCGGGGCTCAGGGCCGGGGGGGAGAAGAGCAGGTAAAGGGCGATAACCAGGGGGGGCACGCCGAGGGCAATCCAGGGCCGGCGCCGCCCGAAGGGGCTCCTGGTCCGATCCGATAGGGCGCCGATGATCGGGTCGCTAACGGCATCGAAGAGGCGGATGGCCAGGAGCACAAAGCCCACAAGCGCGATGTCTGCGCCCACCACGTCCGTATAGAATTTCGGCAGATACACGTACAGCGGGATCCCCACCACGGCCAGGGCAAAGGCCGGGGCGGCGTAGGCTAGGCGATGGCCCCAGGATAGGGATGCGGCCATGGGTAGGATCTCCCGAAAGCGAGCGGGTAACGGCTAGGAAGCACGATGACTGCGCATTCTGACCCAACTGACCGATTTATGCGCCCTCGCCTAGGCGGGCGCTGGGAACGGGCCTTTGCGCCTCTAGCAGAGCGTCTCTTCCGGGCGCTGGTGGAGGATGAGGCCCTGGGGGCCGGGCTTTGCGTGGTTCGCCGGGGCGAGGTGGTGGTCGACATCTTTGGGGGCTTTGCTGACCGGGCCCGCACCCGGCCCTGGGGCCGGGATAGCCTGGTCTGCTTGTTTTCAGCGGGAAAGCCCGTGGCAGCGGTGCTGGCGCTTCAGGCCGTGGCCGCCGGGGATGGCGCTCTGGCGACGCCCCTGGGCGCGCTCTGGGCCCCAGCGCGGGGAACCCCCGCAGCTGGGCTGACGCTGGCGGACCTCCTAGCGCATCGGAGCGGCTACCCCGCTTTCCCCGAGGGGGTGCTGGCCTTCGAAGCGCTGGCCGACGCGCCGAAGGCTGCCGAGGCGCTGTTGGCCCAAGCCCCGGCCTGGACCCCGGGGACTGCCCACGGCTACCACCCGCGCAGCTACGGAACGCTGCTCGAAACCTGGCTCCTGGCGGCCACGGGGGAGGGCGTGGGCCCGCGCCTCCAGCGCTATGCGGCGGCCCAGGAGCTGGAGCTGGCCTTTGGCCTGAGCGACCCGCAGCGCGCCCGCTGCGTCAGCCTGGTACCCGGTGCCCCCCAGCGTCTGTCCCCGGGGGTTGATGCGGACTTTTTGACGGCCCTGGCTACGCCCGGGTCTTTGACGGCGCGGGCCTTTGGGGCCCCGAAGGCGCCCCGAGGCTATGCGGGGTCCCCGTCCTTCCAGCAGGCCGTGCTGCCGGCGATGAATCTTCACGGTACGGCCCAGGGCCTCGCCAAGGCCTATGCGGGCTTCCTCACCGATGCCCCGGGCTTGGGGCCCGCGCTCTGGGAGGCGGCGCTGGCGCCGCGAAGCCAGGGGTTTGACCCCGTGCTGCGGCGGGAGACGGCCTTTGGTCTGGGCTTCATGCGCCCAATGACGCAGACGCCCCTTGGCCTGGGCCCCCGGTCCTTTGGCCATCCGGGCGCCGGGGGTACGCTGGCCTTCGCCGACCCGGACGCGGGGGTGGCCTTTGCCCTGGCCGTGAATCGTCAGGTGCCCGGGGCCATTGCCTCGAGCCCTCTCGGGCAAGCGCTGGTGGAAACCCTGACCCACTGCTTATGATGGCGCCGTGAAAATGAATCCCTTCAAGCTGTTTCTCGCCGCGCTATGGGTGCTGGGCGCTCGGCGTCGCGCGCTGCTGCAAGCGCTCGCCCCGGCCCTTTTAGCCCATGGCGCCTTCGCCTTCTGGAGTGCGCTGGCGCCGGAGGCCGCCCTCGCCGCCCTTCCTGGGGCCATGCTGCTGGCCCTGGCACTGCATGTGCTGGTCTCCGTGAACGTGCTGCGCCTGGTGCTGCTCGGTCCCCACGCTGTGCCGCCCCTGGGCCTATCCCCCTGGGGCCGGCGCCAGTGGCGCTTTCTGGCCGCCCTCGGGCTTCAGGCCCTGGCCATGACCTTTGCCATGCTGGCCTTTGCGCCGCTGGCCTTTCTTGGGGTTCCCGGGCTCGCGATCTGCGCCGCAGCCGGGGTTTTTGCCGCGGGCCGGGCCTCCCTCCTGCTTCCCGAGGCTGCCTTGGATCGGCCCTTCGATGGGCGGGTGCTGTGGCAGCGGGGCCAGGGTGCAAGCCTTGCCCTTGCCTTCATCGTGTTGGTGCCCGTGGTGCTTCAGGCGCTGCTCCTCGGGCCCCTGGGGGATGAGGGGAGCTGGGCCCTCTCGCTCGTCCTCACGGTGCTGGCCCAGGGCGCTTCGGCTTGGACCACGGCCACCTTGGCCCTGGCGGCCAGCACCCTCGAACGGCAGGCGCCCGAGGCCCCGACGGCCTCTCCGGAGGCGCCGCCACCCCTCGAGGTGACCCCGGACACCGATGCCGGGATTCTTCGCATTACGCTTCGCGGCCCGCTGGCGACCCAGGCATTGGGGCAGGCGGCGGCGGGGGACCCCTGCGTCGCAGCCCATGGCCGGCTGAAGGGCGTCATGCTGCCCACGCTTTGGGGGGAACACGCGCCCTACCATGACAAGAAATATGACCCCTTTTGGGCGGTATGTCAGGATCTGGGCATCTTTATCCATTTTC
>JAURCQ010000243.1 GCA_030828335.1 Gammaproteobacteria bacterium
GGGGCGGCCTCGTGAAGTCCCTGCTCATCATTTCCCAGAGCACGCCCTACGGTCGCAGCAGCGCAGCAGAAGCGCTCGATACGGCCATGGCGGCGGCAGCGCTAGACGTACCCGTCACGCTGCTTTTTGACGGCGATGGCGTTCTTCAATTGCTGCCTGAACAAGCGGGTACGGAGCTCGGGGTGCGGAACTTGAGCCAGGTGCTAGAAGCGCTCCCCGCCTTTGAGGTGGAGCGGTGCTTTGTGGCTGCGGAGGCCCTGGCCCAGCGGTCCCTACAGCCGAACACCCTTGCCCTGCCGGGTCCGCTTCTCGATGCTGAAGCGGTGGCTGCACTGGTGCGCTCTGCGGAGGTGGTGCTGACCTACTGATGGCTTCTTCGACGCTCTTTCTGCTGCCCCTGCGCCTGCCAGCGCCTCCGCGGCGCCTTGACCACTGGCTCCGGCCCGGGGATCAACTCCTATTGCTTGAGGAGGGAGTCTACAACCTCGCCCTTTCCCTTCCAGAGGGCGTGAGCGGCTTTGCCCTCGCAGCGGACTGCACGGCCCGTGGAGTGGAAAGCCCTTGGGCCACGCTCGATGACGCTGCCTTCGTGGAAGCGGCGGCTCGCGCAGACCGAATCGTCACCCTCACACCCAGCCTTCTGGCCTAGGCCTACCGTGAATGCCCTACCGCCCCAGGACCCGGAAGGCTTTCTCCTAAAGCGAGAGGATTGGACGCCGGAAATCGCTGAGGTGTTGGCTGAGGCGGAGGGCCGAGCGCTTACGGAAGACCATCGGGCGGTGATTACGCTGGTGCAAGATTTCTACGAGCGCTACGGCATCGCGCCGAATAACCGGGCCCTGGTACGAGCCGTGAAAACCAACCTCGGTCCTGCCCTGGGGTCGAGCGTGGCCCTTATGACGCTTTTCGGGGGGGCGCCGGCGAAAACCGTCGCGAAATATGCGGGGCTCGCAAAGCCCCCGCACTGTCTCTAGCCCTGGGGCGCGAGCACCGCTTGACCGCCCAGGTAGGGCTGAAGCACCTCGGGGACGCGAATGCTGCCGTCGGCCTCTTGATAGTTCTCCAGCACCGCGACGAGGGTCCGGCCCACAGCTAGGCCCGATCCGTTGAGCGTGTGCACCAGGGTGGTTTGCTTGGCCCCCGCAGCCTTATAGCGCGTGCCCATGCGCCGGGCCTGGAAGTCCAGGAAGTTGGAACAGGAGGAGATTTCCCGGTAGCAGTCCTGAGCCGGCAGCCAGACCTCAAGGTCGATGGTTTGAGCGGAGGAAAAGCCCAGATCGCCGCCGCAAAGCAGCACCTTGCGGTACGGCAAGGCCAGCTTTTGCAGCACCGCCTCGGCGTGGCCCACAAGGGCATCGAAGGTGGCCCAGGAATCCTCCGGCCGCGTAATGTGCACCAGCTCCACCTTTTCGAACTGGTGCTGACGAATCATGCCGCGCGTATCCCGCCCATAGCTCCCCGCTTCGCTGCGAAAGCACAGCGTATGGGCCACGTAGGCCCGGGGAAGCGAATCCTCGTCGAGCAGCTCCCCGCGAACCAGGTTGGTTACCGGGACCTCGGCCGTGGGGGCCAGCCAATAGGCGCTTTCCCCAGCCAGTTGGAAGGAGTCCTCTGCAAACTTCGGCAGCTGCCCCGTGCCCTGCATGGAATCGCTGTTCACCAGGACCGGTACGTTGACCTCTTCATACCCGTGGGCCTCGATGTGGAGATCGAGCATGAACTGAGCAAGGGCCCGGTGCAGCCGCGCCAGGGGCCCCTTGAGCACCACAAAGCGGCTACCGGTGAGGCGCGTCGCCACCTCAAAATCCATGCCCCCGAGGCCCTGGCCAAGGTCAACGTGATCCTTAGGAGTAAAGCTAAACGCCCGCGGCGCGCCCCAGCGCTCAAGCTCAACGTTGTCCGCCTCCGCCTTCCCATCCGGAACCGCCTCCGCGGGCAGGTTAGGCATGGCCAGCAGCTGGGCCTCGAAGGCCTTGGCCACGGCGCTGTGCTGGGCTTCCACGGACTCGAGCTCAGCCTTTAGGCGCCCAACGTCGGCCTTAGCGGCTTCCGCGGCGGCCTGATCCCCCTGCTTCATGAGGGCGCCAATTTCCTTGGAGCGGCTATTACGCTCCGCCTGCAGGGTCTCCAGCGCGGCTTGGAGGCTCCGGCGCTGCACCTCGAGCTCGGACAGCGCAGCCTCATCCACCACGTAGCCCCGACGGCCCAGGGCCGCCACCACGGACTCTAGATCACTGCGAATGAGTTTCGGGTCGAGCATGGAGTCTCCGCGGTCCGATCAATCAGGAAAGGGCGCTATGGTACAGGAGCGGCGCCCTAGGTCGCGCCCTCTTCCTCCTCCGGGCCTCGCTGCCAGGGGTTCGCCGCGTTCTGTGCATCAAGGTAGGCGAGCTTTTTGCCGAGACGCTGCTCAAGCCCTCGCGCGGAAGGGGCATAGTAGCGGCGCTGGGCGAGCGCGCCCGGTAGATAGCGCTCCCCGGGAACGAAGGCGTCGTCGTAGTCATGGGCGTAGCGGTAGTCCGCCCCGTGCCCCTCAGCCTTCATCAGCGCCGTGGGGGCATTCCGTAAGTGCAGGGGTACGGGCAGGGAGCCCGTTTCCCGAATATCTGCCAGGACCCCGTTGAAGGCCTGGTACACCGCAGCGCTCTTTGGGGCTAAAGCCAGGTAGGTGACGGCTTGAGCCAGGGCTAGCGTGCCCTCTGGCGCCCCA
>JAURCQ010000244.1 GCA_030828335.1 Gammaproteobacteria bacterium
CTGCGGAACCCGGACCGGAGCAAGCTGTCGAAGCGGAAGAATCCCACGGGCATCAATTACTACCGGCGCATGGGCTATCTGCCCGAGGCGCTGGTGAACTTCCTCGGGCTTATGGGCCACTCTATGCCCGAGGGGGAGGAGATCTTCGACGTGGAGGCCTTTATCGAGGCCTTCTCCCTGGAGCGCATCACCCTCGGGGCACCGGTCTTCGATCAGGAAAAGCTGGCGTGGTTGAACGGCCAGTGGCTGCGGGGCCTTTCCGATGAGGCCTTCGCCGATCGCGTCATGGCCTGGGGCCTGAACCGGGATGCGCTCATGCCCCTGGTGCCCCTCATTAAGCCCCGGACCGAGCGCCTGTGCGACTTGGCGCCCATGGTGGGCTATCTGCTCGGGGCGCGGCGCACGCTGGCGGCTGAGGACTTCGAGGGCCTGGCTTTGGACGGGGAGGCGCTCCTGGAGGCGCTGCAATTTACCCTTTGGCGCCTCGAGGCGCTTAGTGACTGGACCCGGCCCCAGCTCGTGGCCACGGTGGAAGCCCTGGCCGCAGAGCTGGGTCTGAAGATCCGGGTGCTGCTGGCGCCGCTGTTCGTAGCCCTCTCGGGGCAAGCCGTTTCCCTGCCGCTTTACGATTCCCTCGTATTTCTGGGCCCCGATCTCGCTCGGGCCCGGCTCCGGGACGGGCTCGAGGCCCTTGGCGGGGTGTCGAAAAAGGCTGCTAAGCGGCTTGAAAAGCGCTACGCCGAACTGGGTCAGGGCAGCGCAGACGAGGAGAGCACGGCAGAGAGTTGACACCCTCCAAAGGCGTCCATAAACTGCGCCGCCTTGCTGCTTGGAACCGGTTTCGGGGACACAGCATCTGGGGCCATAGCTCAGCTGGGAGAGCGCCTGCATGGCATGCAGGAGGTCGGCGGTTCGATCCCGCCTGGCTCCACCAATATCCTAAAACGCGGCGCTTGCCGCGTTTTTTTTTGGTTCCCCCGGACCACCCGGCTCGGTTGGGCGGCTGCACCCCTTGAGGGCGGCGCCCGGGGAAGCCCCTTTGGGCGAAATTCTAGGTATCTACATGAACACCGCCTGAGGTGGTGGCTGGGCCAGCATTGGCGCGGCCTGGCGCCCAGCTAGGGCATGTTCTGTGTATCGACATAAACGCGAAAGCGGCGGCTCTAGAAACCCACTTTGCTGTCAATTCCTTGGCTCCCCGGGGTCAAAATTGCCACTTAGAGTTGGGGCTGTCCTCCGAATGGCCCGCCAAAACCCACTTCAATTACGCCCAAGTGTCTACATAAAATTCGGCCCGAAAGGGCGCATCCGGGGAGGGGGCGATGACTCTTTTCTGCCTTGGCATCAGCCGCTCAGTGCGCGTATCGTGGGTTTTCGTAGTGCTGTGAGCCACTGCAGCGAGGGGCATCCACCATGAACCGAGATCGAGTTTTAGAGCTCTCGCGGTCGCATCGAGGGGAGCTCGAGGCACGGTTCGGAGTGAAGCACTTAGCATTATTTGGATCTACTGCGCGAGACTCTGCTAAAGCGGTAAGCGACGTGGATTTGCTGGTGACCTTCGACGGTCCCGCAACCTCGAAGCGTTTTTTCGGCACTCAGTTCTTCATAGAGGACCTCTTGGGCTGTCCCGTAGACCTTGTAACGGACAAGGCGCTCAGAGCAGAACTGCGGCCCTATATCGAAGTTGATAGCCTCAATGTATGAGGCTGGGCAGCGCGCCTGGCGCTTCTACATAGAGGACATGATTGCTTTCGCTCATAAGGTGTTGGCCTACACCGATGGTTTAGAGCAGTCCTCATTCCTTTCTAGCGGTATGACCTATGACGCAACGCTGCGGAACTTAGAGCTGATAGGCGAAGCAGCGACCCATGTTCCAGGGGAGATTCGCTCCGCCCACGGGGACATTCCCTGGCGACAGATCATTGCGACTAGGAATCGAATTGTTCACGGGTATCTTGGAATCGATGGCGATACCGTTTGGAGCATTATTCAGGACGATATTCCTGGCCTTGTAGTGGCCTTGGAAGCGCTGCTGTTTGAGGGATCTTCATGAATCACCACGCCATAACGCTTTTGCTCGCCGCGCTCTGCGTGGTGTGCCCGATGAACGCCTGGGCCCAGGTCGAAGGCGGGGCTGAGGGTTTCCTCGTCGGGGGGCCGGCCCTCGGGGGCGCCATGGAGGGGGAGCTCGATCTCATCACCCTGCGCGATCAGGGGGTGCGGGTGATCGTGGATCTCCGCCATCCCGAGGAGGGGACCCAGGGGGAAAGCGAGGCTGCGGCGCGCTTGGGTTTTGTGTATGTGAACCTTCCCGTGCGTGGGGCGGCCAGCCCGGCGGTGGTGCGCAACGTGGGGGTGCTGCTCGATGCCTACGGGCCGGAGCAGGTCTATCTCCACTGCAAGTCCGGGCAGCGGGCGGCGGAGGTCTGGGGTCGGCACCAGCTGGATCGGGGCGTGGCGCCGGAGGCGGTGATCGCCGGGGCGAGCACCTGGGGCCTCTCGCAGAAGCGGGTCGGGTACCTGCGCACCCATGCGGGCTTGCCCCCCGCGGCCCCAGCTGCCCCGACGGCCCCCGCAGCGCCGAGCCCGCCCGCCGCGCCGGTGCCGGGGGTGGTCGCGTCGACCGGCCCCGGGAACGCGTCGTGGAGCACGCGCCCCCACTGCGCCAGCGCGTCGCCGAGC
>JAURCQ010000245.1 GCA_030828335.1 Gammaproteobacteria bacterium
AGCCACCGGAGCATGGCCTCCACGTCCTCTAAGCAGTGGCGAAAGCTGAAGGCGCCAGGGCTGCCCCAGGCCCCGCGGTAGTGAGGCAAGAGCACGGCATAGCCTGCCCGGCGCAGCACCTGGGCGAGGTCCTGATTGCGCTCTTCTCCCGGTAAGCCATGCAGCAAAAGCACCACGGGGGCCGGGGCCTCGCCCCCGGGCAGATAGAACACGGCATTCAGGGCCACGTCCCCGGAGGGAATCGCCGCTGAGAGCAAGCTTGGCCCGGGGCGTCGGGGGGGTGGGTCCTCGATTACGGGATCAAAAGTCATCGCGCGTCCCTCCCCGACCAGCACGCTCAGGCAGCAGAAAAGCAGCCAAGTCAGCCCCGTGCGTCCTAACCTCATGCAACACCTCCCTCAGCGGGAGACGCACCATGGCCTAGGGCGCCGTCGACCACAAGCGCCGGGCGAGGCCCGAGCGGCGCAGGGGGGCCTGGGCCAGGCAGCGATCCACCGCCGCCGGCTCCGCGAACAGGCGCACGCGCCGCTGTGCTCGGGTGACGGCGGTGTACAGAAGCGCCCGATTCAGCAGCTGCAGTCCCGCCTCCCCAAGCCCCGACGGCAGCACCACGGACACCTCCCGAAACTCCGACCCCTGGCTCTTATGAATGGTGCAGGCGTAGGCCGGCTCGAACGCCGGGAGGCGATCGAGGGGCACGCGCTTAGGGGGGGCGCCGGCGCTGGGGAAAACGGCCACCAGCCCCCCCTCCCCGGCCCGGACCATGCCAAGATCGCCGTTGAACACCCCAAGGCTAGGATCATTGCGGAGCACCATGAGGGGCATGCCCGGGAAGGGGCCCTCGGGGGGTACGGGCGCTCCGGCCGCCCGAAGCCCTGCGGCCACCTGGGTGTTTAGGCCCGAAACCCCCAGGGGGCCCTGGCGCGTGGGCGTCAGGAGGGTGAAGGCGCCCAGCTGGGTAAGCAGGGCCTCGTCCTCGGCTCCGGCGGCTTCTCGCCGCCACAGCGTGAGGTAGGCCTCCCGAGCCTCATCCAAAGCCGCCTCGGGCACCTCCGAGAACTGAAGCGCATCGTCTCCCGAGGCCAAGGCCGCCCACGCGTCGTCGCGCCGTCCCTTATTCACCGCCGCCGCAAAGCGGGCCACGGCGCCGGAGGGATCGAAGCGGTAGCTGCGCTGCAGGTGGCAGAGGCAATCCGCCAACGGGGGGACCCTAGCCTGTTCATAGGGATGCAGATCGTCGCCCGTGAGGGCTTCCAGGGCCCGGCAGCGCGCGCTGGACAGGATTGGCTGGCCCACCCCCGCGGTGAGATCCCCGAGCACCTGCCCCGTCTCCACGGAGGCCAGCTGGTCCTTGTCCCCGAGAAGAATGACCCGGGTTTCCGGCGCCAGCGCGTCAAAGAGCTGGGCCATGAGGCGCAAATCCACCATGGAGGCCTCGTCCACCAGCACCACGTCGGCGGCGAGGGGCGCAGCGCGCCCCCGGGCAAAGCGGTTGCCGTAGGGCTGGTAGCCCAAGAGCCGGTGCAAGGTGACGGCCTCATCGGGGATGGCTGCGAGCCCCGCTTCTAGCGCCGGAGGCAAGGGGGTGTTCCCCAGGGACGCCTTCGCCTCGGCCACGGCCTGCGCCAGGCGCGCCGCCGCCTTCCCCGTGGGGGCAGCCAGGGCAATGCGCACCGGCCCCGCCTCCTGCTGCAGTGCTGCAACCAAGAGGGTCAGGGCCCGGGTAACCGTGGAGGTCTTCCCCGTCCCCGGGCCGCCGGTGAGCACAAGCAGACTCCGCTCTAAGAGCATGGCGGCCCCGAGCCGTTGCCAATCGATGGCCTGGGCGGGCGCGCCGAAGAGCACCTCAAGCCAAGCCTTCAGTTGCGCCGGGGCCGCGGCGAGGGGTGCCGGCTGGGCCGCGCGCGTCCGGAGCGCATGGGCGAGGTCCGCTTCGTAGCGCGCATCCTTTGCCAGGTAGAGGGCGTTCTCCCAGAGCACGAGGGGCGCTGGGTCCGCCTGCGCCCCAAGGAGCCCCGAGCCCTCAAGCAGCGGGGCCCAAGCCAACCCGGTCGGGGGCGGCACCTGCTCCAGGGGCAGGCAGCTATGCTGCGCCGCCACCCCAGCCTCTAACCGCTCAAGGAGCATCGCCAGGGCGCTATGGGCCTCGGTCTCCGGCGCATAGCGACACCAGCGTAGCAGCGCCTGGCTGAGGGGGCCGCGGGACTCGGGGCGAGGGGCCATCAGTGCCCCTCCGGGGAAAAGCAGCGATCCAGCGCATCGAGGAGCGCAGGGTCAGGGGTGTCCGAGAAAATACCCAGACCCGAATCGGGCGCCATGCCTCGCAGAAAGAGATAGCGCACGCCGCCGAAGGCCGCTGCCCCGGAAGGGCCCAGGCGCTGGCGCAGAAGCCGGCGCAGGGCCACGGCGTAGATAAGGTACTGAAAGGCGTAGTGATGGCTGTCCATGGCCCCCCGGAGGCCCCCTTCGTCGTAGGCCTCCCGGTGCAGACCAAGGCGATTCGACTTGTAATCCACCACGTAGTAGCGCCCCTCTACGGCGAGCACCACGTCGATGAAGCCCCGAAGGAAGCCCGTGAGCGTCTGCGCCGGAAGGGACGGCATGGGATAGCCCGCCTCCCGAATGAGCCCCTCGAGCGTCGGCAGCGCGAAAGCGTCGAGCCGCAAATCAAAGGCCA
>JAURCQ010000246.1 GCA_030828335.1 Gammaproteobacteria bacterium
CACCCCTGGGGAGGGCCTAAGCCTCGGGAAAGCGAAACCTCGGAAACCCGACGATGGGCGCTGGGCCGATCCCATGCGCGTGATTGATGACTTGGTTTTCCGCTTCGATGGCCGGGGCTACCTCAAGGAAGGCACGGATCAGGTGTATGTGGTGCCTGCCCATGGCGGCACGCCCCGGGCCGTGACCTCCGGCGGCGATGGCTTTAGCGCGCCAGCCTGGAGCGCCGATGGGAAGACCCTATACGTTGTAGGCAATGATGGGCCCCGGCCGGAAATGGATCCCATCGAGTCGGAGATCTACGCTGTGGACGTCGCGACGGGGGCGCGCCGCGCCGTCACCGATCGCGATGGGCCGGACCGGTTCCCGGCGGCCTCCTCAGACGGGCAAACCCTGGCTTGGCTCGGCTATGACGACGAACGCCGGGCCTATCAGCAAACGGAGCTCTACGTGCAAGGCAGCGGGGATGAGGCGCCCCGGCTGTTAACCGCCGACTTTGACCACAGCCTCTCCGATCTCACCTGGACCGACGACGGGCAAGCTCTCCTCGCCCAGGCCACGGTGCGGGGGCAAATCCACCTGGTGGAGATCGATCTGGAAGGCACGGTGCGCACCCTCGTCCGGGATATCGGCGGCACCAGCCTGGGTCGCCCCTACGGCTCCGGGGATCACGCCGTTAAGGGCACGGGGGCCCAGCGGGTGGCGGCCTGGACCGTCGCGGACCCCAACCGCCCTGCGGAACTCGCCATCCAGGTGGGCGCAGGCGCTCCGCGCATGGTCACCGATCTGAACTCCGATCTTCTGAGCAACATCGCCCTGCCGCGCATCGAAGCCCTCGAGGTGCCCTCGCGCCTCGACGGGCTGCCGATCCAGGCCTGGATGGCCATTCCCCCGGGGGTGAAAGCCGATGGGTCTGCGCCCCTGATCCTCGAGATTCACGGCGGCCCCTTCGCCATGTACACCTCGAGCTTCGCTGCGGAAATCCAGCGCTATGCGGCGGAGGGCTACGTCACCGTTTGGGCGAACCCCCGGGGCTCCACGGGCTATGGCGAGGCCTTCGCGCAGGAAATCGATGAAGCCTATCCGGGCCCGGACCACGAAGACCTCATGAGCGTCGTCGATGCGGTGGTCGCCCAGGGCTGGGTCGATGAGAAGCGCCTGTTTATCACCGGCGGCTCTGGGGGTGGCGTGCTGAGCGCCTATGCCACGGGCATGACCGATCGCTTCGCCGCCGCGGCGGTCATTAAGCCGGTCATCAACTGGTTCACCATGGCCCTGGCGGGGGATATCGGAGTGGTGGTGTCTCGCCACTGGATTCGGGGGAACCCCTGGGAGAATCCGCAGAAGTACTTTGATCGCTCTCCCATTCGGGTGGTGGGCAACGTGACCACCCCCACCCTAGTGATGGTGGGAGAGGAGGACTGGCGCACCCCAGCCTGGGAAGCGGAGCAGTGGTACACGGCGCTGAAGATGCAGGACGTACCCGCGGCCTACGTGCGCGTGCCCGGGGCCTCCCACACCATTGCCGCCCGCCCCAGCAACCTCGTCGCGAAGGTGGATACGATCATGGCGTGGTTCGAAAAGTACGATCCGGCCAAGGTCAGTAGTGCTGGCGAAGCTGAAGAATAAAAACGTCAGCCTCTTCAACCCGATAGACCAGGCGATGCTCATGGTCAATTCGGCGGGACCACCAACCGGCCAAGGCGTGGCGTAAGGCTTTCGGCTTACCCACGCCTGCATAGGGCTCCCGGGCTATCGCTTCGATCAAACGATTGACTCGCTGCAGCATCGCGCGGTCAGTGCGCTGCCAGTGCAGGTAATCTTCCCAAGCCCGCTCGGAGAAAACGTAATTCACTTCAAGAGCGTTTCGCGACGCCCCTCTCCTGCCTCAAAGCCAGCGATACCCTCAAATAGACGGCGGGCGTTTTTGGGGCTACGGAGCAAATAAGCGGTCTCCTCAAGCGCTTCGTAATCCTCAAGGGACATCATTACCACGGCACTTTCTCCGTGGCGCGTTATCGCGATCGGCGCATGATCGTCGCAAACTTTAGCCATAGTCTTGGCAAGATTTTTACGTGCAGCGCTGTAGCTTAAGCTTTCCATGGGCAACCCTTTAGGTACGTATTTCTGTACCAAAGCTGCCATGCTCAATTCACCCCCGCAAGGGCCGCTGCGAGGTAGGCGCTCAGCGGCTCCGTGCCGCTGAAGTGCCGATCCCGCTCCACGGACAGGCCAAGGCCACCGCGGAGCGCCTCGAGCTCCGAAAGGCGCACGTAGCCGAGCTCCGGGGCCCCCAGGCCTAGGTCGCAGAGGCCGAAGGCGAGATCTGGATCGTCCGGATCAAGCTCACTAAGCAGCCAGGTGGCCGCTCCATCCGCGGTAAAGAGCTTGACCACCGGGGGGAAGTCCTCGCTCTGGTCCCGGTATGAAAGCGCCCGCTGCCGCGCCCCCTGCTGAAGAAGCTTCGTTCGCTGGCCCTGGGTGAGTAAGCGCATGGGCGGGATCTCCGGCGGTGAAAGGCCCAGCGTGCCCGGGCAAGCGCGCTTCACCCGAGGGAAAGGCGCCCCGCGAGGTGTGGGTTTCCGCGGAAGCCATCGGGGGCGACAGTTGCGCCAGGGCGCCGATCTCGCTAGGGTCCG
>JAURCQ010000247.1 GCA_030828335.1 Gammaproteobacteria bacterium
AGGCGAAAGCTTCGCCGATCCCCCGGGGGAAAGGGGGGCTGGCCAGAAAGCTGGAGAGCGCGATCCCCATACAAAAGCCGGGCGCGCCCGTCGACCAGGGCGCTGACCAACTCTATGACCTGCCCCGCGCGTAGCCCCAGCTCCTGAGCCACGGGAGGCGCAAGGACAAGGGCCCGCCCTTCCAGAAAGATGGGCAGAGGCCTTGGAACGGCCCCTATCTGCTCCGGGCCCAGGGCCATGCTAGGGGTAGCGAATCATGCGCCGGCGATCGATAGTTTGACCCACCTGGGGATCGTCAAACACCACAGCGCGAAAATCTTTAGCACCAGGTATGCGCAATTCAACGCCGGCGAGGAGATAGTTAGGGTTCTTTCGCCGAAACGCTCGAGGATTCGCGCGAATGAAGGCATCGCGGACGACTTCATGGCGAACGGAAAGATCCCCTAGGGTTTTAAAGATGATTTCGTCGAGCGTATCTCCCGGCTGAACTCGATACTGGTTTCCCGCGAGGGGAACCCGGGCAAGCTCCCCTTCCAGGACTGCAAAGCCGCGCAGCAGCTGAGCAAGTGCCCCATCAACGTTCCGCTGCCCCGAGCCTCGCGCCCGAAGCACGGGGCGAGGAGCTCCTGGGCCCTCCGTTGCCGCCGCCGACCTAGACCCTTCGGAAGCTTGCGTTGCTGCTTCTGAGGCCGCCATCTCCCTCTGGAGCGCCGCAAGGGCTGGCTTGTTTGCCGCAAAATGCACAACGCCTTCCGCGTCCGATGATCCAACGCGAGAAAACTGCCCCGCGTCCTTGGCAGTCCCATTAGCCGAGCAGGCCATAAGGAATATGAAAGCGCTCAGCCCTAGGTGCACCCTGGAAACTCGATGGATAAGCCCTACGATCCCTAAGATCATGGCTGACGCCCTCCTTCGCGCGATTCCGTCAACGACCGATTCTCAGGAGCGGTCTCTCCAAGGCGAACGGCTGCCGGGGGGTAGCGAAGTCTCGGGCCCGTATCACCAACGTCCAGCTGCGCCTCAAGAACCTCGAGGTACCGTTCCCGCGAGAGCGTCACCAAGGCTTCGACATCCGACTCCAAGCGAAGCAAGGAACGCGTTCGCCCATCGACGGTCTGTATTCGTCTAGCCATACTTTCCACCGCATCGGTTGTGCTTTTCAGCACCGCATCCTGAGAGCCTAAGGCATTACCGAGAACATCCACCCGCCCATTGAGGGCATCCATGCCCTCTGCAAGGGCAGCCTCAATGCGCGGTTCAAGCGCGGAGGGCACGGTGTCCGGGAGGGACTCTAGCCGCTGCTGCGTATCCTGGAGGGACACGGTAAGACGGTCCTGCGCCAGAAGGAGATCTCGCTGAGTCTCTGCCACCACCCCCATGGCTTCTCGTATCTGCTCAAGTTCTCGAAGGCCTGCAGCCTGCTTCACTACTCGCGCACCCACGGCTTCCAAGGTGGCATCAAGGCGGGACAGGCGAACGGTAAGAGAGGTTGCCATATAGACAAATACGAGCAGGCCTAAAAAAAGAATGCCGCCCATGGCATAAACAATGGTCTTGTTAAGCTTTTGAATGCCCCCAAGGTGGGTATTGAGTTCGGTCATCCCCCCCTGAAAGCTATGACCAACCCTCTCCGCCGCCTGTGCAACGTCGTTAGCGGTCTCTGCCGCATCGAGGAGCGAACTTACCGCTGCGGCAGACAAACTTTCCGCGCCTTCCGACCCCTTCGGCGCGATTTCACCTTCATCGCCAGATGCCGCGGTGGGCGCAGCGCTCTCCGAGGCACCCGACGTACCGCCTGAGTCACCGGCATCATCGGAGGCAGTATCTTCGATCAGCTCATCCTCCGAAGCACCGGAGCTTGTGGCCTCCGCGAGAACCGCGCCCGGATCCTTGTCGTCCCGATCAACCATCCGTGCCTACCCCTTCTCTAGACCACTGCGCAAAGCGGTCTTTCAATGCTTGCCGGCGTGCATTAATGGCCGCTAGGCGCGCCCAAAGTGCGGATTCATCGCTCGCACTCTCCCGGGGCGCTTCCTCCGACACCGCCTCCACCAGCGAATTCTCGGAGCTTTTCACCTCCGACGCCGCCGCAGTCGCCCGCGTCTTCGCCGCCCCACGGACCGGGCGAGGCCTGAATGCGCCCCCGCCCCCTTCCGGAACCCGGCTAATGGCTGGCCTTCCCGATCCGAAGCTTGAGGGCGAGTCCGCCATTAGAGTCTCCGCTGTCCGTCCCCTATTTAGTCGACAGCTTGCCCGAAAGGCTTGAGGTACTGAGCGGAGCCGAAAGCGCCTTCTGACCCACGCCGTACCACCAGCTGAGGGCGAGCACCGTCAGCCCCGCAGCAAGCAAAAACGGCCAGCGAACGAGCGTCGAGGGGCGAGATCGGGTCGAGGCCCGTGGCACATCCGCCAAAGGCTCGCTCACCGGCGCTTCTACCAGAACCTCACCGACCTCCGGGGGGGCGATGGACTCGACGGCCCGCTCCCGGCGAAGCTGAGCCACCAGCGACGCCGCCTCATCGCCTAGGCCCTGCGCATCCGCATCAGCTTCAAAGGCCTCCAGCGCACCCTCGCTCGGGATGGGGATGCTCCAACTACGAAGCCCCCGCCGGAAGCTCTCC
>JAURCQ010000248.1 GCA_030828335.1 Gammaproteobacteria bacterium
ATTTCGCGGGGAATCCCCTGGATGCCTCCTACGCGGAGCTGCGCATGCGAAACGAACCGCTGGTCGAGAACTCTCAGATCAAAGGAACCTCCGATACGCACCCGGCCCTTTCCCCCAACGACGAATGGGCGGACTTCGAAATCATGAAGGTGCGCATTGCCTCTAACCTGCTGAGCCAACCGGACGGAAGCTACGTACGCCAAGCCTTAATGCGGGGGCTAGAGTTTCAGGAGGCCCAGGGCTTCAACCCCTTCAAATTTGGTGTGATTGGCTCTAGCGATACGCACAATGGCAGCTACGCCGGCGATGACGACAATTTCTGGAGCAAAACCGGAATTCTTGACGACGAGCCGAAGGAACGCGGATCCGTCCCGCTCGATGGGGAGCCGCCCCGCTATCTCGATACCTATCGCAGCACCTGGAGCGCCGGCAGCTTGGCCGCGGCCTGGGCTGAGGAGAACACCCGAGAATCGATCTACGCGGCCTTTCGCCGGAAAGAAACCTTCTCCACCTCCGGCAGCCGCATCGCCGTGCGCTTCTTTGCTGGCTATGACCTCCCGGAACCTGGCGCAGCGGACTGGGTCGGAGATGCCTACGCCAAGGGCGTACCTATGGGCGGAGACCTGCTTACCCGAGGGACGGAGGCCCCGAGCTTCCTAGCCTGGGCGCGCCAGGATCCGGAAAGTGCGCCCCTGGCACGGTTGCAGGTCATCAAGGCCAGCGTGCGGGAGGGGAAGGCGCAGGAAAGGGTCTTTGACATCGCCTGCCCCGGGGGCGCCGCCGTCGACCCGGATAGCCATCGCTGCCCTAAAAGCACGGCCTCCGTGGATCTCACAAGCTGCGCTCTCCTCGGAGACGGCGCGGCGGTGCTTCAGGCGCGCTGGAGCGACCCCGATTACCAGCCCGGGGAAACGGCCATGTATTACGTCCGAGCCCTGGAGAACCCCAGCTGCCGCTGGTCAACCTGGGATGCGCTTCGCACCGGCGCCGCGCCAAACCCTGCCCTCCCCCTCACCATTCAGGAGCGGGCCTGGAGCTCCCCCATTTGGTTGAGCGCTGCCGCGCCCTAGGGAACCCCGCCGTGTCCATGGGTCGTCATCCGCTAACGATCTTCCTGGTCGTTGGCGCCCTCCTCTTTGCCGTGGATCGCTGGCGATCCACGGAATCGATCGTCATCGATGAGGCGGTCGCCGAACGCGTGGCGGGGTTATGGGAAACGCAGATGGGGACGCCCCCGGATCCGGAGACGCTGGACGCCCTGCTGACCGCTTGGCTCCGGGAGGAAGTCTTCTATCGGGAAGCGCTGCGCCGAGGTCTCGACGCGGACGATACGGTGCTTCGTCGACGGCTCGTGCAGAAGCTCGAGTTTCTCGTGCAGGACATGACCTCGGGAGCGGTCAGCGACGGGGACCTTGAGGCCTACTTTGAAGAACATCGGGAACGCTATCGCCTGCCAGAACGCTGGACCTTCGAGCAGCACCAATACGCCACGGCGGCAGGGGCCGAAGCCGCCCTCGAAGCCCTCCGCCAAGGGGAACCACTTCCCCGCGGCCTAGAGGACCTGCCCCGCCACTTCGTCGGAAAGTCCCAGGCGGAACTGCAGCAAGCGCTCGGCAGCGCCCTGGCCTTGGCGCTCCGTGAGGCGCCGCCGAACCAATGGGTAGGCCCCCTAGAAAGCCCCTTTGGGAGCCACCTTCTGCGCCTCGAAGCCCGCCTTCCGGCGGAGGTACCGCCCCTGAGCTTTGTGGCCCCTAGGGTGCGGACCGATTATCTTCGGGATGCCCGAGAGGCCAGCCTCGATCGTTTCTTCCAATCGGTGCGGGGACGCTATGGCGTTGACGATCGGCGCTAGGCTGCGCCGAGCCTGGCCAAGGCTCTTCTTGCTCTTGCTGCTTTGCGCCGCCTTTCCCGGCAAAGCTCACGAGATTCGTCCAGCGCTCCTTGAGCTCACGCAGCTGACGGAAACGGAGTGGCGCCTGCGCTTTCGCCAGCCTCAGATGATGGGGCGCGTCCTCCCCCTGGTCCCTCAAAGTAACTGCGCGCAGGAGGAACGGGGCGTAACCCTGGCCGTGGATGCGGTGGAAACCGAATACCGGTTGCGCTGCCCCGAGGGCCTCACGCGCCTCGCCATGCCCGGCCTTGAACGTACCCTCGCGGATGCCATGGTGACGCTCCTGCCCCTCACGGGAGAGCCCCAACAGTTCAGCCTCAGCCCACGAAATCCCGAGCGGGATCTGCGCCAAGGGGCCGCGGTGCCGGCGTACCTAGCCCTTGGGGTTGAGCATCTCGTCTTTGGGATAGACCATGTGTGCTTTGTGCTGCTGCTGGTCTACCTCTACCCCACGCTGCGCCAGCTACTGCTTATCGTAACGAGCTTTACCCTGGCCCACTCCCTAACCCTCGGGCTCGCGAGCCTGGGCACCCTGACCCTTCCTGGGGGACCGGTGGAGGCCCTCATCGCCCTCAGCATAGTGCTCCTGGCGGCTGAAGCCCTGGGTCGCCCAGAGGCACGGACTGCCCCAGCCCTAGCCCCATGGAAACTGTGCTTTGCCTTTGGCTTGCTCCATGGACTGGGCTTTGCCGGCGCGTTGGAAAGCCTTGGCCTGCCGCC
>JAURCQ010000249.1 GCA_030828335.1 Gammaproteobacteria bacterium
CCTCCCACGCGGCGCTTGTGGCTCGGCAGCTCGGGAAGGTCTGCGTGTGCGGCGCCAGCGAGCTTGCGATTAACTACGGCGCGCGCACCCTCACGGCCGGCGGCGTGACCTTGAGGGAGGGGGAATACCTCTCCATCGACGGCACCACGGGGGAAATCTACGCGGGCATGATCGAGACCACAGATTCGGAGGTGCAGCGCGTGCTCAGCGGAGCCCTTGCCCCGGAGAAGAGCGCTACCTACGGGCTGTATGAAACGGTCATGGGCTGGGCCGATAAGACCCGGCGCATGAAGATTCGCACCAACGCGGATACCCCGGCCATGGCCAAGGCAGCTATCGCCTTTGGGGCTGAGGGCATCGGCCTATGCCGCACGGAGCACATGTTCTTTGAGGGGAATCGCATCGACTACATGCGGCAAATGATCCTCGCTGCGGATGTTGAGCAGCGTCGGGCTGCCCTAAAGAAACTGCTGCCTTTCCAGCGTAAGGACTTCCAGGGCCTCTTCCGGGCCATGGAGGGGCGTCCCGTGACCATTCGCCTGCTCGATCCGCCGCTCCACGAGTTTCTGCCCCACGATGACGCGCGCCGGGCCGAGCTTGCTCGTAGCCTCAATGTGTCCACGGAATACGTCATTGAGCGCATGAAGGCGCTCCACGAAGAAAACCCCATGCTCGGGTGCCGGGGCTGCCGCCTGGGCATTCTCCATCCGGAGATTACGGAGATGCAGGTGCGAGCGATCTTTGAGGCTGCCGTAGCCCTTCAGAAGGGAAAGCGTCCCGTGGCCGTGCACCCGGAAATCATGGTGCCTCTCGTGGGCTTTGACGCGGAGCTCCAGGACCAGGTAGCTATCGTGCGCCGGGTCGCCGACGAGGTGCTCAGCAAGGCCGGCGTGAAGATCGCCTACCAGGTGGGGACCATGATCGAGGTGCCCCGGGCCGCCATCACGGCTGACGAAATCGCCCAAACGGCGGAGTTCTTCAGCTTTGGCACGAACGATCTCACCCAAACCACCCTAGGTCTGTCCAGGGACGACATGGGCTCCTTCTTCGACGTCTATCGCGACAAGGAGATTTACGGCCACAACCCTTTCGCCAGCATCGATCAGGCGGGGGTCGGGCGCCTCATGGAGGCCGCCATTCGCCGGGGCCGGGAAACGCGGAAAGCCTTGAAGCTGGGCATCTGCGGCGAGCACGCCGGCGACGCCACCTCCATCGCCTTCTGCGAAGGGCTGGGCCTCGATTACGTCAGCTGCTCTCCGCCCCGGGTGCCCGTGGCGCGGCTGGCGGCGGCGCAGGCGGTGCTGCGGAACGCCTAGGGCTCAGATGCCCTAGG
Organism: Gammaproteobacteria bacterium; assembly: GCA_030828335.1. GTDB lineage: Bacteria > Pseudomonadota > Gammaproteobacteria > Pseudomonadales > Azotimanducaceae > Salivita. The sequence goes on from JAURCQ010000249.1 coordinate 1,334, forward strand.
GCGTGGGCTTGATAATGATGAGGTTGGCGCCGCTGTTCGCCGCGGCCGCCGCGTCCACGCTGGCGTTGGGATCGATCACCACGGCGGCATTGCTGGTCTCGGGCACGGCCACCTGAACGGCCGTGCCCGTTGCCGTGGTGGCGCTGGTCACGCTGACCGCAACGCCCTCGCTCGTCACCTCCGAGGCCACCGCCACCTCCGGTGCGCCGTCGCTGGTCGAGGCGCTATCCGCGAAGGGATCGCTGTTAATGCTGTCCTCCTCCGTTTCCGTCAGCAGATCCCGATCAAGATCGTTCTCCGTCCCTCGAAGGGAGAGGAAGTCCTGGTCGAGCTGTCGAAAGCGGAGCTGATCGCCATTAAGGGCGTCGATGGCACCGCTCAAGGCATCGCCCGTTCCCGCCTCGGCATTATCGATGTCTTCCTGGGCGGAGCTTGGCCGGGGAGGCCCGATGGAAAGATCGAGCGAGATGATCGCCGGGGTGCTTGGCGGGATACTCGGATCGCTAATGCGCGTGCCCTGATTGGCCTGGGATAGGGTGACCGCGCCAGCTTGGCTGGCGATCAAGAGTTCCCCGACCGTTCCATCAAGGTCCCGGAGCAGCACCACCAAGGTTTCCCCGAGCTCGTCGACCTGCACCTCGAAGTAGGTGCCCCGAATGCCGATGACCGCCGTGGGGGAGGTGAGACGGTAGTTGTCGCTGGGCCTTTCCCCGCTGCGAAAGCGGCTTTCTCCAAGCTCGAAGCGGGCGGTGAGGGGCGTGGACTCCGTCGGGCCACTTTCCTCCCCAAGGGTGAATTGGCTAAACGCCTCGAGGGACAGCTGGGCGCCGTCGGTAAAGCTCAGTTCGGCCGTGCCCTCAAGGGTCCGCAGCTGATCCCCCGCGGCCACCTCCAGCCCCGCGGCAAGGCGCTGGGGCCGCGCTCCTGGTCGGCGTAGCAGGCCTACTCCCGAGGCTTGCTTGATCGTGCCAACGACATCGCCGGCAGCGGCCCAAAGCGGCCTAGGCGCGGCGAGCATGCACAGCACGAGGAGGAGGCCCAGAGCAGGAAAGGGCGCCTGGCGGGAGGCGAGGGCCATCAGAGCCCCGGGGTGGCGCTTTGCTCGATGGTGAGCTGGTTGTCGCTGCCCGTGAGGCGCACCTGAATACTGGCATCGCTTACGTCGCGCTGAAGGGTGGAAATGGTATTGCGATTGCCCAGCACCTCAAGATCGAGGCGCGCATTGGTCGCGTTCTCCGCGCTTAGGCTCAAAAGGTTATTTGCCCCATTAACCGC
>JAURCQ010000024.1 GCA_030828335.1 Gammaproteobacteria bacterium
CTGCGTTCCCGTCTACGGGAACGCCTAGAACCCTGTTGGCTAGCTCCCTACCGGGGCGATGCCCTTCACGCCTAGGCAGCGCCGCTGCCGCGGCGCGCCTCCACTGCATCGGCCAGCTGCTGAAGCATCGTTTCCGTGCCCTCCCAGCCGACGCAGGCGTCGGTGATGCTTTGCCCGAAGGTGAGTGGTTGCCCGGGCTTCGCGTCCTGGCGCCCCGCCACGAGATGGCTCTCGATCATTACTCCGCAAAGATTGCGGCTCCCCTGGCGCAGCTGATGGCAGACGTCTTCACACACCAGGTGTTGCCGCTCCGGGTCCTTTTGGCTGTTGGCATGGCTAAAGTCGATCATCACGCCGCGGCTCAGCCCCGCGTTTTTTAGCTTGGCGGTGGTGGCTGCAACGTGCGCGGCATCGAAGTTCGGCTTGCCGCCGCCGCCGCGGAGGATCACGTGGCAATCGCTGTTGCCCGCGGTGGAGAAGATGGCGGAGTGCCCTTCCTTGGTTACGGACAGAAAGCTGTGGGGGTGGCCTGCGGAGTTCACTGCGTCCACGGCCACTTGAATGGCGCCGTCAGTGGAGTTCTTGAAGCCCACGGGGCAGGACAAGGCCGAGGCCAACTCTCGGTGTACCTGGCTTTCCGTCGTGCGGGCTCCAATGGCCCCCCAGGAAATGAGGTCGCTGACGTATTGAGGCGTGATGGGGTCCAGGTATTCGGTCCCCGCGGGCAGGCCCGTCTCCGCGATATCGAGCAGCAGCTGCCGCGCAAGCTTCAGGCCTCGGTTAACGTCGTAGGAATTGTTGAGGCCCGGGTCGTTGATGAGCCCTTTCCACCCGACGATGGTGCGTGGCTTCTCAAAATACACCCGCATAATGATTTGCAGAGCGCCATCGAGGCGGTCTGCGAGGGGCTTAAGCCGGGTGGCGTATTCCCGAGCGGCGTCCGGGTCATGGATGGAGCAGGGGCCCACAATGACGATGAGTCGATCGTCCCTGCCATGAATGATCTCCGAGGCGGCCTTGCGTGCGTCAAAAACGAGACGAGAGGCAGCGGAACTGATCGGCAACTGGGTGATCAGCGCCTTGGGCGCGATGACTTCTTCCATGCCCGTAATGCGGACGTCGTCGGTGGTGAATTTCACTGGTGCTCTCCCCGGCGTCGCCGGATCGCGACGGCAAAAATTGAGCGCAAAGCCTACCGTGCCGGCCAAGATGCGCAAGCCCTTTTCCCATCCCCCGTTGCCCGCCAGCTCCGGTGTACACTGGGCGCTATGGAGGAATGATGGCCCATAGCTCTCGACAAGCGACTCGCCTAAGCGCGCTGGGGATTACCCGTTGGCGCCGCCGCGGTGGTGCCCTACATGAAGAAGAGTCCGGCGAAGCGCCTGCGGTAGCGCCTGCGGAAGCGCCAGCGCGCTTGGCCGCCGAAGCCACGGCATTAGCGGTACCCGCGCCGGATCCGCAGCCACCGGTCCCTGCGGCTTCCGCGTCGCCTGTGCCGAGGCCCGCGCCTGCCCTGGTGCCTGAGCCCGCAGTGGAAACGGCGCCCCCGCCGGAAGCCGCGCCCGCGCCGATGGCCCCGCCGCCTCGCTTCACCTTTGAATGCGTGGTGCTCGAGGATCACCTTTTGCTAGCCGACCGCACGGCCTTTCAGGATGGTCAGGGGGCTCGGGCTCAGCTCGCGGAAGCGGCGGATGCGCTTCGCGTGGTTTACCTGCAAAGCCACGGGGCGCTGCCGAAGAGCAAGGCGCAGCGCCACCAGTTCGTCTGGCCCCAGCTTGCCGATGGTGGGCTCGATCAGGGGCAGGCTGCAGCAGAGGCTGCCCTGCTGGGCTACGTGGGCCGGGTGCTGGCCGATAAGGGGCGGCTGTTGCTGCTAACCCCTCCGGCCCCGGACGACGCCGTCGCGGCTCAGCTGTTGGCTCTGGAGCGTCAGCTGCCCCAGGCGCGGCTATGCAAGGGCATCCTGCCCGTGCTTCAAGCGGATCCCGCCGCGCCGCGGCAGGCGCTTTGGACCCAGCTGCTGAGCCGACCGTGACCCCTGCCCTTCGGCCCATGGTGCTCGCGGATCTTACCGCCGTGCTCGCGGTAGAGCGTGCGGCCTATTTTTCCCCCTGGGCCGAGAGCCACTTCCGGGACAGCCTGCGGCAAGATCATGAGTGCTGGGTCCTGGGGGCGGGGGATGCCGTTCTCGGGCACGGCATCCTGAGCGCGGTGGCCCATGAAGGCGAGCTTCTTAACCTGTGCATTGCCCCGGAAGCTCAGGGGCGAGGCTTAGGCGCGCATTTGCTCTCCCACCTTCTGGATCGGGCCCGGGCGAGGGAGTGTGACGAGGTCTTCCTAGAAGTGCGGGACAGCAATGGCGCGGCGCGTCGCCTCTATCGACGGGCTGGCTTTCAGGAAATTGGGCGGCGCCGAGGGTATTATCCCGGCCCCGAGGGCGCGGAGGACGCGCGAGTTTTACGCAGGGAGCTAGCATGAACGCCTTTCATCGGCGCGGGGCAGAAGCCTTCGTCACCCTAGACCAATCGGAGATTCGCGAGCTCGCCCACCCCAACGCGAGCGCCGCGGCAGCGCAGAGCCTGGCGGAGGCTCGGGTCGCGCCAGGGCAAATCACGGCCCTTCATCGCCACGGGAAGACAGAGGAGCTCTACCACATCCTCGCCGGGGAGGGGCTCATGGTGCTAGGGGATGCGCGCTTCTCCGTAATTCCCGGCGATACGGTGGTGATTCCCCCCGGGACCCCCCACTGCATTGAAAATCCTGGCGAGGAGACGCTGCGCTTTTTGTGCTGCTGCGCCCCCGCCTACAGTGACGACGACACGGAACTTCTCCCCGCGCCGTCCCAACCCTAGTTTCGCGGAGTTTTTTTCATGGCCCAGCAAGCGGCTGAAGTGGCCCGGCGTCGCACCTTTGCGATCATTTCCCACCCGGACGCCGGTAAGACGACGATCACGGAAAAGCTTCTGCTGCTTGGGGGCGCGATCAGCTTGGCGGGCACGGTGAAGGCGCGGAAATCCGATCGCCATGCCACCTCGGACTGGATGGCCCTGGAAAAGGAACGGGGGATCTCCGTGACCACCTCCGTGATGCAGTTTCCCTACCGGGACGCCATCGTCAATTTGCTTGATACGCCGGGGCACGAGGATTTCTCCGAAGACACCTACCGCACCCTCACCGCCGTGGACTCGGCGCTCATGGTGATCGACGGCGCGAAGGGGGTTGAGCCTCGAACGATCAAGCTGCTGGAAGTGTGTCGTCTGCGCGATACCCCTATTCTGACGTTCATTAACAAGCTTGACCGGGAAATCCGCGACCCCATCGAACTCCTCGATGAGGTGGAATCGGTGCTGGCCATTGAGTGTGCGCCGATCACCTGGCCCATCGGCATGGGGCGGCACTTCAAGGGCGTTTATCACCTGCTACGGGACGAGATCATCCTTTATGTCCAGGGGCAGGGGCGCGTGGATTCGGCCCGGGAAACCATCAAGGGTCTCGACAGTGACGAGGCAAAGGCGGCCCTGGGAAGCGATTGGGAAGCGCTGCGGGACGAGGTGGAGCTGATTGCCGGCGGGGGGCACAGCTTCGACCCAGAAGCCTTTCTCGACGGCACGCAAACCCCCGTTTACTTCGGCACGGCCCTCGGGAACTTTGGTATTCGGGAAATGCTCGATGGGCTCGTGGCCCACGCGCCGGCGCCCCAGGGGCGTCCGAGCGAAGATCGTCCGGTGAAACCGGAGGAACCGTCCTTTTCGGGTTTCGTGTTTAAAATCCAGGCAAACATGGATCCGAAGCATCGCGATCGCATCGCCTTTCTCCGGGTGTGCTCCGGACGCTACAGCCACAACATGAAGATGCGCCACGTGCGCCCGGGCAAGGACGTCCGCATCGCCGACGCCGTGACCTTCATGGCCGGGGATCGGGTGCAGGCGGAAGAGGCCTGGCCTGGCGACATCATCGGGCTTCACAACCACGGCACCATCCAGATTGGGGATACCTTCAGCGAAGGCGAAGCCCTGCGCTTTACGGGGATTCCTAACTTCGCCCCGGAGCTGTTCCGTCGGGTGCGGCCCCGGGATCCGCTGCGTAGCAAGCAGCTAGAGAAGGGCTTAAAGCAGCTTGCGGAGGAGGGGGCGATGCAGGTGTTCCGTCCCCTTGATCGCAATGAGCTGGTGGTGGGGGCCGTGGGCGTGCTCCAGTTCGACGTCGTGGCCTATCGGTTGCAGGACGAGTACAAGGCCGATTGCCTCTATGATTCCACGAACGTGGTGACCGCCCGCTGGGTGGAAAGCGACGACCCGGTGGCCTTTGAGAACTTTAAGCGTCGCGCCGGGGATCAGCTGGCCCTGGATGGGGGGGATCACCTTACCTTCCTGGCCACCTCTCGAGCGAACCTGTCCCTCATGATGGAGCGCTTCCCTGAAGTGCGCTTCCGGGCGACCCGTGAGCACTGAGAAGGTCCCCTGGGCCAGCCCGGAGGATTCGGCCTTCGCCGAGTTTCGCGCCCTGGAAACGGCGGACCGGGCCTCGTTGTTTGATGGGGCGCTCCTCGTGGCTCACTGGCTTGCCGGCGCGTCCGTGGCGTCAGCCTGTGAAGCGCCTCTGGTTGCCTGTTGCGAGGCCGCCGCCCCCTGGGTGGCGCCCCGCTTTGATGCGGCGACGAACGCCGAGGGGTTGGTCACGGCGCTGGCTCAAAGCCTCGGCTACGGCGGTGATGAGGCCGCCTACGGGGCGCTCGAGAATAGCCGCATCGATCAAGTGCTCACCCGACGTCGGGGCCTTCCCATTACCTTGGCGGTGGTCTACGCCGAGGTGGGGCGGCGCCTTGGCCTCGCGCTGACGGGCATCAATGCCCCGGGGCACTTCATGTTGGCCATGGCCCGGGATCCACGGGTCTGGATTGACCCCTTTGGCGGCTCCGTGGAGAGCGAAGACGTCTTCCGCGATCGCTTAAAGGCGCGAGGGGCGCCAGCGGTGGTGCTGGCCGCGCCCTTCCCCAGCTGCGAGCCGCGAGCCCTCGTGCTGCGCATGCTGGCGAATATCCAGCAGCAGCAGGGGGAGCAAAAGGCCTGGAGCTTGGCCCTTCAGGCCAGCGAAGCCCGTCGGCGCCTGGCCCCGGCGCAGCTGGCAGTGCTGTTTGATCATGTGCAGCTCTTACAGCGGGCTGGGCAGCATGAGGCGGCCGAGGCCGCCCTAGCGGACGCGCTGCCATCCCTAGAGGGGAGGGCCGAGGCCCTCGCCCTGGCGTGGCTCGCGCAGCTGCGGCGCGGAGTGACCCGACACTAGGGGCTAGGTCATATCCTCGAAGGGATTGGCCATGGTCAGGTTCACGGGGTTCGCGAAGCCCGGAATGGTGATCGAGGCGTCACTTAGGGTCAGATCGAGCCCGTCCACGACCCCCTCCCCGAAGCGGTAGATGGGCGCCTGCAGCGCTTCGCCCATGGCGGCGTCGTATTCGCGGCTTGCTTCGCTGACCGCTTCATTTTTCCGCTGCCAGCGCGTCAGCGCCTCGGCGCCATGCCGAGCCTCTAGCATGCGTCGCGTTTGCTCCGGGGAGAGGACAAGGCCAGTGGCGTTGTTGCCTCCGAAGCCCTTGGAATTCAGCAGGACGGCGTCCAGGCTTCCGGGCTCCACCGCTTCGTGGGCGAGGGGAAAATGAAGCCGGTCCGTGTGGACGTCCTCGGCCACCCGGTCGATGGTGCTGATGCCCGGGATGATGTGGTCTGCGAAGGTGCCCAGGGCGCTCGTGAGCTGATCCCCCGCCGCCGGGGACAGGGAGTGGCCGAGGTACGCTTTGATCGCCGCCACGGGCCAGTGCGCAATGCCAAAGGTTTTGGCCAGCTCGCTCATGATGTGGCTTTCCGTTACCCGGTTCTGGGGCGTGCCCGTGCCATGGGCGTGGATGAAGCTCCGATCGAGCCCTTCCTGCCCCAGCATGCTGCGCAAAAGGCCCAAGGCGCGGCCCACCGTGAGGTAGTTACCGATGCCCGGGCCCGGAATGGATTTTTTGTAGCCGTCGGCATAGATGAAGACTTCGGGGACGGCGCCGAGCACGTTCGCCCCGAGCTCCACGGCGAGGGCATCGTCGACCAGGACGGAAAACACCGCCGATTCGGACAGGGTAAAGCCGCAGTTCTCCGCAAAGGGGCGGCAGGCGCGGCGATGGTCAGGGGTGCTGGCGCCATCGAGGCGCATAAGCCCTTCGTCTTCCGCCAGGGCGCCCATGGTGCGGTAGCCCTCGATAATTTCCGGCAGGATGGGGGCTTCCGCGCAGCCCACGAGCACCACGCGCCGGCGACCGGAGCGGATGTCATCGACCCCCTGACGCAGGTTGTAAAGGTAGGTGGCGCAGGCGCCAATGTTGGCACCGGTGCTGCCAGCACTGCCGAGCACATAGGCATTGACGAAATCCGCCGGCATCTGGGGAAGGCCCAAGGGTAGCTGCTTGGAACTCACGCGCTTGCCCATCAGGGCCGCCTGCATCATGCCGCCATTGCCGTTTTGGTCGAGCTGGCTCATCCCCGAACTGGCGTACACGGCAATCTCATCGGGCGCCACGGCCTGGCGAAGCGTTTCCCAGCTCAGCCCCGCGCTGCCCAGGGCGTCGGAGGCCGCAAAGATGGTCATGGCCAGGCCCCGGGGATGGTTCCGGGAGGGGTAGAGCTTCTCGGGTTCAAAGCCCGTGGGAAGCTGCCCCGCGGCCTGCACCCGTGACTGTCGGGTTTCAGGAATAAAGGCGGCGAGCCCTTCGCTGCACCGGACCTCGACGGTGTCGTCGTCGACGGTGCGGACGGTCCAGCCCGCAGGGAGGGTTTCCGGCAGCTGGCGCTTGCGTAGGCGGAAAGTGAGCGGCGCATCGCCGGCACCGGCGAGATTGATCGCGCGGTGCTGAGGAATGGCATCGACGTCCATGTGCTGGCTTTCGATACGGCGAATCAGGGTGTGGTCCCGCAGATAGGCCTGCCGCTCCGGGGTAGTGGGCTCGCCCATGAGGGTGGCTAGGGCTTTCCAGGTTTGGGCCGCTTTGGCCTCCGGGAGCGCATCAATCACCGTGCGCCGGTAAGCGTGATGGCCAGAGATACGGCCCGCGGGATTTACCCCGCCCGCTGCAATGAGTACCGGTAGACGCAAGGTGACCTCTCCTTAACCCGCATGGCTGTCACGGGAGTGTAGCTTCGGCGCTGACGGAGGCGCCAGCGCCGAAGACCCTTTTTGGTGCGCGGGGACCCAACCGTCTAGAGCAGTTCCACGGCCAGGGCCGTTGCTTCGCCGCCGCCAATGCAGAGCGACGCAATGCCCCGCGTGCCTCCGGTGCGGCGAAGGGCATGAAGGAGGGTGACCACGATGCGGGCGCCGGAGGCTCCGATGGGGTGGCCCAGAGCGCAGGCGCCGCCGTTAATGTTCACCTTGGCTTCGTCAAGGCCCAGGCCATCGATGGCGAGCATGGCCACCATGGCGAAGGCCTCGTTGATTTCAAAGAGATCTACGCTGGCAAGATCCCAGCCCGCGCGCTCGGCGACGCTTTGGATGGCGCCAAGGGGGGCGGTGGTGAAGGTTTCCGGCGTTTGGGCGTGGCTTGCATGGGCCACAATGCGCGCCAGGGGTGTGACGCCGGCGGCTTCCGCTGCCCCCGCAGTCGTGAGCACCAGAGCTGCGGCCCCGTCAGAAATCGAGCTGGAGTTGGCCGCGGTGATGGTGCCGTCGGTCTTAAAGGCGGGCTTTAGGGTGGGGATCTTTTCCGGCTTTCCGCGCAGGGGCTGCTCGTCTTCCGTCACCGTGACCGGCCCGCCGCGGGTGTCAAAGGTGACGGGGACGATCTCTGCGTCAAAGGCGCCGCTGCCCTGGGCCGCCCGGGCCCGCTCGAGGGACTGAATCGCGTAGCGATCCATGGCTTCCCGGGTGAGCTGGTGCGCATCGGCCGTGTCCTGGGCGAAGCTGCCCATGGCGCGGCCCGTGTAGGCGTCTTCGAGCCCGTCCAGGAACATGGTGTCGTAGACCTTATCGTGGCCCATGCGCAGGCCGCTGCGGGCCTGGGGCAGCAGATAGGGCGCCCCGGTCATGCTTTCCATGCCGCCGGCGACCACCCAGCTTTGACTGCCCGCCTTCAGGCTATCGTGCGCCACCATGAGGGTTTTCATGCCGCTACCGCACACCTTGTTGAGGGTGACGGCGCCGCAGTGCTCACCGAGGCCGGCGCCCCGGCCCACCTGCCGTGCCGGCGCCTGCTTGAGGCCTGCGGGGAGCACGCAGCCCATGAGGATCTCGCCGATGGCGTCCGGGGCCACCCCCGCATCGGCCACCGCCGCTTTTACCGCGCTGACGCCGAGGGCCACGGCGCTTTGGCTCGCAAGGCTGCCCTGGAAGGCGCCCATGGGCGTGCGGCGGGCGCTGGCAATCACAACCTCGTTGGCATTCATGATGTTCCCCCAAAGCTCATGCAAAGGGGGCGAGTTTAGCAGCCTCGAGCGACCCCTGGCGCGGGTCGTGGACAAAGGGCCCGGCCCCGGCGACACTTCCCGCGGGCGGGGTACGCCGCCCCTATTCCCTGTGCACCGAAGGAGACCAGTATGTCCGAAGCAGCAGCGAAGGCCCTGAGCCTATTTCAAGGGGTCGTGGGTAAGCCCGATGCCCCGAGCGAGTGGCTCGAAGTGGATCAGGACCGCATCAATCTTTTCGCCGACGCCACCCTGGACCATCAGTTCATCCACATCGACCCGGTGAAGAGCGCGGAGCTGTCTCCCTATAAGGTGACCATCGCCCATGGCTTCCTGACCCTGTCCCTCCTGCCCTTCCTGACTGCCAAGATTCCGGCGCAGGTGCCTGAGGCTTACGAAGGCACCGTCATGGGGGTGAACTACGGCCTCGATAAGGTGCGTTTCCCGAACCCCGTGAAGGTGAACGCCAAGGTGTGCGCCCACCGGGAGCTCATGGAAGTCACCCAGGTGGCGCCGAACACGCTGCAGCTGAAGAACAAGATCACCATCGAGATCGATGGGGAGAGCAAGCCCGGCTGCGTGGCCGAATTCCTGACCCGGGTGATCTACGCCTAGGGGTTAGCGCTCCAAAAAGCGCGGCAGAAGCTCTGCGAAGTTGCAGGGCTTGTGCCGCGCATCCAGCTGAGCCTTCAAAATGCCTTCCCACGCCGTCCGGCAGGCCCCCTGGGAGCCCGGCAGGCAGAAAATCATGGTGCCGTTCGCAAGTCCTGCTACGGCCCGGGATTGGATCGTCGAGGTGCCAATCTCCTCAAAGGACTTCATCCGAAACAGTTCCCCGAAGCCCTCGATCTGCTTGTCGAAGAGCGGCGTAAGGGCTTCCGGCGTGCTGTCTCGCCCCGTAAAGCCCGTGCCCCCGGTGGTGAGCACCACCTCAACCTCGGGATTGGCGATCCAGGCGGAGACGAGGGCGCGCATGGCGTAGCGGTCGTCGGGGCAGAGGCTTCGGGCGGCGAGGGCGTGGCCGGCCTCCAGGAGGGCGCTCTCAAGGTACGCGCCAGAGCGATCTTCGCTGAGCGTCCGGGTATCCGAGAGCGTTAACACTGCTACGCGCAGGGGCAAGAATTCCGTTGCCATGGGGCCGTCCCTTTGGGTTTGCATCGCTTGCGGGACCGTCGCATGCTCCGGTCCTAGGTTCAAAGAGTATAGCCCTTGGGGAGGCATCATGAGCGCAGCACAGGATCAAGCAGCAACCGCCGGTACCAGTGGCGTTTTAGGCGGCGCCCGGCTGGCCCCGCCCACCTTTTCGTCCCCCGCGGAGGAGCGGGCCCACCTGAAGGTGCGCTTGGCGGCGGCCTTTCGTCTCTTCGCTTTCTATGGCTTCGACGAGGGGGCTGCGGGGCATATCACGGCGCGGGATCCGGAGCGTCCGGATCACTTCTGGGTGAATCCCTTTGGGCGCCACTTTGCCTGCCTGACGCCCAAGGATCTCCTGCTCGTCAATCACGGTGGGGAAGTGGTGGAAGGGGAAGGGCTGGTGAATCAGGCGGCCTTTGCCATCCACTCCCGGCTTCATGCCGCCCGCCCCGACGTGTTGGCGGCGGCCCATTCCCATTCCATCTACGGCAAGGCACTGGCGGCCATCGACACGCCGCTTCTGCCCTTCTGCCAGGACGCCTGCGCCTTCTTCGAGGATCACGTGATTCACGAGGCCTATAGCGGTGTGGTGCTGGATACGCAGGAAGGTGACGGCATTGCTGAGTCCCTGGGTACGAAGAAGGCGGCCATTCTGAAGAACCATGGTCTGCTGACCGTCGGCTCCACGGTGGACGCCGCGGCCTGGTGGTATATCGCCATGGAACGCTGTGCCCAGGCCCAGCTGGCCGCCATGGCCGCAGGAACGGTAGCCTCCCTCCCTCCGGAGGTGGCGCGCCACACTCGGGGCCAAGTCGGTTCGGAAATGGCGGGCTGGTTTAGCTTCCAGCCCCTCTTCGAGATGATCTCCGCTCGGGAGCCCGAGCTTCTCGGCTAAGCGCGGGAATAAGTTTGCCTGGCCCCCGGGACCCCTTTAACATTCGGAGGTTTGGGTGGCCGCAGTGCGGCGCTCCCGTCGGATTAACGGGCGAACACGCACAATGATGAGTCCCGCCCGGGGCAAGGGGAAAGCCATCCATGGCGCAGTCGGAAGATCGTGTTGACCAGCTGTTCTTGATCGCTGAAAAACTGGCGAAGGATTTCTCCCTCGCCAGCGAGAAGGACAAAGCGCAGGTGCAGGATCACGTGAAGGGCCTCCTGGCAGAAGACGTGGTCCGGCGTCAGTGCGAGGCCTTAAGCGAGCTCGACATCGATAGCTACATCGAGCGCTGCGTAGCGCCGGCGGAAGCCCCAGGCCGGATGAGTGCGAAGAGCCTGATCCCCCGCCTCGGTTCCCGAGTGACGCTCGTGGAGGAGGACGGTCCTTTCTACAGCGCTGTCGTCACCATGGCCTTCCCCCAGGGCACGCGGGAAGTGGGCTTCATTGCCCAGGATCGCAGCGTCGCCAATGGCGTTTGGATGCCGCGCCATCACCTGGCCGCGGCGCGTCGCCTGGAGATGTGGTCCAAACGCAATATGCCTGTGGTGAGCTTCATGGACACCCCGGGGGCAGACGCCGGCGCCGAGGCCAACGGGGAAAACCAGGCCCATTCCATCTCCCGGCTCATCGCCGAGATGTGCAACGTCGACGTGCCCACCGTGGGCATTATTCTCGGCATCGGCTATTCCGGCGGCGCCATTCCCCTGGCGGCCTCCAACCTCATTCTCGCGGTGCGCGATGCGGTGTTTAACACCATCCAGCCGAAGGGTTTGGCCAACATCGCGCGCAAGTACAACCTGTCCTGGCAGGAGTGCGCCAAGCTCGTCGGGGTGTCCTCCTACGATCTTTACGCCCAGGGCAACATCGACGGCATCATTGATTACGTGCCAGGAGAGGATGATGCTCAGCTGGAGAAGCTGCGGGCGTCCATCGTTACGGGCATTGAGTTCATTGAGAACAAAACCCGCGCCTTCGTAGCGGAGAATCCCTACATCATTGATCACTATCGGCGAAATCTTGATCGCTACCTGAATCCCTCTCCGCGCCTGCACGCCAACGAATCTACCGCGGCTCTGGCTTTGGCGTCGGCACCCACGGAATTCAGTAACGTTTTCGGGGTGGCCTATCGCTATTTGCGCTACCTTGGCGTTCGCAAGCGCATTCGTTCCACGACGACCAAGCAGTACGGTCGCCTCGCAGAAGCTGAGGTGCCCAAGGGGGAACTGGCCCAGCGGGCGGATCGGGAGCGGCGCCGGGCTTTCCTTTCTTGGTTTCAGGATCCGGAAAAGCTGGTCTACGACGACAGCTTGGCGCGGGCCTGGAAGAACTACCAGGAAAAGAAACAGGCGGTTCATGATGAGCGCGGGCGCCTTGCCCAGCTGATCTTTGGGGAGCCTAAAAAGAATTACGAGGACGCCCGGGCGACGCTCCTGAGCACGGTCCTTGCCTATCTGTACAACCGTTGGAAGAACGAAGCGCGGGGCAACCTGGAAGCCCTCATGGACCAGCTCGCGGATCCCTCGGCGACGCGCCAGCTCCTTCGGGTGGCCGATCTTCCCCGGGCGCGGGATCTCCTCGTGAGCCTGCGCAGCGACGATAGCGAAGTCGCGCGCTTTCTACGGGAGCACTTCTCCTTTGATGCCCGCAAGCTCCTATCCAAGCGCGGCCTTGCCGATAAGTCTGATGGCTACCTGCAAAGCGCCCTGGCGGCGGAGCTGAACGTCTTCCTTCAGGGCGTGAACCCCTTTGCGGACGATGCGCTGCCCCTGTCCGTGGTGCCGGAAGGGCTGCGGGGCGACGGCCTGAGGGCCGCGGCTCCGGGATCTGCGCCGCTTATCGCAGCGCTTCGAGGCATGCTCGCCAACGCCTTCCCGGGCGCCATTCAGGCCCGGGGCCCGGCGGGGGTGCCCGTGGGGATCTCCGATCTCACGCTCCTCGATGTGCTTCTGACCGAAGAGCTCCGGGAAGATTTTATCGCCGAGGGCAGGAACCTGCTGCTCTTCGATGCCCTTTACGATGCGGTGCTACAGAACCTCGACCTCGTCGCCGAAGAGGCGAACGAAAAGCGGGCCCTTTCCTACGACTCCATGGCGGGGCTCATGGACCGGGCACTCAAGCGCGCTGCGGCGCAGGTTGGCGTGGCCGACAGCACGGGGCTCGCCGAGGCCCACTTCGCCTGGCTGGAGAAGATGGAACAGCATGGGCGCCGGGGCGATTTCCTGCGCACCGTGGAAGAGTGGAAGAAGGCCAGCTTCCCCCACCTTTCCGATACGTTGCTCGTTATCGTGACCTTCCTCTTCGATCGCTTGATCCCCGTTTATGGCGCCAGCGTAAAAGATGGCCGGCGCTACGACGGCCGGATCGCGCCGCGGAATATCGGGCGCCGCAAGGATTTTTGGTATCGCCTCACCCTAGCCTACCGGGATCTCCTCATCCAGGAGGTGCTCAGCCAGGACAAGCGGCAAAAGAACACCACGCCGGACGCCTTCGTCGAGCGCTTCTTCCACAGCTTCACGCCGCTGCATAACGATCGCCTGTCCTCTGATCCCGTGCGCTTCCCTGGCTTCCGCGTCTCCATCGAGCAGGCCCTTGAGGCGGGGCAGATTCCCTGCGGCATCGTCACGGGCCTTGGGGAGTTCAAGGGCGAGGGCGTTCCCCTGCGCTGTGGGGTGGTGATCTCCAACGTCGCCTTCCAGGCCGGCTCCTTTGATATGGCCAGCGCCGAGAAGTTCTGCGAACTGCTCGTGACCTGCGCCGAGCAGCGTCTGCCCGTGCTCTGCTTCATCTCTTCCGGGGGCATGCAGACGAAGGAGGGGGCCGGAGCCCTCTTCTCCATGGCGGCGGTGAACGATCGCATTACTCGCTTTGTCCGGGACATCGACCTGCCCGTGGTGGTTTTTGGCTTCGGCGACTGCACCGGCGGCGCGCAGGCGAGCTTCGTCACCCATCCTTTGGTGCAGACCTACTACTTCTCCGGAACCAATATGCCCTTTGCGGGGCAGATCGTGGTGCCCTCAAACCTGCCCAGTCACTGCACGCTCTCGAACTACCTCTCTCGGACCTCCGGGGCCATGCAGGGGCTAGTGCGTCATCCCTTTTCTGAGGGGCTTGACGGAGCCCTCGCTGCGATCGATCCCGATATCCCCGTGCCCACGGATTCCGTGGAGGGGGTGGTGGCCCGGGTGATGGCGGGCATCTACGTCGAGGATTCCGCCGTTCAGGCCGATACCGTAGTCGCCCCGGGTGCGGGCGAACCCGCGCCGGTGAAGCGGACGCTCATTCACGCTCGGGGCTGCACCGCCGCGAAGCTGGTCCGCGTGGCGCGGGCGGAGGGCATCGAGGTGGTGCTGGTGCAGTCCGACCCGGATATGGAATCCACAGCCGCCGACATGCTCGGACCGAAGGATCGGCTCGTGTGCATTGGCGGTAACACGCCGGACGAAAGCTACCTCAATGGCCTGTCCGTGGTGCGGGTGGCCGAGCTTGAGAAGGTCGATTCGCTCCACCCGGGCATTGGCTTCCTGTCTGAGAACGCCCAGTTTGCTGAGCTGTGTCGGAACCACGGCATTAACTTTATTGGGCCGCCGGTGACCTCCATGGAAACCATGGGGAACAAGTCCAACGCCATCAGCACGGCGCGGAGCCTGGGCGTGCCCGTGGTGCCCGGATCCTATGGCATCTTGACCAGCGTCGAGCGTGCAGCCCAGGTGGCGGAAGACATTGGCTATCCCGTGCTCATCAAGGCCGTGCATGGCGGTGGGGGCAAGGGGATCCAGGTGGTGGAGACCCCCGAGGCCTTCCACGATCTGTTCCATCAGGTGCAGGCGGAGGCACGAAATGCCTTCGGCAATGGCGATGTGTACCTTGAGAAATTCGTCACCTCCATGCGCCACATCGAAGCGCAGCTGCTTCGCGATCACCATGGCAACGCTTTCGTCCTGGGTATTCGCGATTGCTCTGTGCAGCGGGATAAGCAGAAGGTGGTGGAGGAGTCCGGTTCCACGGCGCTCACGCCGGCCCTTGAGGCTCAAGTTCGGGAAAGCACCCTGGCCCTGGCCCACGAGGTGGATTACGTGGGCGCGGGCACGGTGGAGTTTATCCTCGACGTGGTCAATGACGCCGTGTACTTCATGGAGATGAACACGCGCCTCCAGGTTGAGCACCCGGTGACGGAAAAGGTCTGTGGCGTGGATATCGTCGCCGAGCAGTTCCGGGTGGCCGGCGGCGGGTCCATCAAGGACCTCACCCCGGGCAACCATGGCTACTCCATCGAAGTCCGCCTGAATGCCGAGAAGATTACGAAGGTCGGCGGTAAGCTGGCGTTCCGCCCCGACCCGGGGGAAATCACCGAATGGGTGATGCCGGAGAACGAGGCCATCGACATCATCGCCGCTGGGGGGCCGGGGAAGGTTATCTCCCCCTTCTACGACTCCATGGTCGCCCAGATCATCATTCACGGGACTGATCGCCGGGACGCTGCCGCTAAGCTGGCAGCTTACCTGGACTCGGTGCGGGTGAAGGGCATTTGCACCAATCTCGCGCTTCTGCGGAAGATCCTCCGGGACGAGGTGTTCCTCTCCGGCGATTATGACACCAGCTATCTGCCGAACTTCCTGGCGACCCTCGACGCCGATACGCTGATCGAAGAAATCGAACAGGAAGCGGGCAAGGACAGTAGCGCCGTCTCCCTGGAGGCCCTGGCCATCGAAGGCAGCGACGAGCTAAAGGTGCTCTCGCCGTCCACGGGGATCTTCTACATTACCCCTTCGCCCTCCGAGCCCCAGTACGTTTCGGTTGGGGAAGAGGTCTCGGTCGGCAAGACCCTTTGCCAGCTTGAAGCCATGAAAATCTTCTCGCCCCTTACCCTGGCCAGCTTCAACCAGGCGGAGCAGGCGCTTTACCCTGAGGGGCAGCGTTATGTGGTGACCCGCATCAACATTGCCAATGGGCAGCAGGTCAACGCGGGGGACCTCCTCTTCGTGGTGAAGCCTAAACCGGCGCTGGAATCAGCGGCATAAGAAAGGGCCCTTCGGGGCCCTTTTTCCTTAGGCGGCGCCTCCTAGCGGGCGCCTCCTAGCGGGCGCCATCAAAGAATTCCTTGAAGCCCGCGGGGGCATAGGGCCCCACGACGATTTGCTCAAAGACGCCGATGCCCGAGCGCTGCCCATCGCTGGCGGTGACGATTTGCTGGGTGTGGAGATTCTCCCGGGCCAGCGGGTCCAGCTGCCGGGGATCAAAGCGCTCATGCCCCGTAGCCAGCTCCCCCTTCCACATGCCCTGACCCCACTCGGGATGGCCGTAGCCGAGGCCCTTCATCTGGAATTTCAGTCCCGGGGTAAGGGTAAGGGTGCGGAGGTCCCCCTCGAGGGGGACCAGGTCGATTTCCACGGTCTCAGCCAGGCGCGTGCCCTTGTGATAGCGGATGCGGTGGCGAGCCGTGGCCATGCGCGTATCCCACGCCTCTCCCTGCGCGGGGACCCGGTCGGCGTTGGGGTAGAGGGGCGCGGTGAGTCCTTCCCGCACGAGCGCTTCCCCCTCCGGGCCATCGAAGAAAATGGCGTGGCTAACGTGGTCGTCCCAGAAGAGGGGCGCCCACATGAAGGCAATACCCTTGGGCATCACCGGCGCGCCACCGCCTTCCGGCTCGCCCACGGTGCGGACGCCCCAGGAGCGATCCTTCGTGCCCCGGGAGGCTTCGGGATCGACGCGGATGTCGCCATCGGGGGTATGGAGGATGCCCTCCCAGGTGCCGAACTGGTCGAACCGGGTGGCGTCCATCACGGCGCGGGTGCCCTGAAAGAGGGTCTGCCGGGCCTCCTGAATGCCCGCGGTGCGGGTGGAGAAGACCAGGTCGCAGGCCAGCCCCGAATCGTTGTCCTCGAGAATAATGCGGGTTTTCCGCAGCGGCTCGATCACCTCAAGGCGCAGGGGGCCAACGCTCATATCCGTGCGCTCCGCCGGCGCGCGGCGCGAGCTGTAGAAGCAGTGTTGGAGGCCCCCCTCGGTCACCGTGGAGAAGGCGGCATCGAGAATGCCTCGATGGGGATAGATCGCCATGCCAAAGCCGAAGTACCAGCTGCCGTCGTTCCCGTAGCCATTAAACCAGGTGCGGTCGTAGACG
>JAURCQ010000250.1 GCA_030828335.1 Gammaproteobacteria bacterium
GTCACGGAAATGCATTCCCAAGGCAGGGGGCGCTCTGCCAAAGCATGGAACACTGGCTCTGGGGTCGTGCCGCCGCTCACCGCAAGGACTGCCTCATCGTTCCGGTCGAGGTGTTCGCGCAGAGCCGCCTCGAGGCGCTCCGTGGCAGCAGCGGTGGCCTGAGCTCGATCGGGAAAGACGGTCAGCATGTTAGGACCCCGTATGCCAGCTGCGACCGTCCCGGTCGAGCAGTAGGGCCGCGGAAGCGGGCCCCCAGGAGCCCGCCACGTAGCGATCCACGCGTTGCTGGCTCTCTTGCCAGCTGGCGAGGAGCGTATCGGTCCACTGCCAGGCCGTTTCGATCTCGTCCCGGCGCATGAACAAAGCCGGATTCCCGCGAAGCACTTCGATGAGCAAGCGTTCATAGGCATCGGGATAGGCGCCGCCGAAGGCCTCCTCAAAGCTCAAATCCAGGTTCACAGGAATCAGCGAGAACCCTTCGGGCCCGGGGCGCTTGGCCATGATGGTGAGCTTCATCCCTTCATCGGGCTGGAGCTGAATCAGGAGCTGATTGGGAAGGGTGTCGTAGCTGGCATCGAAAATGGCGTGGGGCACGGGTTTGAACTGAATGACAATTTCCGAAAGCTTGCGCGCCATGCGCTTGCCCGTGCGCAGGTAAAAGGGAATGCCGGACCAGCGCCAGTTTTCCACCCCCATCTTCAGGGCGACGAAGGTTTCCGTGCTGCTCCCTCGCCCTAGCTCATCGATATAGCCCGGTACCACCGTGCCTTCCACGGCGCCGCTTTGGTATTGGGCACGTACCGTTTGGCTTCGCGCCTCGGAAGCGGTCATGGGCTGGAGCGCGCGAAGCACCTTCAGTTTTTCGTCTCGAACCGCGTCGTCGTCGAGGCTAGAGGGAGGCTCCATGGCGACGAGGCACAGCAGTTGGAGCAGGTGGTTCTGCACCATGTCCCGAAGGGCGCCGATGCCATCGTAGTAGTCGACCCGATTGCCCACGCCCAGATCTTCGGCCACGGTGATTTGCACGTGGTCGATGACTTCCCGGCGCCAGAGGGGTTCGAAGAGGGAGTTGCCGAAGCGCAGCGCCAGCAGGTTCTGCACCGTTTCCTTCCCCAGGTAATGATCAATGCGGTAGATCTGGTTCTCTTCGAAGCACGCGCCGACCTCATCATTAATGCGCCGGGCGGAGGCCTCATCGTGGCCCACGGGCTTTTCGAGCACGATGCGCATGTTCCCGGTGATCAGGCTGCGCGCCTTGAAGCCCTGGGCAATCGCGCCGAAGAGATGGGGCGGGGTCGCCAGATAGATGGCTCGGAGCCGATCCTCGAAACCCGCGAGCTGTTCGCACAGGGGATCCCAGCTAGCGCTGTCTTCGGCGTCGAGGGATAGGTAGCTGAGGCGCTCCGCGAAACGTGCCCACTGATCGGCATCAAGGCTTTTTAAGCGCGCCCGCAGGGTGTCTTCAACCAGGCTGACGAAGGCTTCCTGGGACATCTCGTTGCGACCGATGGCCAGGATACGGCTGCCGGTCGGAAGTTGGCCCGCGCCGTCTCGGTGATAGAGGGCCGGGAGCAGCTTGCGAAGGGAAAGATCCCCCGCGCCGCCGAAGATCAGAAGGTCGAAGGTGTCGACGGGCTTTAGCGTGGCCATGGGAACCCCCGGGGGAAGCGAACGTTTTCTTGCTCATCGCCTTGCCACTGGGGCGCGCCGCCGTCCTTAGGCCAGGCGAAGGGCAGGCGCCCAGGAAAGAGGGCTTCCCCTTCCGGTTGGGCGGCGAAGAGCGCCTCACCAATGCCTGCGCCCTCGGACCCGGGCAGCCAGGCTACGAGGAAGGCATCGGACTGGGCTAGCTCCGGATCCGTGGCGAGGGGTCGCCCACAGAGCATCACCGTCACCACGGGAACCCCGGTCGCCTTGATGCGCGTGAGCGTTTCCAGGTCCTCCGGATGGAGCGCCTCCAAGGCAGCGGACCGGCCATAGGGCTCAAGCTTCTTTAGCTTACCGCGAATCTGTGAGCCCTCCCGGATCAGCACGTCCTCTCCGCTGCGAATGTCCCCAAGGCCTTCGGCGTAGGGTCGCTCTCCGATCACCACCACCGCCACATCATGCCTTTCCGGATCGGCGCTGTGCCCCTCGGGATCGAGGTCGCAGGCGCTGGCGAGCGCGCGGATGCCGTCGAAAACGGTGCTGCCCCCCTCAATAAGGTGATTACCCGAGGCGCCCTGCCATTCGACGGTGAAGCCGCCACACTGGTTCCCGAGGTCGTTTGCGCTCTTCCCTGCCAGGAGCACCCGGGCGCTGCGAGGGAGGGGGAGAAGGGCGTCGTCGTTCTTCAGGAGTACGAGGGAGCGGCGAACAGCCTCCCGGGCGAGGGCCCGGTGCTCCGGGCAACCGAGCACCGGCTGCTTCGCGAGGGGGCGCTGGGCGGGACGGGGCTTCGTGAACAGGCCCAGGGCCACCTTGACCCGAAGGATGCGGCGCACGGCGTCGTCTAGACGGTTCTCGGGGACAATGCCCTCCCGCACCTGCTGCTCCGCCGTCTTAAGGAAGGTTCGCCAATTCTCCGAGACCATGAACAGGTCGATCCCCGCATTCAGGCCCC
>JAURCQ010000251.1 GCA_030828335.1 Gammaproteobacteria bacterium
CTTCATGGCCGGGCCACCGGACGCGGTCTGCTCGAGCAGCGGGAAGGCTCGTGCCAGCGTCGATGAGTGCATGGGCCAGTTTTCCTTGAGGATCGGACGGCCCCAGTAGTCCCGCTTGGGCGGCGGGGCCAGGCTCTTGGACGGCAGGAGGTAGTAGGCCGCCCGCTTCAAGATGGGGTGCTTCACATCCTCGAACTTGCGGACCCGGCTCTCCCGAAGATAGGGGTCGCCAGCTCGCAGGTTGTGCCGGATGACGTTCGGAACCCAGGGCTGGACGAAGGTGCGGAACGCCTGAGCCTCCAGGGCCGACCCCATTTCCTGGTCCCCGCGTTTCACTCGCTCCGCGAGTTCCATCAGGTCCCCGAGGGTGCGGAGATAGGAGGCGTTCTTCGCGCCCTCGGTGATCGTCCCGACGAGGGCTCCGAAGGCTTCGGTGGCGGCCGACCCGTCATCCTTCGCCAGGGCATTCTTGAACACCCGAGTCATGTCCACCGTGGCCGCCACGGAGAGCATGAGCGGGTCCATCTGCTTGTAGCTCATCCCGAGGATGGAGTACGGCCCGCCCGTGCGGTACTGGAGCAGGCGCTCCCCGTAGTCCCCTGACGGGGAGCCCGTGATGATCGGGAGTCCGTCGTCGTCTTCCAGGTCCAGCATCGAGTAGACCGCGAAGAAGATGCCCGTAGCGATCAGGGAGTCTGCCGTGTCCCTCACGAACGCCCGGCGCCCCCCAGGCCAGGACTTACCCATCGCCGCGCCCGTGGTCTTGAGCGCGTACATGAGCGGGTTCAGGGGAGAGCGGCGCACCCCCTGGATGAACAGCCGCAGCGGCGTCTTGAGGAACGGCAGGAGAATCGTTCCCACCAGAGGAATGGGCAGCTTCTCGTCGATGACCTCTCGGACGCCCTCGCCGAACTTCTCCGCCTTCTGCGCGAGCGACCCCTCCTTGAGTTCGTTCTGGAAGGTCAGTTCCAGCATCTCCTCGAGTGCCCGCTGCTCGATCGCGGGGTCGGACATGAAGTTCTCCACCGCGCGGTCCAGGGCCTCACCGGAGAGCCCCTCCTTCTTCGCCTCGCGGTAGGAATACTGCGCCCGGATAGCGGGTCCGACGAGGGCCTTGGCCGCCTCGTCCATCGCCAGGAGCAGGTCCAGGGAGATGGCACGCAGCGGGCGGAACCAGGCGCCCTGGATGGACTTGCCCCGCACGTTCTCGGCCAGCTTGTGGCCGTCTCGCCGATAGATATCAATCACGCGAAACTCGGCGCTCTTTCCGGTCGCAGCCACCCCCATAAACGGACCCGTCAATGTGGCGGTAAAATTGGGCCAACCGAAAAAGCCGCCAAAATGTCCTTCGGAAAGCCGCGCGATATGCCGGGTTTTACTGCGCCCGGAAAAGGCTGCTCGGAACGGGCCAGAATGCTGCATGGCATAGCGTTCAATTGTGTAGGTGGAGCCGATCCCTTCGGGACCCCACCAAAGCATGTCGTGATGCCAGGTCCGCGCCAGCTCGTCTTCCAACGACATGCCAGACTGCCATGTGCCGAGATCGGTGATCATCGCCTCGATCGCTGCCAGTGTCGCTTTGCCCTCAGCCTCTGGCTGCGGCTCGAACAAGAGCCCGCCATGGGTTGCCGGACCGGGCTGCACCAAATGCGCGGCGGTCTGATTGGGGAACAGCACCAACCCCGCTTGAGCCGCCAGATGCGGAATGTCAAAATACATGGCCGTCTCGACGATCTTTCCATCGAATACCCTGTTGAACTCGCAATAGCGCAACATCCCGAGCTTGCCGCTCGGCGGGATCCCCAGCCATGCCACGTCGAAAAGCCCCATCAGATGACCCATCGACACAACCCAGACACCGGGCTCCCCTTCGAGCGTGTTCTCACCGGCGAAAAAAATATCCTGCCGCCGCTTGCAGGTCAATGAGGTCAGCAAGGGCGCCCAGAATTGGGTAGCAACCGCCTCGGCACCGGTGATTTCGCCAAAGGGATGAAAGCCGCGCCAAATGTAGTCCGGCACCACAAACGCGCCCAGCACTTCCGCCACCGAATCTGGGGTCGCCTGATCTAGGGCGGCATAGTAGAGCATCACAAGTTCTTTTGCGGCCTGACGCGGCATGTTTCCCTCCCTAATCGGGTGCCGATCAAGTCGACCGGGATAGGCCGATCTGACAGCCATCACAAACTACTTAGCCGTGGGAACGGGCCCCGGCAAGCTCCCTAAGCTTTTGGCCATTTTGTTTGCTCTTTGGGCAGACAGCGGCTGTTATCAAATCTTTACGAATAGGGCACCATAAACTTAACTGGCCCAAACCGTCCATTTCTTGTTCAGGTCATCCACTCCGGCACGTATCAGGACTTTCAGAACATCCACATCCACGTCCGCCAGCTTGTTGATGTACAAACATGACTTTCCGAGTTTGTGTTTTCCCAGATCCTTCAGGATATTGGAAAAATCTGTATAACCCGGCATGATATAGACCGACAGGTTTTGCTTTCTGGGTGAAAATCCTGTGGCTAGAAAATCGCCTTCGCGTCCGCTGTCATAGACATAATGATACGCCCCGTAGCCCACGATACTGGGA
>JAURCQ010000252.1 GCA_030828335.1 Gammaproteobacteria bacterium
CGAAGCGCTGGGGGGGATGTCCTTCATCCTGCCCCAGGCCCAGCCGGAGGCCGTGAAGCCCCTGTCCTGGATGGTTCCGCATTTCATGAACGAAGAGGGCAAGCTTATCGCCAGCGTACACGCGCTCGTGGTGGAGACGCCCACCTTGACCGTGGTGGTGGATACCTGCATCGGCAATGACAAGGAGCGCATGCCGAACAAGAACTGGCACAAAATGCAGACCCGCTTCCTCGAGGACTTCCGCGCCGCAGGTTTTGATCCGGAGAAGATCGATGCCGTGCTCTGTACCCACCTGCATGTGGATCACGTTGGCTGGAATACCTACTGGGATGGCTCGGCGTGGAAACCCACCTTCCCCAACGCCCGCTACCTCATGGCCAAGCACGAATTTGAGTACTGGGAACGCCACGAGGATGCGGTGACGCCCCACCAGGTGTTCCTCGATTCCGTGGCGCCGGTGGTGGAAGCCGGTTTGGTGGACCTTGTGGAGACGACCCACGAGGTGTGCCCGGAGGTGAGTCTCGTGCCGACCCTGGGCCATACCCCGGGCCACGTCAGCGTGCGGATCCAATCTCAGGGCGAAGAAGCCCTGATCACCGGAGACTTCCTCCATCACCCTTGCCAGATGGCTCACCCCGAGTGGGCGTCGGCAGTGGATTACGACGCCGAGGCGTCCACGGCGACGCGCTGGCGCATGCTGGAGGCCTACGCCGGCACGGAGAACCTCCTCATCGGAACCCATTTCGCGGGGCCTACGGCGGGCCGGGTGGTCAAGGATGGGGACGTGTTTCGCTTGGACGTGGACTGAGCCGTGGCGCTGACGGGAAGGGCGCAGCGCTATGCCTCCGAGCCCGTGGCCGGGGGATTCTGCCATCGTCGGCTCCTAAATCTTGATCGCCGTGGCCGTCGCCTGACCTTAGCGTGGGACTTTTCCGACGGCGCTAGCTCTGGCGGCACGCCCGATTTCGGTGTCGCCCTGCTAATCCTTGATGCCAGCGTGGGTCACCTCGCCGAGGCGCTGGGCCTTACCCTGGGTCCCAGGCGTCATTGCGCTTTTCGGGGCGCCGTGCCAAAGCCCGGGGATACGGGTCTGTGGACCGAAACATCGGTGCGCCCCTTGGGGGATCAGTG
Organism: Gammaproteobacteria bacterium; assembly: GCA_030828335.1. Classification (GTDB taxonomy): domain Bacteria; phylum Pseudomonadota; class Gammaproteobacteria; order Pseudomonadales; family Azotimanducaceae; genus Salivita. Next base: position 1,132 of record JAURCQ010000252.1, read on the forward strand.
GGTGCTAGAAGCGGTGCTGCGCGATCCGCTGGCCCCGGAAGGGCCAGCGCTGGAGGGAACCTTTCTCTTTGAGCGCGCCGACGCAGGCGCCTAGGAAATATCGGCGGCGCTATGCCGCTCCCGCACCTGCTGGCTTTCCTCGCCCCAGGAGCGATTAACCCGGCTGCCGCGCTTCACGGGCGCGCGGTCGCTGATTTGCTGCGCCCACCGTTGAACGTTTTGGTAGCTTTCCGGCGCGAGGAAGGTCCCCGCGCCGTAGAGTAGGCCCTTCGCCAACGCGCCGTACCAAGGATGGATCGTAATGTCGGCGATGGTGTATTCGTCACCACACATGAATTCCCGCTCGGCCAGATTGCGGTCCAGCACATCCAGCTGGCGCTTCACCTCCATGGCGTAGCGGTCGATGCAGTACTCAATCTTCATGGGGGCATAGGCGTAGAAGTGCCCAAAGCCGCCCCCAAGGTAGGGCGCGCTGGCCATCTGCCAGAAGAGCCAGGACATCACCTCAGCTCGGGTGCTGGCCTCCGTGGGTAAAAAGGCGCCGAATTTCTCGGCCAGATAAACCAGCATGGCGCCGGATTCAAAGATCCGCGTTTCCGGCGTGGTGCTTCGGTCCACGAGGGCGGGGATTTTGGAATTGGGATTCACGGCCACGAAGCCGCTGGAGAACTGATCCCCCTCGCCAATGTTGATTAGCCAAGCATCGTACTCCGCGTCGGAGAACCCCTTCGCCAGGAGCTCCTCAAACATGATGGTGACCTTCACCCCATTGGGCGTGCCGAGGGAGTAGAGCTGGAAGGGGTGCTCGCCCACGGGAAGGGCTTTCTCGTGGGTGGCGCCGGCCACGGGGCGATTGATGTTGGCGAAGCGGCCGCCGTTGTCCGGGTTGGGCTGCCAAACCTCGGCCGGGACGTAGCCAGCGGGAAAGTTCTGATCGCTCACGGGGATTCCTCCATTCCTCAGGAGGGCCTATCTAAGCACGAGCAGGGGCCGGAGCAATACCGAGGAAGGGGGAGGGGAAAATGGTGGCCAGGGGCAGAATCGAACTGCCGACACGCGGATTTTCAATCCGCTGCTCTACCGACTGAGCTACCTGGCCAGGGGACGCGTATTTAACCGGCGTGGGCGGCGAGAATCAAGGCGAAAAATCGGAATTCCGCCGCCGCATCCTCCAGCGCTGGCCCCCCGCCTTGCGCCGGGGCCGTCCCATCCGTACCTTTCGTTATGTAAATAAATTTCCTGTTGGCAAAGACCAAACGGGCGGCCTTCGGTGCGCCCTATAAATCGTGGGGGCGTTGTGCAAGGTGAACCGAGCGAGCCGCTAGGAGACGAGGAAACCCAAGAGGTTCCTGATTATTCATCCGACTATGTGGTGGGTCAGGACAACATTCAGCCCTTTGGTCTGGATATCCACAATCCGGTCTTTGT
>JAURCQ010000253.1 GCA_030828335.1 Gammaproteobacteria bacterium
CGTCCTCCGAGAGATTAGACAGGTTGGAGAAGTCCATAAGGGCTTCAAGGCTCTCCGGTTCAAGCTTCGAGGGCGTGTAGCGGAGGGCCATGAGGCTCCCGAAGCGCGCGGCGGGCGTGAGCATCTCATCGGCGGCCAGGGTCACCAGCAGGGCCCGGGCCTGGGGCGCATCCGTTTGACCAATGCGCAGCAGAAGATTCTCTTGGAAGGCTTTGGAGAAGGTGCCGGCGCGGAATTGATCCTGGAGCGCTTCAAGGAAGCGGTCGTTGTTGAAGAGGAGGGCCTTCAGGGCCTCATCGTCGATTTGATCCTGATCCAGCGCGCTGAGCGCGGCCAAAAAGCGGGCAGCGTCCGCGAGGGGCGTTTTCGGCGGTGGCGGGTAGAGCCAGGCCAGGTTCACCGCCGGCCAGGCGAGCGGGTCTTCCCCAAGCACTGCCAGGCGGAGGCCCGGAGGCGCGGCGAGGGTGCGATCCCAGGCGACGGCCAGGCGTTGAAGGGTTTTCACGGTCATGCCGCCGCGGAAGAAGGCCTCCGTGGAGGAACGGCCGTCGGCGCTTCGAAAGCCGCAGGCCAGCTCCGTGAGGGTGGTTTCGTCCTGCTCCACCGCTACCCGCTCGGTCAGGGCCTGTCCCTCATCCCCCGGGCGAAGCGTTTCGTAGGCCAATTTCCGCCGAGTGATGGTCCCTAGGGCGGGGGAGTCGTAGCGAACGGTCGCGCTGCCAATGCTGTCCCGCTCGAGGCGCGTCAAGCCTTCGGGGGGAATAAGCGTACTGTCGGGTCCCTGGAGCGTGCCGTAGAGGGCTAGCACCTGCTCCTGGTCTTCGAGCGTTAGGGGCCCGTTAAAATGGGTTTGGAGCCAGGCCCCGGTGGCGTTGTCGAGCTCCACGGCAAAGGGCACCTGAAAGAACCGGGGGCTTAGGGGCTTGCCATCCACCTCCATGGTTAATCCCTGGAACTGAAGGCCGAGCCAGCGGGTTTTTTCCGTCCGCTTTAGGGGCCGGGTGAACAGGACGCCATCGAGGGCGACCCGGGACCGAGCCGTGCTGTTGCCGTCATCGAACCACACCGTGCTCACGGAGTGGTAGGTGCCGCCGGCGAGGCAGAGCCCCTGCTCAGCCGCCTGGGCCCGGGCAAGGAGGCAAAGGCAGGTGAGGGCGAGGAGGGATCGAAATAGGGCCTTAGGCACGGGCAGTTTCCTAGCAGCGCAAAGTCGTTAGCAATGGGCGTCATTATGCCATGCCCCACGCTTTTCGGACCCGGACCTATCCCCGTGCCTTCTGCTAGCCTTGGGGCATAACAACAAAAATTGGGGAGACGGGCATGTTGGAGTCGGTGTTTCCGGAAGGGCGGGTGCAGGGACCAGCTGGCCAGGAGGTCCACGCGCGGCTGCTGGCGCATAGCGCACGCCTTGCGCAAAAGCTTTACGCCGTAGGGCCCGAGGCCTGGTGCTTTGTGGGCAACGGGCTGTCCAACCAGACCTTCGTGCGCGGTCCCGAGGGGGTCATCGTCATCGACACGGGGGAGTGCGTCGAGGAGATGGAGGCGGCGCTCGCGGCCTTCCGGGAGGTCTGCGCCGATCCGGTAGTGGCGTGTGTCTATAGCCATTTCCACTACATTGGTGGCACCAAAGCGCTCCTCGCCGAAGCTCCGGAACTGCCCATCTGGGGCCACGGGGGCATTCCCGGCAATCTCCGCCGCTTCTCCGGGGAGGTGGGCCCGCGAGGCTCGCGAGGCCTCGCCCATCAATTTGGCGTTCTGCTGCCCGAGAGCGGCCCCGAAGGGTTGGTCAACGTGGGCCTGGGCCGGTTCTTCCGGAACCCGGCTCATGCGCCTTTTACCCCCGGCTATGTGCCGGCCAAGCATGAATTCCGGGAGCCCACCCAAACGACCCTGGCGGGCCTTGAGGTGCACTTTCTGCCCGCCCCCTCCGATGCCACCGATTCCATCACGATCTGGTTCCCAGCCCTTAAGCTGGCGGTCAATAACCTGCTATGGCCTGCGCTCTTTAACGTGTTCGCCATTCGCGGAGAAGAATACCGGGACCCCCGCATCCTCCTGAAGGGCCTCGACGAGCTTGGGGCCCTGGGGGCAACGCACCTGGCGGGGGCTCATGGGCCGCCCCTTGAGGGCGCCGAGCTCATCGCCGAGACCATCGAGCGCTATCGGGATTCGATCCAGTTCCTTTGGGATCAGACGGTGCGCATGGCGAACCGGGGCCTTGGTCCCGGGGAAGCCATTGCGGCTCTGGTCTGGCCGGAAACTTTTAAGACGCACTACACCACAGAGCAGCTCTACGGCCTCGCGGAACATCACATTCGGCAGATCTATGTCGGGCTTTTTGGCTGGTTCGACGAGCGGGAGGAACACCTCCTGCCCCTGCCGCCGGCGGAGCGGGCGCAGCGGCTCATCGCGGGCTTTGGGGGGGAGGCGACGGTCCGCGCCGCCCTCGACGTCGCCGCCGCTCGGGGACTGCGTGTCGCGGTTCGAACCGCCCTCGCCGCGTCCGCCGCCGCTGCCGCAGCCGGCGCGGTCGTCGCCCGCGTCGCTGGGCGTCCT
>JAURCQ010000254.1 GCA_030828335.1 Gammaproteobacteria bacterium
TGAACATCGTCGCCAAGCGGGTGCTCGGTCTCCCGGACTGATCCCGCCCCCTCAGTATCCCCGCCCCGGGTCCACCAGGCCCGTGGGCGGTGCCCCCGCCAGCACCTTCAGCAGATTCTCCCGAAACACCGGCACCACAGCCTCCCACTCCGTGGGCGCCGAGATATGCGGGGTCACAAAGCACCGGGGCGCCCCCCAAAAGGCGTGATCTTCGGGCAAGGGTTCGGATTCAAAAACGTCAAGCACGGCAGCCCCCAGGTGACCGCGCTCCAGCGCTGCCAGCAGCGCGGCCTCCTGCACCACGTTCCCCCGCCCCACGTTCATCAGCAGAGCCCCGGGGGCCAGCGCAGCAAGGGCTTCATTGTCCAAAAGGCCCGCGGTTTCTGCCGTGGCCGGCACCACGGACACCAGCACCTCGGCGCCGGCCAGCGCCTCGAGGCGCCGAGCGATGGGGTAGACCTTGGCGAAGCCCGGCACCGAGGCCCCGCTGCGGTTGAGGCCGACGGCCTGGTAACCCCGGGCCGTAAGCGCCGCCCCCAGGTCCGCACCAATGGCCCCCGTGCCCAGCACCACGGCCCGGGCCCCGCGAAGGTCCCGGCCGCTTTGGCGCCGCACCGCGCCGTGGGTCCAGCGGGCGCGGCGCTGGGCGGCCAGGGCCACCAACAGGCCCTGCTCAAAGCCGTCGAGCCAAAAGTTTAGATAGCGCACCATGAGGGCGCCAAAGGGGCCCTTCAGCGCCGACACCGCAAGCTCGGGCCGGGACGGCAGGAGGGGCAGCAGGGGATTCACCCCGGCCCAGGTGCTCTGGGCCCAGCGCAGGGCCGGCAGCGCTGGCAGGTAGGCCGCGAGGCGATCCGGCGCAGCCAGGGCGTAGGCAATGGTCGCCAGGGCGTCCTCATGCGGAGGCGTTGGCGCGTCAAAAGGAAGGAGGGTAACCGGGAGATCCGCCAGGGCTCCGGCAAAACGCGCGGCCTCCGCGTCAATCAGCGCTACCACAGGCCGTTCCGTCATGCTGTTGCTCCTTCTATGGTTGCTCCCGCCGCTCGGCCATGAAGATAATGGGGGGCGATGGCTCGGGCCCCGCAGTGGCCCACGACTTGGGGATGCATAGCATGATCACGCTTACCGTGAATGGCAAAACGCACACGCTCGACGTCGAACCCGATACCCCCCTCCTTTGGGTGCTCCGGGACCACCTAGACCTCACCGGCACCAAGTTCGGGTGCGGTATTGCGCAGTGCGGTGCCTGCACCGTCCATCTCGACGGGCGCCCCCTGCGCAGCTGCGTCACCCCGGTCAGCGTAGCCGAGGGACAAGCCATCACCACCATTGAAGGCCTGGCCGGGGAGACGCTCCACGCCGTGCAGCAGGCCTGGATCGAACATGACGTACCCCAGTGTGGCTACTGCCAATCGGGCCAGCTCATGGTGGCGGCGCACCTGGTCGACAACACGCCGAACCCTTCGGACGAGGACATCGACCAGGCCATGATCAACATCTGCCGCTGCGGCACCTACCCGCGCATGCGCAGTGCCATCCACCGTGCCGCGGCCCTCGCCCGCGACGCCATGGCTGACGCCTAGGAGCCCTGCGATGACGCTTCAAAATTCAACCCTATCCCGCCGGGCCTTCGTTAAAAGCAGCGTCGCCGCGAGCGGCGGTCTCATGCTGGCCCTGTCCCTGCCGAAGGCCAACGCAGGCCTTGATCCCTGGACCGGAGCGCCCACGGGAACGGAAATCAGCGCCTGGCTCACCATCGATCCGAACAGCGAGGTGACCATTCGCGTCGCCCAGTCCGAGATGGGGGAAGGGGTTTTTACCGCCATGCCCATGCTTGTGGCCGAAGAGCTGGACTGCGACTGGAGCCAGGTGAAAGCGGAATACGCCAGCGCGAACCGGAGCGTTCGGGAAAACGGCGTCTACAAGCGCATGGGCACGGGGGGCAGCGGCGCGGTGCGCCGGTCCCGGGAATACCTCCAGCAAGCCGGTGCCAGCGCCCGGGAACGGCTGAAGGCCGCCGCCGCCGCGCGCTGGGAAGTGCCCGTAGCGGAGCTCCGAACGGAAGGCGGAGAAGTCTTCCACGACGCGAGCGGTCGGCGCACGGCCTACGGCGTGCTCGCTGCGGAGGCCGCAGCCATTACGCTCGCGGAAGAGCCGGCGATTCGGAAGGCCGGAGAATTCAAGCTGCTGGGCACGCCCTTAAATCGCCTGGACGTCCCCAGCAAGGTCGACGGCAGCGCCACCTTTGGCATCGACGTGAAGGTGCCGGGCATGGTCTACGCCGCCTACGACGCCTGCCCCGTTTGGGGCGGCACCCTCGCAGCCCTAGATGACGCCCCAGCGCTGGCCGTGAAGGGCGTGAAGAAGGTGATCCGTGTGGAGGACGGCTTCGCCGTCATCGCCGACAGCTACTGGCGTGCACGGAAGGGCCTTGAGGCCCTCTCCCCGAAGTGGGACCTGGGCCCGAACGCCAACGCAAGCAGCGATGCCATGCGGGCGGAATTTAAAAGCGACCTCGACCGCCGGGGCGTCGTGGCCCACG
>JAURCQ010000255.1 GCA_030828335.1 Gammaproteobacteria bacterium
CCCATCTTCCTGGGCCTCGATCACAAGGATCGGCCCTGCTTTACCCTCGATATTTCCGAGGTCGCTGACCCCCATCACGAGCTCGCGCTGCCGGAAGGGCTGGCCTTCCAGGAGTCCCGGGGTGCCGCCATGAGCCTACCCCAGGCCGATACGGGCATCCTGGCCCAGGCCCGCGCCCAGGTGGGATGGCATCGCTCCCATCGTTTCTGCAGTGCCTGCGGCGCGCAGACGGTGATGCAGAAGGGGGGGCATCAGCGCCATTGCGACGCCTGCGGCACCGATCATTTCCCCCGCACGGATCCCGTGGCCATCATGCTGGTGAGTCGGGGCGATCATTGCCTGCTGGGACAGAGCCACGGGCCCCTCGTTCGCATTGGCATGTTTTCCGCTCTGGCGGGCTTCATCGATCAGGGAGAAACCATCGAAGAGGCGGTGCGCCGGGAGATCCGGGAAGAGGCGGGGGTGAGCGTGGGGCGCGTGACCTATCACAGCTCCCAGCCCTGGCCCTTCCCCTCATCGCTCATGATTGGCTGCCACGGCGAAGCCTTGAGCGAAACCATCACCATCGATGCGGAAGAGATGCATGACGTGCGTTGGGTATCCCGGGATGAGGTGCTCGAGGCCTTGGCGGAGCGCAATCCCCAGCTGAAGGTGCCGGGCCCCATGGCCATTGCCCATCACCTGATTAAGGCCTGGGCTGAGGGCGAGGCCGGGCACTTTAGCTAGCTCTCCTTTGCTTCCTCTGCCGTGGGGCTTAAGCCGTAGGGTTTCACTAGGGCCCAGAGGTGTCGCGGAAGCATGTGGCGGAGCCGCGCGGGGCGCGCCCGCCGCAGGTGGAGTACGGCTTCAATCGCCTTCATTTCGAGCCGGGCCCGGGCGAACTCGAGGCCCCGGGGCCCCACCCGGGGCATGAGCCAGCCCATCAGAGGCCGAAGAAAACTTGGCATGCGCCGCAGAGGTAAGCCGCCGGCCGCGCGCCGAGTGTTTTCCAGAAAGCCCTGGACGGGACCCCGGCGCTGCCCTCGGCTTTCCAGGGGGCTGAGCGCGACCTTCGCGCCGAGGTCCGCAAGCAGGGCAGCCCCCCGCGCATTGCGCACCACCACCCACTGCTCCCCCGTCCCCGCCATATACCCCACGGTGATGTCGGCGAGGCTGTTGGTGTAGTCCACGCAGCTTTGGCAGGTCAGGGGGAAGAAGTCGTCGCCTAAATCCTGGAGGGGCAGCTGGAGGAAGGGGATGCGGCGAACCGGGCCCCCTTCGTAGCGCAACTCGACGTGGTAGTCGGGACAGAACTCCAGGTAGCGAATGCGTTCGGGATGGGGGTCGAGGGCGGCCAGAAAGCGGTGGAAGTGTTCGGTGCTGGTGTTGTCCGAGCAGGGTGTGCCAATGAGGTGGAGGGCCTCAAGGCCAAGGCTGAGTTCGAGGGATCGAAGGGCATAGCTTTGGCAAGGCAGGGCAATGACCGCTAGACGTTTAAAGCCAAGGTCCCGGGCACGCTCCACGGCAGCCACCACGGGGGCATAGCCCATGCGCATGCCGCGGGTGGCCGCGAGGGCAGCCGGTTCGGTGACGATGGTGGCCTCCGGCGCCCAGCGGTCCTTGGGGTCTGCGGCCACCGTGACCACGGCATCGACGAGGCCCGCGCGCAAGGCCTGCTCAGCGAGGGCGGTGGTGAGTCCGGTCCATTGGGCGCCGGGCGCGGAGCCCGTGTAGCGAGCCCGGTGGCTGGCCTCCGTGACCCCAAAGAAGGCCTCATCCCCCCCCTTCCCCCGCACCCTGCCGTGGGCTTGCCGTTCCAGCTTGGGATAGTCCGGCGCAATAAATTGGCAAGCGCTGGCGCAGGCCTTGGGATTAGCCATGCGCGATACGCCGCAGTCGGTACAGAGATCTCGGTGGGGTGGGGCATCGGTAGCCATCAGGCGCAGCCGACCCGCCGCGGGTTTTTCCATTAGCCGTGCCGCTTCCGTCATGGCCCAGCATCCGCAAGAAGTGTCTAGCTAAGCTGACATATGCTCTGTCAAAGGACAAGGCCTGCTGAAGCTTAGGAAAAGCCGGAGCCAGAAAGAGGAAGGGCACCCTCAGGCGTAGCCTGAGGGTGCCCTGGGGGGCGCGATGGGTCAGATCGCGCCGAGGGACTGAAGTTGAAAAGCATAGTGCCCAACTCGGTCTATCGAAAAAAGCAGGTTTTAATTTAAAAAATGATCGAAAAGATCGGATTAGTACAGGGAAGGAAGTTAGGTATTCAGCAGGGTTTTTACGGCGGCGTGATCGGAGCGCCGGGGGGCGTAGTTCGCATACACGCATTGGCGCAGGGTCGGGAGTTCACACAGGGGCTGTACGCCATACATGGCGTTCAAATCCTCGGCGATGGCCGTGGGTGCGGGAAAGGCGCCGAGGCCCGCCATGGCGAAGCTTTTCAGCAGGGCGCTGTCGTTGAATTCCCCGGCGATGAGGGGGTGGATGCCTTGATCATGGAACCACTGCTCGAGGTTACGTCGAAGGGGGGCGTCTTCCGTGGGCAGCAGCAGAGGCCAGCG
>JAURCQ010000256.1 GCA_030828335.1 Gammaproteobacteria bacterium
AGGCAGTTATACACCCGATCTTCGGGCTGAATGTTTAGGCACACCACCCCATAGCCCTGCATGCCCTTGAAGCAGCGTTCGTTGGACAGCACGGCGGCCTTTGGAAGGCCCGTGGTGCCCGAGGTGAAAACGAAGAAGCACGGGTCCTTCTGGAGCACGGTGGCCTGGGCCTCGGGGATGCCATCGGGCAGGGTGTCGTCTCGGTCGTCGAAGGGCCTGGCCCAGGAAGGGAGGGGGGCTTCGCCCCGGTCCGGCACCACCAGCCGGGCGCCCGGGTCCATGGGGAGGTCGCCTTCGATCTCCACGATGGCGGGGAGGCATTCCTCCCCGACGAGGAGGGCTTTGGCGTCGATGGTGTTGACGCTGTGGAGCAGCACGGAGCCCCGTTGGTTCGTATTCAAGAGCCCGGCCACGGCGCCCAGCTTGCAGATCCCAAAAAGCGTGGTGAGAAAGGCGATGCGGTTCTCTAGCATCATAGCCACGGCGTCGCCCTTACCCAGGCCGAGATGGCCACTTAAGTGCTGGGCCACCCGGTTGGCTCGGGTTTCAAACTCTCGCCAGCTGATCGTTTCCCCTTCGCAGGTGAGGGCCGGCGCATCGCCGCGCTGCTCCGCCTGGCGGGTGAGTAGGGTGCCCAGGTTTTCGGCGCTCTCCCGGTCATATTGCTTCATGGTGGCTCCGCGATAGAGAGCCTTGGCCATAAAGAGCACTTCGGACGCGCTGGTCACCGGATATTGCCTCCCGCAGGGTGGTTGAGAATCATCAGGGAGGAGGAATAGCAACTCCCGGAGCCCCCGTCGACCCCTGGGTGCAAGATTCTGTCCCCTAGCCCCCGCAGCCAGGGATGCGGGCGAGCGCCGCCTGGGCGAGGGCCTCCCGCTGGGGCAGGAAGGTGTCCGCCGGGGGATGTTCCGCTTCCAAGCGAAGGGCGACGAAGCAGTGCCCCGCGGGCACCTCGAGGGCCCCCACAAACCAGCCGACGTCCGGGCCCCCAAGGGGGCGGCTCCAGCCCGTTTTGCCTCGCCAGGGGCGACCCCCGAGGGGCGCTTTTTCCATGAGCGCCCACAACTTCTTCTGGGCCCTGGGCTCTGCGGCGAGGGCGCTGCGGCTGAGGGACTCCAGCAATGCCACCTGCTCTAGCGGGGAGATGGCGAGGGGGCCCCGGAGCCAGAATTCGACGCTGTCGTCGCTTTGCGCGTTGCCGTAGCCCACGCGCGCGAGAAAGGCTGCCATGGCGGCAGGGCCAAGGCGGGCCACGAGCGCTTGATAGTGAGGGAGGGCCGAGCGGTGGAAGGCCTCCCGCAGGGGGAGGGGCCCGTTGATTTCTTCCCGATCCCGGCGCACCCCATCCCAGGGCAGGACCGTGCCTGCGTCAGCAACCAGGCCCGCCTCGAGCACCGCAAGGGTGCTGGCGATCTTGAAGGTGGACGCGGGGACGGAGCGGCGCTGGGCCGGGGCCAAGGCGGAAACCCAGGGTGCAGCCGTCCCCGGGGCCTTCACTACCAAAGTGGCGGGGTAGGGCGCGCGCTCGGCAAGGGTCCGGAGGGCGGGATGCACCGTCGCTGGCCCCGCGGCAAGAGACCCGGAGAGTGCTAGAAGAAGGAGGCAAAGTCGCCAACGCTTAGGCATTAGGCAACGGTACTTACGCAAGGGCGCGCTGCCGAGCTTGCTCCGGCGTGCTTTGGGTCCAGCTTTGGTAGGCGCGGAAGAAGGAGTTGGGGTCCGTGAATCCAAGAAGATAGGCGATCTCCGAGTGGCTGAAGTCCGTGCTCGTGAGGTAGTGGTCGGCAAGGCCTAGGCGCGTTTCATGGAGCACCTGCTGGAAGCTCGTGCCCTCCTGCTGAAGCTGGCGCTGGAGCGTGCGCGGTCGCGTTTCAAGACGTTCCGAGGCCACTTCCACGGAAGCATGGCCGCTCGGCAGGGTAATCATAAGGCAGCGCTTTAAGCTGCTCTGGAGCGGAGTCGTCCCCTGGCTCAGGCGCTCGGGGTAATGGCGCGCCAGGACCCGGTCTGCGGTGCGGAAAGGGCGTTCCGCATCCGTGCTAGAGAACTGAATGCTAATGATGGTGCCGGGTTGGATGGGCGTCCCGAAGAAACGGGCGTAGGCCGCCGAAGCCGGCCGATGAAGCGGCGCTTGCACGCGCTTGGGGATAAGCATTTCATCGGTGCCGAGGCGGCTTAGGCGCACCAGCGTCAGTAGCTCAAGGAGGACCAGGGAGTCGGGGACCCGATCCCCTTGTTCGAGGAAAAAGAGGTCGATTTCGAGGCCCTTCGACGGCCGCATGACCCGAAGTTGAAGGGGGCCCATGAGCGCTTTGAAGCGGCTTAGGCGCGTGAAGCCCGCGGCAAGGGTGGGGCTGCACAGGGTGGCAATAACCGCCGGGGCAAAGGTGCCATGGGTAATTTGTTCTAGGAGGGCCAGAGCGGGGGCTTCGGAGGCACTTTGGCGCTCTACGGCGCGCCACAGGCGAAAGTACTCGTCCGTAGTGAGCCGGGGGCTGGGGTCGGTGAGGCGTTCCACGGGCAATTGCGCA
>JAURCQ010000257.1 GCA_030828335.1 Gammaproteobacteria bacterium
CGCCATGGTGGGGGTGGGGCTGCTGCTCTTCTTCGGCGCCTTCAGCAAGGGATCCCTGGAAAACCCCGGCCCCCTCTTCCCCGAGGGCCTTTCCGGCTTCAGCGCCGTGCTCATGATGGTGCCCTTTCTCTTCGTGGGCTTTGACGTCATTCCCCAGGCCGCGGAGGAGCTCCGCATTCCCCGGCGTAGCATCGGCGCCCTGCTCCTTACGGCCGTGGCCCTCGCGGCGCTCTGGTATGCGGTGGTGGCGGCCAGCGTCGCCCTTGCCCTGCCCGTAGAGGGACGCGCGGCAGCAAGCTTGGCCACGGCGGACGCCATGGGCGCCCTCTGGGGGCCCGAGGCCCGGGCCCTCCTCGTGCTGGCGGGGCTTGGGGGGATTCTGAGTTCCTGGAACGCTTTCATGATCGGAGGCAGCCGGGCGATCTACGCTATGGCCCAGGCGGGCCAGCTCCCCGCGATCTTCGCCCGGCGCCATCCGCGCTACCAAACGCCCACGGCGGCCCTGGCCTTGCTTGGGGGCCTCTCCGCCTGCGCGCCCTTCTTTGGTCGGCCAGCCCTCGTCTGGCTGGTCGATGCGGGCGGCCTGGGGATCACCGTGGCCTATGCGTGGGTCGCTGCCGCTTTCCTCGCCCTTAGGCGACGGGAGCCCGAACTCCCCCGCCCCTTCCGCCTTCCCGGTGGAAGGCTTCTTGGCTATGCGGCCCTTCTTGCCTCCCTGGGCCTTTCCCTGCTCTACCTGCCCTTCGGCCCCGCCGCCCTCACCTGGCCTGCGGAGTGGGCCATCGTGCTGGGCTGGGCCGGCCTAGGGGCCGGCCTCTACGCCCTGGCCCGCCGCCCTAGCTAAGGCGGATAGGAAGATCCCGCACTCGCTTCCCCGTGGCGGCGAAGATCGCATTGCCGATGGCCGGGGCCACGGCAATGAGCGGCGGCTCCCCCAAACCGCTGGGGAAGGCCGTGCTCTCGGCGAAGTGGATATCGAGCTCGGGCACATCCTTCATGCGCAGGGGCGTATAGCGATCGAGGGTCCGGTCCCGCACCTGACCGGCTTCGAAGGCCGTGCCGTCATGGAGCGCGAGACTGAGACCCCACAGCATGGCCCCTTCCGCCTGCGCCCGAGCCCCACCGGGATCGATCACCGTGCCGACGTCGATGACCTGCCAAAGCTTCTTCACGGACACGGCATCGCCGGCTACCGCAACCTCAGCGACGCACGCGGTCCAGGTGGGCATGCCCCGCTCCTGGCCATGGGCGACGGCCACCCCAAGGCCCGAGCCCTTCGGCAGGGATCGGCCCCAGCCCGAGCGCTCCCGCACCGTTTCCAGGACCGCTCGAAGACGCAGCGCGCCCCCCTCATTCGCAGGCCCATCGCCACCGTTGGGACCGGCGCCGTCAAGGCGCGCGAGGCGGAAATCGATAGGATCGACCCCCTGAGCCTGAGCCAGCTCATCCATGAAGGATTCGACGCCCCAGCCAATCCACCCCGGACCCACGGCCCGAAGCCACCCTGGGAGAAAGGTTTTTTGCGCGAGGGGATTGTTGATGGCCCGCACCCGGTGCGCGGGCAAGGTGTACCAGTGGTCCGCGCCGCTGATGGAAAAGCCGTCGAAACGACCGCTGTCATTTAGCCCCGGCGCGAGGAAGCCCGGGGCCATGGACAGGGTGGGCCAGCCGGCGGCCACCCCATGGTCAATACCCAGCACCTCCCCCTCGGCGCTGAGCGCCGCATCGAAGCGGCAGACGCTCGGGGAGCGCACGCAATCGAAGCGGCTGTCCTGGTCTCGATTCAGCACCAGTTTCACGGGACGGCCCAGGGCCCGAGCCGCGAGGGCCGCGGGAATCATTTGATCGCCGAAGAGGCGGCGCCCGTAGCCACCGCCGAGGGCATACTGGTGAAGGGTGATCTCCTCTGCCCCTAGGCCTAGCGCCTTGGAGAGCACGGGCAGAATCAAGGACTGCCACTGATTGCCCCCATGAATATGGCAGTGCCCCGCCTCATCGAAATGGGCGAGGGCGTTCTGGGGCTCGAGGGTGAAATGCAGCGCTGTTGAGGTGCGGTAGTGGGCCGCTAGGGTCTTCGCGGCGCCCGCCAGTACCGTGTCGATTTCTCCGTGGTCCACCACCCGCACGCCCTCCGCGGGATCGTCCGCAAGGCGAGCGCCCTCCGCGAAAAGCGCAGCCTCATCAACGTCCGCCGTCGGCCCCGGGGTCCATTCGGCAACGACCCTCTCCGCCGCCTTCCACGCCGCGGGCAAGCTCTCTGCGATGACCAGGCCCCAGCCTTGAATCGTTTCACTCGGGTCCTCGATGCGCAGCGTTTGCAGAAAGCCCGGCACCGATCCAGCGGTGCCGTCCTCAAGGCGCGTGAGCACGCTGCCATAGCGCGTGGGCGGCAGGAGCGGCACGGCGTAGACCATCTCGGGTAGCGTGGCATCTAAACCATAAACTGCCTCCCCGGCGCTTTTTGCCGGAATATCCAGGGCCGCCACGGGTTTGCCCAAGAGCTG
>JAURCQ010000258.1 GCA_030828335.1 Gammaproteobacteria bacterium
GCGCTACGGACTCCGAGGCCTCTGGTTTGGGGAGCACGGGCTCGGTGACCACGGGCTCGGTGACCAACGGTTCGGTGACCACGGCCTCTGAGGCCACAGGTTCGAGGGGCCCAGGTGCGGGCGAGGCAGAGGCCCTCGGCGGCGTCACCGAAGGCGCAGCATCAGCCAGCACACCGCGCAGGGCCGCCGTGCCCGAGGGTGCCGGGGACGCAGCGGTAGGTGCGGCCTTGGGCGCGCCCCCCCCGGGGCCGCCGCTCTCGCCCTCCCCCTCCTCCGGCTGAAAAGCCAGCATGCGCAGGAGGGTCATTTCAAAGGCAATGCGCGCATCCGGCGCGTAGGGCAGCTCTCGCACCCCCGTAAGGGCAATCTGGTAGTAAAGCTGCACATCTTCCGGAGGAATGCGCGCCGCCAGGGCCCGCACCCCTTCCTGGGCCTGATCGGCCTCCGCCCCGGCCAGGGCTTCGGGCACCACCTGAGCCACGGCCAAATCGTGGAGCATCCGCAAAAGGTCGCCAAGAACGGTAGAAAAATCCGCCGCGTGGGCCGCCAGATCCTGGGCGCAGGCCAGAAGCCCCGGCCCATCGCTCGCGGCCAGGGCTTCCAAAATGCGGTGAAGCGCCCCCTGGTCGATGGTCCCCAGCATGGTGGCCACTTCCCCGGCGCGGAGCGTACCCCCACCGTGGGCAATGGCCTGATCGGTCAGGCTCAGGGCATCGCGCATGCTGCCATCTGCAGCCCGAGCCAGGGCCCACAGGGCCGGCGCCTCGAAGGCAACGCCCTCTTCCCCCAGCACGTGCTCCAAGTGGCCAACGATGCGCTCCGCCGTAAGGTTCTTCAGGTGGAACTGAAGGCAGCGAGAGAGCACGGTGACGGGCAGCTTCTTCGGGTCCGTGGTGGCCAGGAGAAACTTCACGTGGGGCGGGGGCTCTTCCAGGGTTTTCAGCAGCGCGTTGAAGCTCGACGTAGACAGCATGTGCACCTCGTCGATGAGATACACCTTGAACCGACCCCGGGTGGGGGCGTACTGCACGTTATCGAGGAGCTCCCGCGTGTCCTCGACTTTGGTACGAGAGGCAGCATCCACCTCAATGAGATCGACAAAGCGCCCTTCACTGATCTCCCGGCAGCTGCCGCAGACGCCGCAGGGCGTCGCACTGACCCCCTCCTCGCAGTTCAGGCACCGAGCCAGAATGCGCGCCACCGTGGTCTTCCCCACGCCGCGGGTTCCGGTAAATAGATAGGCGTGGTGGAGGCGCCCCCCATCAAGGGCGTGGGAAAGGGCTCGGAGCACATGCTCCTGCCCCACCATGGTGGCAAAGTTGCCCGGGCGCCACTTCCGCGCCAGCACTTCATAGGCCATGGGCCTGGCTCCTGTCGGCTGCCGATCCGCCGAGGCCCAAGCCCCTTCTAGATCGCGTGGCGATAAGTGTACGCTCTCGCGCTCAAGCCGTGCTACGGAGCCCCCATGACCGCCTTCTTCTCATCGAATTTTCTGGTGATTGCCCACCGGGGCGCCAGCGCGGAAGCGCCGGAGAATACGCTCCCCGCCTTTGCTCGGGCCCTTGCCGTGGGTGCTCCGGCGGTGGAGCTCGACGTTTACGCGGCCCATGGCGAGCTGTGGGTTATCCACGACGATGCGCTCGATCGCACCACCAACGGAACCGGGCGGCTGGAGGATCACGATCCAGCGACGCTGCGGGGCTTCGATGCCGGCGGCGGCGCCGTCATCCCGACCTTGACCGAGGTCCTGGACCTCATCGGCGCCCGGGCAGGCGTCAATATCGAGCTCAAGGGACCGGGAACCGCGGCGCCCGTATGCGCCCTCCTGGCAAAACGAAACACCCCGCCGGAGCAGATCGTCCTTTCGGCCTTCGACCATCGGGAGCTCGAAGCAGCCAAGGCGCTGGCACCCCAGTGGCCCCGAGGTGCGCTTTTCGGGAAGGACCCAAGGGGCGCCGTGGCCAAGGGGCAGGCCCTCGGCGCTGCCAGCCTGAACTTTGCCGATCGCACCGTGACCCCAGCGCTGCTGAGCGAAGCGAAGGACGCAGGCTTCAAGACGCTGGTCTACACGGTGAATGATCGCACCCGAGCCCGGGAGCTTCGGGACTGGGGCGCAAGCGGGATCTTCTGCGACGACCCCGGCGCCATCATTGCGGCGGTATCCTGCTAGCGCCTCCCTTGATCTCGGTCACAGGCATGGGCGCGAGCACGCGCTAGGCTCCTTCCTCATCTCTGGAGGAGCGGCTTGATGCTGACCATGCAATCACCGAGAAAAAATCACCTTGAGCTGACCCTTTCGGGCCGCCTAAGCGCATCCGCGATGACCGAAGCGTTAGACGCGTTTCTCGAGCTGAGCCGAGACATGTCGCATGGCACCATGCTCTACACCATCACGGATTTTGAGATCCCAGAACTGGGTGCCATCGCAGTGGAGCTCCGCCGGATGCCGGCGTTACTGCGCACGATCTTTGTCTTCGAGCGCTGCGCGGTCCTCTG
>JAURCQ010000259.1 GCA_030828335.1 Gammaproteobacteria bacterium
GACGAAATGGCGTTGGGAGGACAGGCGCATGACCACACGCTTTGAGCGCCAGCGCCAGGTCCGGCGCTGGCACCGGCGCATCGCCCTGCTTTGCGCAGCTCAACTCCTTGCCTGGACCCTCAGCGGAGTGTTTTTTGCTTTCATCGACATCGAAGGGGTGCGCGGCAGCGACCACCGGCGGGCACCGCAAACGGGCCCTCTTCCGGAGATCACCTTCCCTGCGGTCTCGGAATCGGCGTCTAGCCTGAAGATGCTCTGGCGCCTCCCGGGGGAGGCCATTGTGAGCGTAGAAACGGAAAAGGGTGGGCTGTGGTACGGCAGCGACGGCCAAGCCCTCGCGCCCCTAAGCGCCTCTGAGGCCCTAGTGATGGGGACGCTCGGCACGGACCTTGCGCCGAATCAGGCGGAGTGGATCGAAACCGCCGAAGCCGGCGCAGAGTACCGGGGCGCGCCCCTCCCCCTCTGGCGGGTCTATCACAGCGACCACCCGAGCACCGTGGCCTACCTCCACGCCACGAGCGGCCAGGTGCTGGCGATCCGCAATACTTCTTGGCGCTGGTGGGACTTCCTATGGTCCCTCCACATCATGGACTACGACACGCGGGACGAAATCGGCACGTGGCTCCTGAAGCTCTTCTCCCTGCTGGCGGTCGTCACCGCGATTGCGGGGCTCGGCCTTTACTTTCTGAGTCCGCAGCGCGGGCGCTAACCTGGCGCCTAGGCCCGAGCCGTGGGAATCACCGCCACGGTAAAGCGGCTCAGGCAGACCAAACGATCGGCCTCATCGGTAATGCGGATGGTCCACACCTGCGTGGTGCGCCCTAGGGCCTCGGCCTTAGCGGTGCCGTAGACATAGCCGTCCTTAACGGGGCGTAGGTGGTTGGCGTTGATCTCAAGCCCTACTCCTGCGCTTACGGCGCTATCGAGGGTAAGGTTCGCCGCAATGGACCCCACCGTTTCCGCGAGGGCCACGGAGGCCCCGCCATGGAGGCGTCCATGAGGCTGGATCGTTCGCGCGTTAACCGGCATGCGCGCGGTGAGGGTGTCCTCGCCCCGGGCGACGAGCTCGATGCCTAGAAAGTCCCCCATGGAGCCCTTGTCCCGGGCGTTGAGCGCCTCCAGCGTCGGGTGCGGCTCGTGCCAAATGCTCATGCCTTAGGATCCTTCTTCATGCCCGTCAGTACCTTGTAGCGATCGGCGATGGCCTGCAGCTCCCCCGGAGCGAAGATATCGCCTAGGGCCTCAAAGCCCTCCGGCGCCCGCTCCTCCGCAAGCTGCATGCATTGCTCCGGGCCGTTTTGCCGGTTCGCCTGCACAATGGCCGCGGTGGCTGGGCGACGAAGGGATTCATACTCCGCCAGCGCGGCGGCCACGGAAGGGGCCTCCGCGAGGGCGGCGCCGAGGGCCGCGGCGTCGAGGATGGCTTGGCTCGCCCCGTTGGAGCCGATGGGATACATGGGATGGGCCGCGTCCCCAAGGAGCGTGACGGCACCTTCGGTCCAGCTAGGGAGCGGATCCCGGTCCACCATGGGGAACTCAAGCACCTCCTCGGCCTGCGCAATCAAGGCAGGCACATCGAGCCAGGGGAATTGCCAGCTGGCGAATTCCCCGGCAAAGCGCGCCCGATCCACGGGCTTGTTCCAGTCTTCCCGATCCCCGGTCCAGGGCCGGCGCAGCTCGGCGATCCAGTTGATCCGTTGAAGTCCATCGCCCCGGGGCGGCTCGATGGGGTAGCACACAAATTTCTGCGCCTCGTGACCGGCCATGATCATGGTGGCCTCGCCGAGGAACGGAGGCGCGAAGGTGGTCGCGCGCCACAGCAAGCGGCCGGAGTACTTCGGGGGGCCCTCCTGGGGATAGCGCTGGCGCCGCGCGGCCGAATGAATGCCGTCGGCGCAGACCAGCAGATCGGCTTCCACGGTCACGGGCTCACCGTCGGGGCCTTCGAAGACCCCCAACGCGCGGTCACCTTGGCTTTGAAAGCTCGCGAGCCGGTGGCCCACAGCCACGACATCGCCACCGAGTTCCCGCTGCACTTGGGCAAGCAGGACGCGCTGCAGCGCCCCGCGCCCAAGGGAAATCTGCGGCGCCGCAAAGCCCGCAAAGCGCCCCCGGGGCTCTTCCCAAATCTGCTGCCCGTGGCGATTGAAATAGGCGAGGGCCTGGGTTTCCACGCCTGACTGAAGCAGGGGCTCAGCCACCCCCAGGGCCTCCAGATGCCCCACGGCCTGAGGTAATAGATTGATGCCCACCCCCAGGGGGCGAAGCTCCCGAGCGGCCTCATAGAGGCGTACCCGATGGCCCTGGCGGTGCAGCACCAGGGCCGTCACCAGGCCGCCGATTCCCGCCCCCGCAATAGCGATATGTAATGCCTTCCCCACCCCTAAATGCCCCTTGTCCTCTCGCAGGGGCCCTAGCCTACCCTCGCTGGAAACAAATGGTAGGCTCGTGCGCAGGGAGAGGAGGATTCGCTATGCCGCACTACGACGCC
>JAURCQ010000025.1 GCA_030828335.1 Gammaproteobacteria bacterium
GGATTTCTGAAGGATCCGGAACAGGGGCCTATTTACATGGTGAACCTCCTGAAATTTAAGGCCCAGGCTGAATATGCGGATGGCCGAGTCTCCTCCCTCACCGGGCAGGAAGCCTACGCCCTGTATGCGGAGGGGGTGCAGAAGCTGCTTGAGGCGGTGGGGGGCAGCGTGACCTTTGCGGGGGAGGTGTCCCGCTTGACCCTGGGGGAAGTAGAGGAGCTTTGGGATGAGGTGGCCATCGCCTGCTACCCCACCCGGGGGGCCATGCTCCAAATGATGCAGTTGCCCGAGATGGCGGAGATCGCTGCCCACCGCGCAGCGGGGTTGGCGGGGCAGCTCAATATCGAGTGCCTTTCGAATCCGTCCTTCGGGGCTAAAGAAGCTTGAGGCGAAGGCCCCGGGGTTGGGGCGTTCGGTGGGCCTCCGGCAGGGCGCAGATCCGTTCCATGCGCGTTATTGAGCCGTCTGCGTACTCCCAGATGAGGGCCTCTCCCTCGAGGTAGCGCCGGACCACCAGGGGGCCCCAGCCGAAGGCGTGAAAGTTTAGGATTCCCTCGTCCCAGGTCATGGTGGCGGAGGTGCGTGCGCAGAACGCTTGCGACCCTAGGGTGAAAAGGACGCTGCCTTCCGTATCGTTCGTGCTCTCTCCCGCGGTGGCATTGGGTCCCCCGTCGTGGATCAGGCCCGCGGTGGTGATCACCACCCGGCGACCGCATTGTTCGATGCGCTCCACGTGGCCGAGCTTTCCGCTGACGGCTTGCCACAGACCGCGGAGGTCGGCGGCGCCCGGGGTAAGGGGTTCGCGACAATCTCGGAGAATAGGAAGGGGAAAGTGATCGTAGGCGCAGCCGGGGGTGTTCCCCTTGGGGATGTCCTCTGCTCGCAGGCCTTGTCCATTTAGGTCGGTAAGGGTGCAATAATTTAGCGCCGCGCCCTCCCCGGCGAGGGTTTCGGGATCAATGGTCAGGGGCGGTCGAGGAGAGAAGAACGCCCAGGCAAAGGCGGTAAAGGCGATCAGCAAAAGGCCTGCGAGGCCGCGTTTAAGTACGCGCTTCATCACGCTAGATTCCTGCGTTTTGATGGCTAAGATAATATAATGCCGCACATTAGATAAGATTGTCCTCCACCATTGGAGGCAAGGGGAGGGGAAATGAAACTCGTGCTCAGGGGCGTGCTGGGGCTCTTTGCGGTGCTCTTTGTATCCTACGGCGTCCGCTGGATGGTCTTTCCTGGTGGGATTGCGCCTGAATTCGGCCTTGAACTGGGGGACGGGCTTGGCCTGAGTTCCCTTCTTGGGGATCTGGGTGCGTTCTTTTTAACCCTCGGACTGTGCCTTGGGGCCGCGCTCCTCACGGGCCGGCGTCTGTGGTTTTATCCGCCCGCAATGCTGCTTTTGTTTGCGGCCCTAGGGCGGATTCTCGCCTGGCTCCTTCACGGCGCTGCCTTTGCCGTTCCCATGATTGCGGTCGAGCTACTGGTGGGAGGGCTTACCCTCCTTGCGGCCCGCACCCTAGCGGAGCCCGACTAGGCCATGACGCTGCGCCGCTGGCTTTCCCGCGCCCTACCCCTCGCCGGAGCCCTGCTCCTAGGCGCCGCCGTGGCGGTGGCCTCCGAGGGCCCCCGCCCCAACATCGTCTTTATCCTGGCTGATGACGTGGGCTTTACGGACATCGAGCCCTACGGCAGCGAGATCCGCACCCCCACCCTAAGTGCGCTGGCGGAGGAAGGGCTGCGCTTTTCGAACTATCACACGGCAGCGAATTGCGCCCCCTCTCGGGCCATGTTGTTGACCGGCGTGAACAATCATTTGGCGGGCGTGCCGAATATTCCCGAGATGCTGAGCCCACGGCAGCGCGAGGCTGAAAATTACCAGGGGGTGTTGTCCAAGCGGGTCGTGACCCTGGCGAGTCTTTTGGAGAACGCGGGCTACCACACTTATCTCGCAGGCAAGTGGCATTTAGGCTCTGAGCCCGATCAGCTTCCGAGCGCCCGGGGCTTTGAGCGGACCTTCGCGCTTATGGATTCCGGGGCCGACAATTGGGAACAGCGCCCCTACCTCGCGATCTACGACGATGCCAACTGGTTTGCTGACGGGGAGCGGACCACCCTCCCGGAGGATTTTTACTCCTCCGAGTTTCTTATCGATAAAACCCTCGAGTTTATTGAGGGGGGGCTAGAGGACGGTAAGCCCTTCTTTGCCTATGTGCCCTTTCAAGCGGTGCACATGCCCGTGCAAGCCCCTAGAGCGTTCACCGAGCGTTATCTGGGGACCTACGATGAGGGCTGGGATGCGCTTCGGGCGGCGCGGCGCGTTCGCGCCGAAGGCAAGGGCGTTGTTCCCCCCGGCGTCTCCCTGGTGCGCATGGAGAGCACGGCAGACTGGGACAGCCTTGAGCCGGAGCGCCAGCGCTATGAGGCGAAACGCATGGCCGTTGACGCGGGCATGCTCGAGGCCATGGATTTTCATTTAGGTCGGCTCGTTGCCTATCTCAAGGACCGGGGCCTCTACGAAAATACGATTTTCGTTTTTACCTCGGATAACGGCCCGGAGGTTCGGGGTGCGGTTGATCCCCAGGGTTTTGCGATTACGCAATTTGCCCTTGGACCAGGCTATGAAAATAGCTATGAGCACCTAGGGGAGGGGGGGAGCTACAACAGCATCAGCCCGAGCTTTGCGAGCGCCGCGGCCAGCCCCTTTGCCTACTACAAGTTTCATGTGGGGGAAGGGGGGATGCGGGTGCCCCTCATCATCACCAATGTCCCGGGACAAAATCGCGGAGATATCAGCGACGCCTTTAGTTGGGCGACGGATATTGCGCCGACGCTCCTGGCGGCGGCCGGGGTTACGCCACCCCAGGGCCGTTTTGCAGGCCGGCCCGTGCTGCCCATGAGCGGAAAGAATCTGCTGCCCGTCCTTCGGGGGGAGGCCAGCGCCGCCTACGGTCCAGAGGAAAGCATTGGCTATGAGCTGACGGGCCATGGGGTTTTATTCCAGGGGGACTACAAAGCGAGGCGCCACGCGCCGCCCGTGGGGGATGGGTCCTGGGCCCTTTACAACATTGCTAAGGACCCCGGGGAAGCGAAGGACCTTAGCGCTGAGGAGCCGGAGCGCCTTGCGCGCATGGTTGCCGCCTATGAGGCCTTCGAGGCAAGCCACGGGGTTCAGCCGATTCCCCTGGGCTACTCTCAGGTCGGCCAGCTGCTATCGAACTTTTTGGCCTCGCAGCTTCGCGAGCCCTTTATGGTCTTTCTCATGACCGCTCTGGTTCTGCTGGTCGCTGGTGGATGGCTGCGGCGAGGGCGCTCGCCCTAGGCGAGGCTGAGGCTATCGAGAATCGCCTTGGCCACCCCGAGGGGCGCACCTTCTTGGATAAAGTGGCCGCCGCCAGGGATTTTCCGGTGGGGTTGGCCCTGAGCCCCGGGAATGCGATGCACAAAGTCCCCCTCGCTGCCTCGGGTGATGGGGTCGTTGTCCGCAAAGGCACAAAGCACCGGTTTCTCAAAGCGCTCGAAAAAGGCCCAGGCCTCTCCTTGCGCAGCCGTTGATGGCGAGCTCGGTAAGGTCGGCACCTGGCGCGGCATGGCGCGCACCCCCATCTTGTAGCGCGCATCGGGGAAGGGCGCTTCGTAGGCCCGGGCGCGCGCCGTGGGAAAGGGATTCACGGTGCCAAAGCGGTTCATCAAGACCTTCATGGCCTTGGTTGCGGTGCCTTGCCGGTCCAGCATCAGAGACATGAGCATGCCCACGGGCGGATTCACCGTCTCCCAGCACCATTTTTGCCAATAGGCAAAGCTTTCCGCTGGGTGGCGATCGCCGCCCATGCGGGACAGGGCGCGCTGCATGCCGAGCAAGCTCGGCGTGGGGACGTCCTCCCAGAAGCGCGCGACCCGCTCCGCGACCTCATTAGAAACGGTGGGGTTATAGGGTAGGCCCGTGTTGGAAAGCACGACGCGCTCGAAGCGCTCCGGCGCCCGGGCCACGAGCCGGAGGCCGATGAGCCCTCCCCAGTCCTGCCCAAAAAAGGTGAGGCCTCGAAAATCATGGGCTTCGAGCCAAGCGCTCATCCAATCCACCTGGCGCTCGTAGCTGTAGTCCTCAAGCGCCGCGGGCTTGTCGGACTTTCCGTAGCCGGGAAGGTCCGGGGCCAGGACACGCACCCCCGCTGCGGTGAGGTGGGGGATGACATTGCGGTAGAGGTAGCTCCAGGCCGGCTGGCCATGGAGGCAAAGGGCGATGGGTCCGTCCCTCGGTCCCTCATCGACGTGGTGAATGCGAAGGGGCGTCCCGTCCTCCGTTTTGATCTCCGTGTAGTGCGGCGCGAAGGCGTATTCCGGAAGGTGTTCGAAGTTGGCGTCGGGGGTGCGAAGGATTTCCATGGCCGGCTCCAGCGTTGGACGGTATTGGATAAAGTAATGGTAAACATTATGATCAAGGTCATAAGAAGAAAACAGCTATTCAGGGGATCGCATGAAATTTTCTAAGGGCTGGGCCGCGTTGCTCGCGTTGCTGCTGCTGGGCAGTGGGGCTTACCTCTTTCGCATTGAGCTCATGCTGGCGGGCGTGTCCTTAGCGTCGGAGCGGCGCACGCCTACGGGGCCCACCCAGGAAGTGCCCTGGGCGCGGGCGCCGGCAGCGGAGCGCAGCGCCGATCCCCGGCCCAACGTCGTGCTCATCGTGGCCGACGATTTGGGCTGGAATGACCTGACTTTTAACGGTGGCGGCATTGCCGGGGGCTCCGTGCCCACGCCCCATATCAACAGCTTGGCGGCCGAGGGGGTGAACTTCGTAAATGGCTATGCCGGCCAGGGGACCTGCGCTCCCTCCCGGGCCATGCTCATGACGGGCCGTTATGGATCACGCTTTGGTTTTGAGTACACCCCGACGCCCGCGGGGATGAGTACGGCGCTACGCATGATGCTCGACGGCAGCGAGCCGCCGACCTATTGGCCCGAGGTGTCCCGGGATGTCCGCTATGAGGAAATGGGCCTTCCCACGGAGGAAGAGAGTTTGGCGGAGGTGCTAAAGGCGGCGGGCTATTACACGGCGCACATTGGGAAATGGCACCTGGGACGGGAGAACGGCAGTGCGCCCCAGGATCAGGGTTTTGATCAGAGCTTGCTCATGGCCTCGGGGCTCCATGGCGATCCCGTTGATCCCGCCATCGTGAACGCCAAGCTTGATTACGACCCTATCGACAAGTTCCTCTGGGCCGGGATGAAGTATGCCGCCAGCTACAACGGCGGGTCGGCCTTCCGGCCGCGGGGCTATCTTACCGAGTACTACACCGATGAGGCGGTGAAGGTCATCGAGCACAACCGGGACCGCCCCTTCTTTCTCTACCTGGCCTATTGGGCGCCGCACACCCCGCTTCAGGCGCTCCGGAAGGACTACGACGCCCTTGCGCACATCGCGGATCACACCGAGCGCGTCTATGCCGCCATGATTCGGGCGCTCGATCGGGAAGTGGGGCGGGTGCTCGGCGCGCTCGAGGCCCAGGGGCTCGCGGACAATACGGTGGTGATCTTTACCTCCGATAATGGTGGCGCCGGGTATGTGGGCCTCGACGATCTGAATAAGCCCTATCGCGGCTGGAAGATCACCAATTTCGAGGGCGGCATTCACGTGCCCTTCTTTGTGCGCTGGCCCGCGGGCCTGCCCCAGGGCACGACCTTTGAGGCGCCGGTGCATCACTTCGATATTTTCGCTACCGCAGCAGAAGCCGCCGGTGCGGCGCCGGCCGGGCCCATCGATGGGGTGAGTCTCCTCCCCTTCGCCCGGGGGGAGCGCGAGGCAGAGCGCCCTCACGAAACCCTGTTCTGGCGAGCCGGGGCCTATCGCACGGTGCGCCATGGGGATTGGAAGCTCGCGGTCGATCCCATCATTGAGCAAACCTGGCTCTTTGATTTAGCGAAGGATCCCGGGGAGCGGGAGAACGTAGCGGCCTCCTATCCGGAGGTGGTGGCGGATTTGCAGGCGCGCTTAGCCGCGCACGACGCGGAGATGGTGCCGCCCCTATGGGACTCGGGCATGGTGACGCCCATCAACGTCGATAAGCATCACCGGCAGCCGCAAAGCCCGGAGGACACCTACGTCTACTGGCATAACTAGGGCGCGCTGAGCAGGCCCGCAAGGCTCTCGATGAGCGTTCCCAGGTAGGCCTCGGCCGCCGGTCCTTGGAAGGCCTTGGGCTGGCGGGCGTGGCGCGCAATGGCCGCGGCGCAAAACACCACGGCCATCTCCATGCGCTGGCGATAGCGCGGCTCGTCCAGGTGGGGAAGGGCCGAGCGAAGCTGTTGCCCGAGAGCCTTTCCTCCTTCTCCTCCGCCACCGTGGCGCTGCACGAGGCTGAGCGGGGAGCCTTCCTCAAGGGTTAGTTCGAGGCTAAAGGCCTTGATGTAGCGACGAAAGCCGGGGTGGTCCTGGGCTAGGCGGAAGGTGGGTTCCACCATAAGCGTCGCCAGGGTCGCCAACTTCGGGTTGGGGTCCTTCGCCAGCGCTGCCTCCAGCGCCTCCCCGCGCCGCTGCCGCACCTGCTCCGAGCGTTCCTCGTGGATCGCGTCGATGAGGCCCTGCAGGCTTTTGAAGTGGTACTGAAGGGCCGACTCGTTCTTCTGCTTTGCCGCGGCGACGATTTGTCGAATGGTGACGTTTCCCAGGCCCCGGGTGGCGATGAGGCGCTCCGCCGCTTGCATGAGCGCCCGGCGCGTGAGGGCGCCCCGGGCTTTTCGGTGGTCGGTCTTCTCCTGCTGGCTCATGGGGCGCGACTCGCGATCTCTCTTTCCACGCGCCACAGTCTATCCTGTCCCCAGCAGGCGTAGGCGCCGGGGAGAGGGCCCCCGCTGACCCGGAAGCTGGGAACGCCCCAGAGTTGCTCGCCCTTCAGCGCCTGCAGGTTGTCCTCCAGCACGGCCTCCCAATCGTGATTTTTGGCCTCGGCGGTAAGCGCCTCCCAGGGGAGGCCCGCTTCCGCGGCAACCCACTGAAGGCCCTTCGCCTGGGTAATGTCGATGCCCTCCATCCAGGCGCCGCGGAGGTAGGCGGTGACGAAGGGGAGCCCTCGGCCGAGGGCCTCCGCGCCGGGGAAGAGGGCGAAGGCGCGGGTGACCGGCTCGCCGAAGGGGTCGACGATGCGGCCAAGGGGAGTGCCGTACCAGCGTCCCTCCCGAGCAGCGTCGGTGATGATGTAGCGCTGCTTGGGAGGGGGATTGGGCACGCCCCGCATCATCATGGGCATGACCGGGCGGAGCGAAAGGGTTACGCCGGTGCGCTCGAGCAGCGCACACACCCGGGCATGGCCGATGGCCGTGTAGGGGCTGCGCAGGGACGGAAAATACTCCAGGGTCACGGCGCTGGCGTTTTCGCAGGGCGGCGCTGGGGGCTCGGGGACGAGGGGCGCGCCGCCGTCCCGGTCGAAGCCTTCCCCGGCCAGCCGAGCCTCGAGAACGCGAAGGCGATCGAGACCCCAGTACCATTCCCCCTCAAAATAGAACATGGCGCCCTGGTAGTGGCCAAGCCGGTCGCGAAGGGCCGTGCCTTCGGCGACGGCCTTGGTCCCGCCGTCCCTTTCCGGGGGCGTCACCGCTTCTCCGGCCCATAAGGCGGTTCCCAAGCGCAGGGCTTCCGCAGCGAAGTTCGGCTGGGAAAGCCGGGGCGTGAGCAGGGCCTCGACCGCTGCCCGGGCCCCAGCGCTCGGTGCCGGCACGGTAGGTGCGAACGTCACTCCATAACCGTCGGCAATGGCCTTGGCGTCTTCTAAGGCCCAGGGTTCGAAGTCCTGAGCATCACCCTTAAAGCCTGCCTCCGGTGCGGCAACCAAATGGGGCACAAAGGTCACGGCGTAGCGGCGCCCCAGCGCGTCGAGCTTCTGCACGGCAAGATGACTGTAGGGGTCATCCACCTGGTGGAAGTAGTGGACCACCGGGCCCTCGGCCCCGCGGTGCCGTCGGGCTTGGCGCTGACGCCGGGCGGCGAAGCGCTCCCCGCTCATGAGCATCATGAATTTCGAGCGCAGCCAAGTTTTAGGGTGCATGAACGAGGATGTCCTTTTTGCCACGGGGGAGGTCAAAGCGCTGGAGGTCCTGGGCGAGGATCACTTCCCCGGGGAGGCCCCGGCGGAAAATCCGTTCCGCGAGGCCATTCGGGGGCACGGGCACGAGGTGATAAAGCACGAGCTGCTTCACCTTGGCGGCCTTCGTCGGCGCCAGGAGGCTTTGAACGTCCGCGTGGTAGTCAATCACGTCGGTCATGATTTTAGGCAGGGGGTCCAGGCCCGCCGCCTTGGCCTGGGCAATCATCGGGTCCAGGAGGGTCCGGGAGAGGGCGTCGTGGAAGAGGAGATCGGCGCCCTCGGCTAGGGAAAAGAGGGCGGCGCTGGCGTTGCTGTCCCCGGAGATGACGACGCTTCGTCCACCATAGTCAATGCGATACCCCAGAGCGGGGCTTGCGGGGTCGTGGTCTACCGACACGGCGCGGATCGTCAGGGTCTCATCGGCCCAAATGATGCCCGTCTCCCCAAGCGTTGTCGCGGCCATGGGTCCCAGGGCCGGGGACAGGGTGTCCTCGCCGTGATGGGCCACCCGGTAGCCCCGATCCAGGGCGTAAGCCGTGTTGAAGCCCTCCACCACCGTAGCCACGCCCTCGGGGCCGTAGATCATGAGGGGCGTGGGCCGGCCCTGCACCCAGGACGCCAGGTTGACGTCAGGCAAGCCCGCGATGTGATCGGAGTGAAAATGGGTGAGGAAAATGCCATCGATGCGCCCCAGGGGAAGGCGGGCCTGGGCGATGCGCAGGGGGGCCCGGGCGCCCACGTCAAAAAGAAAGAAGTGCTCCGGCGTCAGCACGGCGAGGCAGGCCTGGGCGTGGTTCGGGCTGTTTCCCAGGGGCGAGGCGCTGCCGCACACCACCACCTGAAGTCCCTCGAACGGGGCGTCGGGAGCGGCCATGATCCGGCTGACGGCGCGGCGGAAGAGGCCATCTTGCACCGCGGGGAGCTGAAAAAGCCCGAGGCCCAGGGCGCCGAGGAGCCCTGCCGCAATAAGTAGGCGATAAAAGGCGTTCATGGCGCAGCGCTCCTAGGCGAAAAGGGCTTCGCAGCCCGTTCCGGTCAGCAGGTCGTCCACGGCCGCCCGGTCCTCCGCTGCAAGCTGGCCGTAGTGGGCCCGAAGGGCCTGAAGGCACCGTCCCTGGTAAGGGAAGGGCGGCTGAACCCACCGCTGTCCGTCGATGGTGGTCTCAAGCTCTGCTGCGCCGCCCTGGAGGGCAGCGGCATTGGCGAGCAGCACCGGGGCGTAGGTCCGACCGATCTCCGTTAAAAGGGGCTTCAGGCGCGTCGTCAGGGTTGCCCGGTCTGCCCAAGCGTTCTCCTCTGCGGGGTGGCCAGAAAGATCATCCACCAAATCGGTCCAGGCAAAGACCCGCGGCGCCTCCCGGAGGCACAGCGCAGCGGGGGTGGGGTCGAAGCGCGCGAGCTGGGTGAGCTGAGCGTAAAGGGCAAAGTCCGCGGAAGCAGGGCGACCGCCAAAAACGAATTTCTGCGCTTCAATGAGGGCGTCAAGAATGGCAAGGAGCCGCTGGTAGCTGGCTTCAATCACCGGCGCCGTGATGTCGTTGGACCCCACCACGTAGAGGCGATCGATCTGACGCTTCGAAAACTGGGCCTTTAGGGCCGCGAGCGTTCCCCGGTCCGCTTGGATGGCCCGCCAGTGGGGAAGCACTGTGCCCGCTTGCTCGATGTCGGCGTCGTAATACCACCGGTAGTGGAACATGGGCTTGGTGAGCCACTCGTCGGCGTAGTCCTCCACCAGATCATTGAGGAAAGCCATAGCGGGGTGGGGAGGAAGGGTGGTCCGCCCCGAGTATTCCCCCTCGAAGCGTCGGATAAGGGGCGTGGAGTCCACCACGGCTTCCACGGCTCCGTCCTCCCCCGGTAGATAGAAGGTCGGCAGCAGGGCCACCTTGGGTTCGGGCAAGCCTTCCCGGTCCGCCTGATCGGTGATGAGGAATTCGTAGGGCAGGCGGCGGTAGCGAAGATAGGCGAGCATTTTCCGCGTATAGGGGGAGCCCGGGGCGCCCTTAAAGCGTAGGGAAGGTGCGGAATTCATGGGCCTAGCCTCCGGTAAAATAAAGTAATGCCGCGCATTATTAATCGGTTGGGGCCGCCGCTGCAACGGCGCGGGAGGCCGTGCGGTGCGCTAGGCCGCTCGGGGCCAGCGCGGTATGGTTCAGGAAAGATCCCGGGGGAGAGCAAGGGAATGAAAGCACGGCACTGGGTAGGGCTCGGCCTTACACTTGGACTGGCGGGCATGGCCCTTGCCGAGGATCAGGGCGAGCCCTGGCGGGATCAAACCCTCGCTCCGGCGGTGCGTGCCGAAGCCCTAGTCGCGGCCCTGTCCCTGCCGCAGAAGTTCCAGCAGCTCGTGGGCAATGCACCGGAGATCGTTCCCGAGCTGCCCGAATGCCTGGGGGGACGCCACGTGCGGGGCATTGAGGCCCTTGGCCTGCCTACCCTGCGCATTACCAACGGCCCCGTGGGCATTGGGCAGAACGACTGCGTGGATGCTGCGCTTCTGACCCCCACCATGCCGCGCATCGTCCCTTATACCCATCCGTCTTCCGCCAAGGCGACGGCCTTGCCTTCCGCTATGGCCATTGCCGCCACCTTCGATCCCGCGGCAGCAGATCGCTTTGGCCAGGTCATCGCCGCCGAGGCCAAGGCCCTGGCCCTGCACGTGTTTGAGGCGCCGGGGGTGAACTTGGCGCGCATTCCCGTGCTCGGTCGGAATTTTGAGTACTTCGGGGAGGACCCTTTCCTCACCGGGACCCAGGCCGTGGCGCAGATTCGCCGGATTCAGGGCGAGGGCGTCATTGCCATGGCCAAGCACTTCGCGGCCAATGAGCAGGAAACGAACCGCTTCAACCTGTCCCAGACCGTTGCGGAAGGGGTGCTTCGGGAGCTCTACCTCTTGCCCTTCGAGATGGCCGTGAAGGACGGCAAGGTGGCCTCCCTCATGTGTTCCTACAACGATTTAAACGGCCTTCAGGCCTGCGAGAACCCTTGGCTGCTCACCGAGGTGCTCCGAGACGAATGGGGTTTTGAGGGCTACGTTCAGTCCGACTTCTTTGCGGTGAAGAGCACCGCGGCCTCCATGAAGGCGGGACTTGATCACCTCATGCCCATGCCGCTCCAGTGGGCGCCGGATAAGCTCGCCGCCGCCCTCGAAGCGGGAACGCTAGCCGAGGCGGACTTAGACCAAGCCCTGCTGCGCCGCTACACCCAGCAGTTCCGCCTTGGCGTGGATCAGCGTCCCGTGGTGCAGCAGCCTCTGGATGTTGAAGGGGGCGGTGAGGCGGCCCGAGCCCTGGGCGCGGCCGGAGCCGTGCTGCTTCAAAATAACGGCGCCTTGCCCCTCCCCGCGTCGGTGAAGTCCCTCGTGCTCCTGGGCAAGGCGAGCCAGGTCTATGCCCAGCAGGCCGTGGCAGGCGGCGTGGTGGTGGGTAAACCCATGGGTGCCGGCGGCGGGAGCTCAGATGTGGTGCCGCACTACACCGTCAGCCCCCTCGCGGGACTGGAGGGGGCTTTGGAAGGCTTCGCCCAGGGGGGACGGGTATCCCTATTCCTGATCGACGACGCGAACGGCAATCTGGCGCCGGCCCTGGAGGCCGCCCGGGCCGCGGATGCGGTGATCATCATGGCCGGTACCATCGCCGAGGAAAATGCCGATCGGGCCACCTTCGAAACGGATCAGGGCGTGGGCGTGCCCGTGGCCCTGGGGGAGGGGCTCGACTGGTATGCGGAGAAGCCCAACCGCATTAGCAGTGTGGTGCACCGCGATGAGGCGCAGCTGAATCCGGGGCAGCACAGCCAGACCCTCGCTATGATCGAAGCCGTCATGAGTGCGGGGCCGTCCATGGCGGAGAAGACCACGCTGGTTTTAAAGGACAACGCGGGCGTGGCCTTCCCGGCGGCCCCCTGGCTTCTGGGTGCCCAGGGCCCGGCGATTCTGGAGGTGTGGTTCCCGGGGCAGGAGGACGGCAACATCGTCGCCGATCTGCTCTTCGGCAAGGTGAATCCGTCGGGGAAGGCCCCGGTGACCTTCCCCATCGCGGGGCGTAGCTTCCTCGACGCCCTGGCCCCAGAGGCCTACCCGGGGGTGCTGACGGACGGAAAAGCCGCCGTGAGCTACCTCGAAGGGCGCTACATGGGCTATCGCTGGTACGACGGTAATCGCAGCGGTGGCTGCGCCCTCGAGGCTAGCGGCGAAAACCCCTGCGTGGCCTTCCCCTTTGGCCATGGCCTGAGCTACACCACCTTTTCCCTAACGCCCTTTACCCAGCGCTGGGAAGGCGGCGTGCTCAAGCTGGAAACCACCGTCAAAAATCGGGGTGACCGGGCGGGGGCGGAGGTGGTACAGGTCTATCTCGGCTTGTCGGAGCCGGGGCAGCCGCCGAAGCGTCTTGTGGCGTTCCAGCGCGTTGCGCTGGCCCCGGGGGAGGCGCGCATGGTCACGCTGTCCGTGGATCCCGAGGCGTCCCACCATCCCTTTGATGTCTTTGATGACGACGCTAAAGCCTTCCGCCCTGCGGCAGGGCCCATCACGGTTTATCTGGGGACGTCCTCATCGCGAAAGGATTTGACGGTTGAGCCGCTTTTGGCACAGAAAAAGTAAGGGGTTCAAGGGCACGGCCAAGAAGCGCGTCGAGGGCCCTTTCCTGAATTTGGTTAAAGGCCTTGAACTCCCGGGAGGGCAAGATTGCTTTCAAGGTTGGCTGGGATAGCAGGCCATATTGAAGGGCGCCCAGAAGGGGATAGACCTGAGCGAGGGCCTCCCCCTGGCTCAGGGAGGCTGCGCCGGGCAGCTGCCTTACTGCGTGGGCGAGGCGTTCTAGGAAGGGCTTAAGGGCCCAGCTTTGAGCGTTTTCAGCTCGAGAAGGATTGTCGAGCAATTCCCGCGTCAGGAGTTGCGCCCGTTCCGGGTCCCTTCGTGCGTCCTCATAGAGGCGGTGGAGAAAGGCGACAAGCCATGAACCCGGCTCTCCATGGCTTCGGGAAACGTCTTCCGCTAGCACTTCGTAATGCTGAGCGATCGCTATCAGCACTTCGCCGTAGAGTCGCTCCTTACTTCGAAAATGGTGGAGGAGGGCTTGTTTGCTCACGCCCTCCGCATCGGCAATGTTGGCCAGGCTGGTTCCGTAGAAACCACGGCTGGCAAAAAGCGTCTGTGCGCGACGCAATAGATCTTCACGGGTAGATCGGGCCACGGGAGGCTTCCTTGACGCTTACCGATCGGTAAGTCTACCCTCAGCGTTCCCCGATTCCCAAGGTGCTTTACGTTGACGCAATCGAATTCCCCCATCGCGGCGCAGGCGTACCTACTCCACCAAACCTTTTTGGGGCTTCAGCTCTTGGTGGCGGTGGAGCAGGAAAAGGCAGACGTATACGAATGGATGTTCCGTCTCTTCCGCCGTCAACATGAGGAAAAGTTCCTCTCAAGCTTCGCGAAGCTTGGGCTTGAAGGTGATCCGCCGGCCGTGGCGTGTGCGAAATATCACGTGCTCTCCAATAACGTCGGTGGGGTTGGCGTCGAATACATGGAAGAGAGCGAGCGCAAAGCGTGGGTTCGATTCCGCTATCCCCGCTGGATGTATGCTGGTCCGGCAATCTGTGGCATTCCTGTGGAGGCAAGCCGGGGCTTTCTCCATGGTTGGTATGCGCAAAATGGAGTGAGCCTAAATAATCCGCGCCTCGGTTTTGTGTGTGTCTCCGAGGATGTTACGGGGCAGTTTGGGCTTTGCGGCTATTTCCAAGAATACGACCAAGATCTGGCGCCGGAAGACCGGCTACGTTTTGCGCCTGGGGAGCGCCCCCCACCTTTTGATCCTGCCGCCCAGCCCGCCCCTCCACCAGCGGATTGGAACGCTGAGCGCCTTGAAAAAGCTCAGCGAAACTATGCGCTGGAATATCTGAGGAACGGCTTGCCAGCCCTTGCGGAGGTGCTTGGGTGGGAGCGAACGAGGGCCTTGGCTACCCGGGCCGCCAGATTGACTGGGCTGCAGCAGCGGGCCGCCTTGGAGGCGAAGCTGGGGTGCGCGGGAGAAGGTCCCGACGCCACTGCCTTCCTCTTGGCGATGCTTTTGCGAGGCATGGGTGATGACGTAAAACGGACAGGAGGCGCTCAGCAGTCGATCGTCCTCGAGCAGCGGGGGCTCCGCATGGTCCGGGGGCTGGAAGGCAATGCCCGGGAAGCGCTGCTTGAGTTGGCCACGGCCCTTTGGAGCGGCGTGGTCGATAGCGGTCGAACCTTTCTGAGCTTTGAGGCAAAGGTGGAGGAGACGCGGGCAACCTTTTCTCTCGCGCCGGCCTAGGAGGGATTGTTATGACTTTCCAATCCACAGCCCTGGGTGCTCGGGATGTCGCCGAAGCTCAGGCCCTTTTGCACGAAAAAGGGTGGACCGATGGCTTGCCCGTGGTGTTGCCCACGGAGGAGGCCGTCGCCGCCTGCCTCGCCGAGGCGCTCATGCCTCCGGAGCAGTTGCTCGGGATAGAGCCCGTGCGGGGCCGGCCGATTACGGCGGAGAAGGTGGCGATTAATGCGGTCATGGCGGGCTGTGCTCCGGAGCACTTTCCCGCGGTGGTCACGGCCTGGAATGCCATGCTGTCGCCGCCCTTTTTGCTTCATGGTGCGACCTCAAGCACGGGGGGCTGCGCCGTGCTGGCCATTCTCCACGGGCCTCAAATTCGCGAGCTGGGTGCGGGAAGCACTTTCAGTGCCCTGGGAGGCCGGGACCGGGCCCTGAATTGCATTGGTCGGGCCCTGCGCTTGGGGCTCATCAATCTGCTCGATGTCCGGCCCGGGGAGGCGGATCGGGCGACCCTGGGCCATCCGGGAAAGCTCGGCTGGTGTCTTGCCGAGGATGAAGAGCATACGGGCTGGGAGACCCTTGCGGAGCAGCGGGGCATTCCCCGGGAAGCCTCCGCGGTGACGGTCATGGCAGCCATGGCGCCGCGGCAAATCATGAATGAGTGGACCACGGCCCCGGAGGAGATCCTCGAAACCTACGCCGCGGAGGTGCGCGCGAACCTGCGGCACTACTCCATTTGGCCCGGAAACTATCTCCTCGTCATTCCTAAGCAGCACCGCACGCATCTCGAGGCAGCGGGCTGGAGTAAGGCCGACGTGCAGCGCTTCGTCTTTGAGCGCGCGCGCATTAAGCGCCGGGAATGGAGCGAAGTGGGCAAGGGCGCCGTGGTTCGGGACCGGGGCGACTGGGAGTACCCGGCCTTTGAGCGCCCGGAGGACGTGCTAGTGCTGGCGGCGGGCGGCCCGGCCGGGGGCTTTGGGGCGGTGATTCCCCCCTGGCTCGGAAATAAGAGCCGGGCGGTAACGGCCCCCGTGGGCGTATGCATCGATTGCTAAGGAAGGGAGGGTCTATGACCGTACGATTTCTGAATCCGAGCCACGAGGCGGAGGCCCTGGCCTTCACCCCGGCGCCTCGACCGGCAAGCCTTGCGGGCGCCACCGTGGGGTTCATTTCCAACGGGAAGGAGGGCACGAAGGGCTTTTTTACCCATCTTGAAGCCTTGCTTCGGGAGCATCTTGGGGTCGCTGAGGTGCACTGGCGCACCAAGGGGAATTACAGCGCCCCGGCGGAAGGGGAGATCCTGGACCAAGCGGCGCACTGGGACTTCGCTATCACGGGCCTGGGCGACTGAGGCAGCTGTTCGTCGTGCAGTCTGCATGACGCGATGGCCGCCGAGCGCCGTGGGACCCCCGCCCTGGGGGTAATGACGGAAGCCTTTGTGGATGCGGCCGAGGCCATGGCCGGCGCCCTTGGGGACGCCGCCTATGGCTTTGCGGTGATTTCCCATCCCGTGAGCAGCGCAACGGACGCCGGGCTTCGCGCCCGGGCGGAAGCGACGCTTCACCAGCTCAGCGCACAGTTGGGGTGCCCGCCGGGGACGGCGTAAGCGCGTCTGCCGTTTAATGAAAGGGACAATTACAAAGGGCCCCCTATCCCGCACGTCTTGCGAAAATAGCTGGAGAAGAGCGTCCTATCGAGTTACTCCCTAATGGTCCACAGGGAGATCGAACAATGAAAAAAGCATTCCTTATTTTCTCGATGATCAGTCTTCTCCCCAAGAAAGCCACTATGTATGGGCCTATCAGGTGAATATTAAAAACCTAAGTGCTAGTACCATGAAACTCCATCATCGCAATTGGGTGATTATTGATGCCAATGGAAA
>JAURCQ010000260.1 GCA_030828335.1 Gammaproteobacteria bacterium
CCAGGTCCCCTGGGGTGGGCTCACGGGACGGCTTCGAAGACCGGCTCGCCGGCTTCGAATTGCTCAAGATGCTGCCGAAGCACGGGCAGAAAGGGGGGGTTGTCGAGGGCCTCGGCGGCGGTGACTGCGCGCCGCTGAATATCGACAGCCCGTTCAAAGTCCCCCGTGGCCGCCGCGGCGGCGGCCCAGGTATCCAGGTAGGCGGGGTTGGCCGCGGCGGCCTCATCCCGGGTCATAAGCGCGTCCATGAGCCGCAGGGCCAGGGCTGGCGCTCGAAGAGTAGGCCGCTCCGCGACGGCGAGGATCCAGGCCGCGGTGTTAATGGTTTCTGCCTCCCCGGAGCTTAAGCCCGCGGCGCTAAGCCAGCGCTTTGCAAGCTCGTCATCCTGGGGGAAGTGGACGCCATCGGCGTAGAGGGAACCCAGGAGCAGCATGGCATCGGCTAGGCCGCTTTCCGCCGCGCCGGTGAGCCAGCCCTGGGCTTGGTCATCGAGGGCTTGCTCCGTGCTGAGCTTTTCCCGCACGGAGAACAGCTGGGCGTCCGGGTGGCCTGCATCGGCGGCGCGATGCAGACGCTCAAGCGCTTGCGCCTCGGCCTTGGCTACGAGCTGACCGTTGTATTCGAGGCGCGCGAGGAGCACCTCCGCGTCGAGGTTGTCTCGGGCGATGGCCTGGCGCAGAAGGGCCACGCCCGCGCTGCGGTTTTCTTCCCCAAAGTGGCCGCTGAGGTAGAGCTTGGCCAGATTGACCATGGCCTCCGCCGAGCCCTGGGCCACGGCGAGGAGTAGTTGATCCACCGCCGCATCGAGGAAGCGGCTTTGCTCCTCCCCCTCCCGTCGGGCGGCGAGGGCCAGGTACACCGTGCCTAAAAGCTCCCGGGCTACGAGGTTGCCCGCTTCGCTGGCGCTCTGGAGCCAACTCACCGTTTCCGGGCCAAGCCCCGAGCCTTCGCGCCAGAGCCGCAGCGCATAGGCCGTTTGCGCGGCGGGATCGCCCTGCTGGGCGCGGGTGGCGATGTAGGCCGAGGGCTTGCTGTCTGCCCCCATGGCCTGGGCCCACTGGGCACCGGCGGTAAAGGTGGGGGTTAAATCGAAGATCCAGTTCTTCAGCCCTTCGCCCTGGGCCTCCTGGACCCGAATGAGAAGCTGGAGCGTTCCGGCGTCGTCGTCGCCCTGGTAGAGCGCACCGACGGTGGCGATCTTCCGCTGGCGGAGCCAATCGAAGGCGTCCTGGGCCGTGAGCACCGCATAGGGGGCCTCGGGGGTGCCCTCGCCGCTGGCGGCGATGCGGTTCTCGAGGGCCTGGAGGGCGCTTCGGTGATGGGTGGCTGCCTCCGCCGCTTCTAGGCTGAGCGCTGCGCGAAAGGCCTGAGCATGGGCGTCCATATCCCCGTAGTAGAGCCCAAGGCGCTCGAGGGCCGCCTTGAGGCGGCTTCGCTCCCCTTCAGCGCCGCTTCGAAGGGCCCGTCCGCGAAGGGCGGGGCGACGGCTTAAGCGTTCGTTGCGATCGGCGCTGGCGAGGAAGGTGGGGTCGAGCTCGTCCCAGCGCGGGGCGCCTGCCTTCAAGTCTTCGACCAGGGCCTCGTAGGGCGAAGCCCCCTCCGACCCCGGAGTTTGGGCGCAGCCCGCTAAAAGCAGGAGCAACGAAAACACTCCAAGGGCGAGCCCAGGGAGGCGTTTGGGGAGGCCGGCGGGGCCGTTGACGAAGGACGCGCTCATGGCTCGAGCATAGCAGAGCGACGGCCGGGCTTGTCTCTTTCCCTGCGAATGCGCACCATCAGGCGCTCAACGAGGAGGACCCCCATGGCACTCTTTTCCAAACCGAAATCCCTACCTACTGCCGATGAAGCCCTGCCCGGGCGCAGCGCCATCATGCCCGTGCCGGAACATCACCACGCCCTGGGCACGGCGCTCCAAGGCCCCTGGCCCGAGGGCCGCGAGGTGGCCTACTTTGCCCTCGGCTGCTTCTGGGGCGCGGAGCGCCTGTTTTGGCAGCTCGATGGGGTCTACAGCACGGCGGTGGGCTATCAGGGGGGCATCACCCCGAATCCCACCTACGAGGAAGTGTGCAGCGGCCGCACGGGGCATGCGGAGGTGGTGCTCGTGGTGTTTGATCCCACCGTGATTACCTATGAGGCGCTGCTAGAGCGCTTCTGGAATGAGCACGACCCCACCCAGGGGATGCGCCAGGGCGGCGATATCGGTACCCAGTATCGCTCCGCGATCTACGGCACGACGGATGCCCAGCTGGCGGCAGCGGAGGCTTCGAAGGCGGCCTTTGAGCCAGCCCTGCGGGCCGCGGGCTTTGGGCCCATCACGACAGAGATTGCCGAGGCGCCGACGTTCTACTACGCCGAGCCCTACCACCAGCAGTATCTGTCGAAGATTCCCGATGGCTACTGCGGCCTGCGCGGCACGGGGGTGAGCTGCCCCATGCCCACGGGGGTCACGGCCTCAGCGCAGCAAAGCGCCTAGGCGATCGCG
>JAURCQ010000261.1 GCA_030828335.1 Gammaproteobacteria bacterium
GAGATGCTGATCCGGGGGGATGAGATCGCCTATGCGCGGATCCACACTTTCCGGGGTGCCGATGTGGAAGTCGATGCCCAGGGGCTCAGCGATTTCTTCCCGGAACAACGTACCTAGGGTCTTCCCCGTGGTGCGCCGCACCACTTCCCCGAGCAGATAGCCCTGGGTGAGGGCGTGGTAGCCGCTGGCGCTGCCCGGCGTCCACCAGGGCGCCTGGGCGGCGAGGCGGGCCGCGATGTCGTCGTGATCGTAGAGCGCTTCCCCCTTGGCAGGCGTGTCGAGGCCCGAGAGACCGGCGCTATGGGCCAGGAGCATGGCGATGGTGACGTCGCCCTTCCCCTCGACGGCAAACTCGGGCCAGCACTTGGCGACGGAGTCTTCCAGGGCAAAAACGCCCCGGTCCGCCAGCAGCAGCATGGTGAGGGCCGCCATGGTCTTGGTGGTGGAGTAGACGTTGACCACCGTATCTTCTTCCCAGGGCAGGCTGTGGTCCGCATCCCGGGTGCCGCCCCAGAGATCCACGACCGGGGTGCCGTCGACGGTGATGCACACGGAGGCGCCGTCGTCCCGGTTCTGATCGAAGTTGTCCTGAAACGCGGCCTTCACCCCTTCGAAGGCCGGTGCGCAGTGTCCGTAAATGGTGGTCATGGTCATCCCTCCCCGGATGGTGATGCGCGCCTCAGGCGAGGCGCTTGTACTTGATGCGCTGGGGGCGATCCGGGTCGAGCCCGGCGGCGCTTAAGCGCTTCTTATGGTCTGCCTCATATTCCTGGTAATTGCCCTCGAAGAACACCACCTTGCCCTCCCCTTCGTAGGCGAGGATGTGGGTGGCAATGCGATCGAGGAACCAGCGATCGTGGCTGATGACGAGCACCGTGCCGGGATACTCCAGCATGGCGTCTTCCAGGGCCCGGAGCGTTTCCACGTCCAGGTCGTTGGTCGGTTCGTCGAGCATGAGCACGTTTGAGCCCTGCTTCAGGAGCTTCGCCAGCTGGAGCCGGTTGCGCTCCCCGCCGGAGAGGTCGCCCACGCGCTTTTGCTGGTCCGAACCCTTGAAGTTGAAGCGGCCGATGTAGGCCCGGCTGGGGATTTCAAAGCCCCCCACTTCGATGATGTCGAAACCGTCGGAGACCTCTTCCCAAACGGTCTTGCTGTTGTCGAGGTCGTCGCGCATCTGGCCGACGTTGGCGATCTGCACCGTCTCGCCGACCGTGACCGTGCCCCCATCGGGCTGCTCGTCGCCGGTGATCAGGCGGAAGAGGGTGGTTTTACCGGCCCCGTTCGGCCCGACAATGCCCACAATGGCCCCCGGCGGGATGATGAAGGAGAGATCCTCGAAGAGGACCTTGTCGCCGAACTGCTTCTGCACGCCGTCGAAGTTGATGACCACATCGCCCAGGCGCGGGCCCGGGGGAATGAAGATCTCGTTGGTTTCGTTGCGCTTTTGGTATTCCTTCGAGTTCAGCTCGTCGAAGCGGGCAAGGCGGGCCTTGCTCTTCGCCTGTCGCCCCTTGGGATTCGAGCGCACCCACTCCAGCTCGGCCTTGAGGGCCCGCTGGCGGCTGGCTTCTCCCCGCGCTTCCTGGGCAAGGCGCTTCTCCTTGGCTTCGAGCCAGGTGGAGTAGTTGCCTTCGTAGGGAATGCCCCGACCCCGGTCGAGCTCGAGGATCCACTGGGCCGCGTTATCGAGGAAGTAGCGATCGTGGGTGATGGCCACCACGGTGCCCGGGTATTCGGTGAGAAAGCGCTCAAGCCAGCCCACCGATTCCGCATCGAGGTGGTTGGTGGGTTCGTCGAGCAGCAGCATGTCCGGGTTCGACAGCAGCAGGCGGCACAGGGCCACCCGGCGCCGCTCCCCGCCGGAGAGCTTGGTGACGTCCGCGTCCCAGGGCGGTAGGCGCAGGGCGTCGGCGGCGATCTCGAGGGTGCGCTCCAGATCCCAGCCCTGGGCGGCATCAATGGCGCTTTGCAGCTCCCCCTGGCGCTCGAGGAGGCGGTTCATTTCGTCGTCGTCCATGGGTTCGGCGAACTTCATGGAGATCTCGTTGAATTCGTCCACGAGGGCCTTGGTTTCCCCCACGCCCTCTTCGACGTTGCCGCGCACGTCCTTGTCCGGGTCGAGTTCGGGTTCTTGCGGCAGATAGCCGATCTTGATGCCGGCCTGGGGCCGGGCCTCGCCCTCAAACTCCTTGTCCACCCCCGCCATGATGCGCAGGAGGGAGGATTTCCCCGCGCCATTCAAACCGAGCACGCCGATTTTGGCGCCGGGGAAGAAGGACAGGGAGATGTCTTTCAGGATCTCGCGCTTCGGGGGCACGATCTTCGAGACCCGATTCATCGTATAAACGTACTGAGCCATCTAAAAACCTTTTTAAACAGGGGCCTAGGTGCCAAAGGGGGGCGCACCCAGTGCCGGCCGAGCGGGGTGATGCGAGTGGGGGCAATGATACCT
>JAURCQ010000262.1 GCA_030828335.1 Gammaproteobacteria bacterium
TCATGCGTCGTCCTTAAGCAGATCCATGAATCGTTCGAGGGCCTCAAAGCGGGCCGGACCCAGGGGGCCAGCGCCATCAAGCCCAAGCTTCAAGGTGGTCACGCCCGCGGCTTCGTAGGCCTTGATGCGCGCCTTCACCTGCGCATCGGAGCCGAGCAGCTGAAAGCCCGTGATCATTTCGTCGGGCACAAGCGCTGCAGCGCCCTTGCGATCTCCTGCAAGCCAGCGGGCCTGGATGTCCCGGGCAACGGCTTCAAAACCCGCACGGTGGAAGGCCTCGCCGTAGAAGTTCGTGTCCCCCGAGCCCATGGCGCCCAGGGTGAAGGCCACCCCGGGGCGGCGCTCCGCCAGGAGGGCCTCGAGATCATCGCCAAAGCTCACCCGGGCCGATACGCAGCGATCTAGGGTCTCTAGATCCCGTCCCGCCTCCCGGGCGCCGCCCTCAAGGTGCTCGAAATGGGCCTCGGGATAATCGGGGGAGAAGGAGGTCCCCAGCCATCCCTCCGCCGCGGCCCCCGTGTAGGCCAATGCCCTTGGGCCTAAGGTTGCCAGATAGATGGGGATGGAAGCCGGCGCATGATCGATGCGCAGCGCCTTGCCCTGCCCTCCGGGGCGCGGAAGGGTGAGCGTCTTCCCTTCGTAGACCACCTTCTCCCCGGCAAAAATCATGCGACAGATCTCAACCGTTTCCCGAAGGCGCGTTAAGGCCGGATTGAAGGGCACGCCATGAAGTCCCTCCACGACCTGGGGCCCGCTGGCGCCCAGGCCAAGGATGAAGCGCCCGCCGGTGAGGTCGTGAAGGGTCAGCGCGGTCATGGCAGTCATGGCGGGCGTGCGCGCGGTGACCTGCATGATGCCCGTGCCCAGCTGAATGCGTTCCGTGTGCGCCGCCAGATAGGCGAGCGGCGTGACCGCGTCGCTCCACCAGGCCTCCGCAGCAAAGGCGGTCGCGACGCCCAAGCGCTCCGCGAGGGTGACCCAGTCCCGGAGCAGGGCAAGCTGCCCCGCCTCTACCCTCGGAATCTCTATGGCTACGCGCATGCCCCGCCTCCCTAGGCCTAGCGCTCGATGCGCACTTCTCCGACCACGTTATCGCCGATCACGTGGGAATCGAAGTAGGTCAGTGTGGGGCGAACTCCAAAGCGGCTTTCCATCATGGGCCACCAGTCGTCGTTGAACCACGCTTCTGCTTTCTTCCGGGACGCCCAGAGATAGACCCCGCCACCGCCCTCATCACCGTTGAGGTAGTACTTCATCAACAGCCCGTCGAGCCCAAGGTAGGTCGGCGTAGACGCCTTACCACCGGTAATGGCGGCGTCCACGTCTCGCTTTTCCCCCGGGATTTGTACCAGCGTAATGACCATTGCCTTGCCCTCCTGAAGACCAACCTATTCGGCCAGAAATTCGCCCAGAGCGTTGAAGAAGGCCAGGCTTTCCTGAGCCTTCTCCGCCACCCAGGCCTCCTCCCAGTAACTGAGTTTTACGATGACCAAGTTATGCCGAGGCATCACGTAGATGTACTGGCCGAAGACGCCCTCGGCGCTGTAGTCCCCCTGGGGAAAGAGCCACCACTGATGCTGGTAGCCCACCCGAACGCCGTCGTCATCAATCGCCCCCACCTGAAGAAAGGGCTTCGCGGGATCCGCCGTGGTCGCCTCCTCCACCCAGGCCTCTGCGTGGATCCGACGCCCATCAGCCACACCGCCGTTCAGCATCATTTGTCCGAAACGTCCGAAGTCCCGGAGCGTCATGAGATAGCCGCCCCCGGCTAGAGCTTCCCGGTCCTCCCCGGTGCTATCCATGGTCATCAGCAAATCCGATTCCATACCCAGGGGCCCCCAAAGGGCCTCCCCAAGGAAATCGGTGAAGCGCTGCCCCGTCGCCCCCTCCAGCACCGACCCCAGAACCTGCGTATCAAAGGTGTTGTAGTTGAAGGCCGTCCCCGGAAGCGCGGCCCGATCCAGCGTCGCCGCAAAGTCTGAGAAGCGAAGCGCCTCGGTGAACCAGGTTTGATAGATCCCCTCAGCAAAAAGGTTGGGCTCCTCGGAATGGATGTCGTAGTCCTCGTTCATGAAAACGCCGGAAGCCATCTGCATCAGATCGCGCACGGAAGCCCCGTCATAGCCCGTGCCCTTTAGCTTCGGCACGTAGGTGGTCACGGGAACATCGAGGGACGGTAGAGCGCCCTGGGCCAGCGCCAGGCCCAGCAGGGAGGAGGTCAGGGATTTGCCGACGGAGAAGGAAATGAACCGGCTCTCTTCGTCTGCGCCGTTTCGGTAAATCTCTTGGACGATCTTGCCGTCCCTGAGAACGAGCAGGGCATTGGTTCGGTTGTGCTCGAGAAAGTGGGCAAGGTCGTAAGACCCGCCGTCAAACTCGTAGCGAAGGGCCGAGAGATCCACCGGGGCACGCTCAAGGATCCAAGGGTTGGGCCTTGCTGCGAC
>JAURCQ010000263.1 GCA_030828335.1 Gammaproteobacteria bacterium
AATAGGGCACCAAGCGTGTGTAAGGCCCAGGGTAGGAAGCTGGCCGGGTCCGTCAGCATGGAAAGCTCGAGAACAGGGGCGTCGGCCATGGCGCTAGGGTCCGAGGCAAAGGGAAGCACATTATTGATCGTGAGGGCTGCCCCGGGCTAGCCTGCCGCTCCCATTGCTAAGGAGACCCCCGCCATGTCCGCGACCTTCGAAAACGTTCTTTATGAAGTGCGGGGTCCCCTGGCCTTGATCACCTTGAATCGCCCGTCGAAGCGCAATGCCATTTCCCTGGGCACGCTCGAGGAGCTGCATCAGGCCGTGACCCTCGCGGAGCATGACGACGCCGTTCGCGTGCTGGCCTTCACCGGCGCGGGGGGCAAAGCCTTCGCCTCGGGCTCGGACCTGGCCGAGGTGGAGCATCGAGATCTCAAGAAAGCCCTCGAGCCGATCGTCCAAGGTCTCGCGGAGCGCCTAGAGCGCCTGCCCAAGCCCACCATCGCGGCCATCAACGGCCTCTGCTATGGCGGGGGCCTCGAGGTGGCCCTGGGCTGCGATGTGCGCGTGGCCAGCGAAACGGCAGCCTTCGCCACGCCGGAAGGGAAGCTCGGCATCATTCCTGGGGGTGGCGCTACCCAGCGCCTACCTCGCATCGTGGGCCGGGGCTGGGGCATGCACATGCTGCTCATGGGCGAGCCCATCGATGCCCAGCAAGCCCTGTCCATCGGTCTGGTCACCAAGTTGACGGCGCCGGAGGCGCTCCTGGAGGAGGTCCAGGCCATGGCCGAGCACCTGGCGACCTTCGCGCCCTTCGTGCCGCGCTTCATGAAGGCCATGGTGCACTCAGGCATGGAAGCGAGCCTGGTGGCAGGGCTTGCGCTGGAAAAGTTCGCCCAGGGCGCCCTGTGCGAGACGGAGGATAAGAAGGAGGGGCTTCGGGCCTTCCTCGAAAAGCGCCCGCCCCAGTGGCAGGGGCGCTAGCCGCTGGCGCTCGACCGGCGCCTGCGCCATG
Source organism: Gammaproteobacteria bacterium (assembly GCA_030828335.1). Classification (GTDB taxonomy): domain Bacteria; phylum Pseudomonadota; class Gammaproteobacteria; order Pseudomonadales; family Azotimanducaceae; genus Salivita. The sequence goes on from JAURCQ010000263.1 coordinate 998, forward strand.
ATCAAGCCTGTTTTTGAGGGAGGAGAAGCCTAATGGCCGTTGATCGTTTTCCCGTGGAATACAGCCACATCATGATGTTCGCCCGCTCCGTGGGCGACCCCAACCCGATCTACCACGATCCCGAGGCCGCCAAGGCCACGGAGCCCGGGGCGGTCATTGCCCCCCCGACCTTCGTGCAGTCTTCGGCCCAGTTCGACCCTGACTACGTGCTGCGTCCGAAGATCGGCGCGCCCTGGTTTGGTTCCGGCAAGAACCCCACGGGGGCTCAGCCGGGCTCTGGCGGTGGCGGCAACGGCGGTGGGCTCCACGCGGAGCAGCACTATGAGTATCACCGCCATCCCCAGGCCGGGGACGTGCTGACGGCCACCGTTAAGCCCGGCAAGAGCTGGGAGAAGCAGGGGCGTCGGGGCGGCAAGCTGCTGTTCCAGGAGACCATTACGGAATACCGGGATCAGAACGGCGACCTGGTGGTGACGGCCCGGGGCATTGGGGTTCGCACCGAACGTCCGGCCACGGCGGAAGCATAGGGAGGGGATCTCATGGCCTTAAAAGCAAGCGAACTGAAGGTGGGCGACAGCTTTTCCTGCACCCTGGTGGAAGATTTGAAGCGCACGCAGATCGTCCAGTACGCCGGGGCTTCCGGGGACTACAACCCGCTCCACACCGATGAAATCTTCACCAAAGAAGTGGCCGGCTATCCCAGCGTCTTCGCTCACGGCATGCTCACCATGGGCATGACCGGCCGCCTCCTGACCGATACGGTGGGGGATGGGCGCCTGACGCGCTATGGGGTGCGTTTCACGGCCCAGGTCTGGCCCGGGGATGATCTCTTCGCCACGGCGACCGTGACGGCCATGGAAACGGTAGACGGTACGCCCATCGCCGAGTTCTCCGTGGAAACGAAGAATCAGGATGGGGTGGTGGTGCTTAGCGGTTCCGCTGCGGCGCGGCTCGACCCGTAAGTCCAAGTTCGGGCCCGGCCGCTTGGCCGGGCTTCTCGTCCCTCAGGTCCTTCTTAGGCCTCCGACCCCTTCCCCAGCCAGCGCCCGGTAAGCACTCCGGCGGTCATGGAGCCGTTCACGTTGAGGGCTGTGCGTGCCATATCGATCAGCGGTTCCACGGAAATCAGCACCGCCGCCACGGTCACCGGAAAGCCCATGGCCGGGAGCACCACCAGCGCCGCGAAGGTTGCGCCGCCGCCCACCCCGGCAATACCGAAGGAACTGATGGCCACGATGGCGACCAGGGGCAGGATGAAGTCGAAGCTCATGGGATCGATGACCATGGACGGGGCGATCATCACCGCAAGCATGGCGGGGTAGATGCCGGCGCAGCCGTTCTGCCCGATGGTGGCGCCGAAGGTCGCCGACAGGTTGGCGATGGGTTCGGGCACCTTAAGCTCATCGACCTGCGTTTCCACGTTCAGGGGAATGGTGG
>JAURCQ010000264.1 GCA_030828335.1 Gammaproteobacteria bacterium
TTGGCGATCCCCTATGACGCCGCTCACTGGCGAGGGCTCTATCTCATCGGCGCTTTGCCTCTATTCCTTCTGCCCGTGCTCTATTTCGGGGTTCGGGAAACGGCCCGCTTTACGGCGGTGGCCTCCGGGCGTGCTGTCATGACGCTCAGCCAAACCCTGGCGCACCAGGTGGCCGAGGCGAAGCGACTCTTCGAGCCGCGCTATCTACCCCGGGTGAACATCGTGTCCCTCTTGTGGAACTGCGTTTATCTGGTCATCGCCCCCTCCGTGGCCTACTGGGCGATCTATGCTCGGGAGGACGTGGGCATGACCCCGGCGGAGGTGGGGGATGTGGTGATGTGGGCCTACATCGCTGGCGCCTTCGGTCATCTTCTGGCGGGGCAGCTGATCGATCGGCTCGGTCGAAAAATCACCTGCGCGGCGTTCTACGCCATCGCGGCGGTGGCCATCGTGGGGCTGTTCCACACCCAAACGGTGCCCGGGCAATACTTTTGGCATATCGCCACCGTGTTCTTCTTCAACTGCGCTATCGGGGCCACCCACGTCTATGCCTCCGAGCTCTTTCCCACGGATCTTCGCGCTACCGGGTACGGCTGGACCACGAACCTCTTTGGTCGGGTGACGGAGGTGCTCGTGCCCCTCATGATCGCCGCGCTGATTCCGGTGATGGGCATCTCCTGGGCGATTACCCTGGTGGCCATTGGCCCCGGGCTCGGCGCCGTGCTGGTGCTCAAGTACGCCCCGGAGACGAAAGGCCTAAGCCTTGAGGAGATTCAGGAGCATCTAGAGCAAGGGCGGGCCTAGGGCGGGCGCGTTAGACAAAAGCTGTTGGCTTCGGTAAAAGCCTATCAATGATTTTCATTAATAGGCTGAGCCGCGATGAAGGTGCTTTCTTCAAAGGTCCGAGCCGGGGCTCGCGTTCGTCCCCTTGCCCTTGCCTGCACCCTCTTGCTGGGAGCGCCCTCCCATGGCGAGCTCACCTTCGATGGTTCCCTGGGGCCTTCGGGGTCCCTACAAGGCCCCATGCTGGTCCCCGAGGCCTTCGGTGCGCTGTCTTCTAACGGTCAAAATCTTTTCCATAGCTTTGCATCGCTTAACGTTGGGGCTACAGAAAGCCTGCATTTTCAAGCCCTAGCGCCCTCCATTCAGGCCATTGTGGCGCGGGTGACGGGGCTTGAAGGCACGCGTATTGATGGCGCGCTCAGCGCTGACGCGACGCTCTATCTTCTTAATCCCCAGGGCATGGTGGTGGGGCCCGAGGCGAGCCTCGATACGGCCAGCACGCTGTTTCTGCATCAAGCCGACACGGTGCGCTTTGCTGGCGGGGAGCGCTTTCGCGTGCGTGACCAGTCCGGAGCCGTGAATCTGGCGATTACCGCCCCCCTAGGGGTGAGCTTTGCGCCCCTGGCGCTCGACGCGGCCTTCGCGCCGGCCCCGACCCTATCCTTCAATGGGGCGGGGGAGGCCACCGTAGGGCCGAGGGAAAGCCAAGTGGTTGGCGCCAATCAGTTTCTAAGCTTCTCGGCCCTGAGCCTTTATCCTGGGCAGGGACTTACGGTGCGCACGGCACCTTCCGTCAGGAATGTGATTGCCCGGGTAAGAGGGCTAGAAGACAGCCAGCTCTCCGGTCCCCTCCGGCTCATTGACGGGGGGACGGGACTTCCGAGTAGCGCTTCCCTCTTTTTGTTTAATGGCCAGGGCCTGGCGCTGGCCTCGGGCGCCGCGTTTTCCGGCGCCGATCAAATCCAGCTTGCGGTGGCGGAGGAGCTCCGCTTTAGCGATGGGACGCGCTTTGGCCTGACCAACGCGCTGTCCGAGGCGATGCCGGACACCTTCTTGCTGGGGAGGGCAACGGACGCGCTTAGCCTAAGCGGAGTGACCCTGCGTGTTCCGGAGGCCCTGGCACTCACCGCTCCCCAGCTGAGCCTCTCCGAGGCGCGTCTGGAGGCCCCTTCCCTCGGGCTGTCGTCTTCCGGAGCGCTTTCCCTTGTGAATTCCAATCTCCTCGCGGCACGGCCAGGGATCGCCATGCGGCCCACAGAAGGGGCTGAGCTTGCCATCGTTGGGGGGCAGCTGGTGACGGTGCAAAGCAGCCGCTTGGCGACGCGCACAGCAGGAGGCGGGCTTAATCGGCTGCAGCTTCGAGGAGCAGAGCTCTTCGTTAATGCGTCTTCGATCACCGCCTCCAACCAAAGCGCTGACGGCGCGGGGGCTCTGCTGAACCTGACGGGAGATAACACGCTGCGCTTCACAGCTAGTGTGCTTGAGGCGAACACCACCGGGGGCGCCGATGCAGGCAGCGTTACCCTAACGGCTCCGAGCCTCACGCTCGACGGGAGTGAAGTGCGTTCGGAGAGCCTTGCCGGTGCCACGGGCAATGGCGGCGACATTCTCCTTCGCGGCTCCACGCTGTCTCTGGTGGGGAACA
>JAURCQ010000265.1 GCA_030828335.1 Gammaproteobacteria bacterium
CGGAGCGGGCAGGCGAGCCCAGGGCGCTTGCTGCGCAGGCACCGGGCGCAGCGCACAAAAAGAGCGCCGTCCCCCTGCGTCCCTGCACCCAAAGCGCGCCTGCTATCCTCAGCCGCTGTTTCCGGGAGGGGCCAGCGCATGCTCGAACTCATCACCGACCTTTATCAAGGCCTTGCCCGTCTCGGTCCGGGCAGCGAGGCGTCTACCCGACAGGCGCTCGCTCTCGCCGAGGCCGCGGGCCTTCCTTCGGCAACGCCGCTGCAGATCGCCGACCTTGGCTGCGGCACCGGGGCGGCCACCTGGGTGCTGGCTCAGGCGCTTCCGGGCACGGTGACGGCCATCGACCAGCTACCGGCTTTTCTCACCGCTCTCGAGGCACGCCGGCCCAGCACGGGCCTTCTGGCCGCCGTGGAAACTCGCGCTGCAGACTTTTCGAGCCTGCCCTTCCCTCAGGAAAGCCTCGATCTGCTTTGGTCCGAAGGCGCGATCTACAACCTAGGCTTTGCCGCGGGCCTCGCCGCCTGGCGCCCGTTTCTGAAGCCCGGAGGTTTCCTCGCCGTCAGCGAGCTGACTTGGCTGACGGCCCAGCGCGCGGCGCCGCTGGAGGCTTTCTGGAACGCGGCCTATCCGGAGGTGGCTACGGCGAGCGCTAAGCTTGCGATCCTCGAAGAGCAGGGGTTTCGCCCCGTGGGCTACTTCCCCCTCCCCCCCGCCTGCTGGCTGGAGGGCTTCTATGAGCCTTTGGAAGCCAGCCTTCCCGCCTTCCTGACGCGCCAGGGGGCGAACCCGGAAGCTAAGGCCCTCGCCCAGGAGGCGCGGGAGGAGGCCGCCCTTTACCGGCGCTACGGCGACCAGGTGGGCTACGGCTTCTACATTGCCCAGCGCCTGCCCTAGGCCGCCTGATCCGAAGCGTGCGCCGGTGTTTCAAAGGCGCCGCTGCGATAGCGCGCCACCACGGCGCCCGCCTCTAGGCGATACAAAAAGAGCCACTGATTGTCGAAGAGCGCCTTCACTCCGGGATAGCGCTCAAGGATCTCTAGCACCGCGGCCTCCGGCGCCTCCAGGTAGACCGCGAGGCGTAATGGGGTGTGGCGACTGCGGGCCCCATCGTGGATGGCCTGCAGGGGCAGGCCCGTACGCAGCCAGGGACGCCCCCCTTCGAACACCCCAAAGCGTCCGGCGACGTTATGGAGCAGCTTATTACCACTGCCAAGCACCTCCGGCGCCACGGTCACCCCGTAGTAATGAAGGCTGATCCAGCTGGCCACCACCACCGGCGCCGTCAGAACAAGCTCGAGGGTTTTGAACTCAGGGTCCAGGGCCGCATCGTAGCTGTGCAAGAAGCAGCGGCCCTGAAGATCTAAGCCCTGGGTAACGGCTCGGGGGGCGGCAACGAAGGCCTGGGCGCCGGCAAGCCCCCATTCCGGGCGGGGCTGGGCCCAGTGACGCGCCCGGGCGCCCAAAGTTGCGGCCTGGGCACCGGGTAAGCCCTGGGCCTGGGCGCGCTGTACCTCCGCCGAGGCCTTCTCCAGCCATCCCATCACCTGGGCGCGGGCCTCGGGCGTGAGCTGCACTTCGCTTTCCGGAAAGACCCGCAGCGTTGCACTTGCGGTGTCATGGAGCCCCGCTAGAAAGCGAGTCTCCGCGGGGATGGGAAGGCCCTCAGCAGCGAGACCGGTCCGCACCGACGGATCATTAAGCAGGGCGGCCGCCAGGCGCGCGCTCACCCCGCCGTCGTGGCCTCCGCAGGCGCCGCACTGATAGGCGCTAGCGAAGGCGTTGTTATTCAACGCCGCCCCGTGGCCGACCAGCAGCACCTGGGGGGCAAGGCTTGGACCGAGGCCCATGGCCCGAAGGATCGTCGCCGCCATGGCGATGCGCTCGTCCAGAGGCAAGGCCTCATCCCAGCGGGGGGCGGGCTCCACGGGCGCTGGGGGGGTGCGGTCGGCCCCCAGCAGCGCCGCGCCGTGGGCGAAGCCCAAGGCTTCCACGTAGGCCAGGGCCGAGGCCCCAAGGGCGCTCAGGCGCGCGAGGCTTCCGGTCAATCGGGCAGCGAAGGTCGGGGGCGCGCCAGGCTCGCTCCGCACCGCTGGACGGAGCAGCACCGGGCAACGCGCTTCTTCCCCTGGACCGTGAGCTACCGGTAGGCCAAAGAACCCCGCAAAACCTAGGGTTTCGATGGCCGGGTCCTGGGCTTCCAGCGCGCGTCGAAGGGGTTCGGAGCGCACGTCAATGCAAAACACGGCTTGCAACGCCGGGCGAACCGCCTGCGCATTCCCACGCGCGGGGCCTGATAGCTGCCCCCGCAGCTGGCGCTGGGCCGCGAGGTCCAGCGCCAGCTGGAAGATTTCATCGTCGCTCGCAGAAATGGCGCCCGCGCTTACCGTTTCGTAAGCGGGAAACAACG
>JAURCQ010000266.1 GCA_030828335.1 Gammaproteobacteria bacterium
TTCGGGAAGGCTGCGTCCTTGGTGAGTTGCAGCTCCGCTTCCGATGGAATGCCGGCGGTGAGACCGGTCGCAAAGAGGCTCGGCGCAATGGTCATGACCCGCACGCCGATGGTGCCGAGATCCCGTGCCATGGTGAGGGTCATGCCGGCGATGCCTGCCTTGGCCGCCGTGTAGGCCACCTGGCCGATTTGCCCTTCGAAGGCGGCGATGGAGGCGGTGTTGATCATGACGCCGCGCTCACCGACTTCATTGGGCTCGTTCTTCGCCATGTGGCTCGCCACCACGCGGTTCACGTTAAAGGAGGCAATGAGGTTGAGGTCAATGATCCGCTGGAAATCTTCCAGGGGATGCATGCTGCCGTCCTTCGCGATGGTGCGCTTCGCCACGCCGCCGCCGGCGGTGTTCACGCAGAATTGGACGCTGCCGAGGGCCGCTACGGCTTCACCGATAACCGCTTCCATGGCGGCGTAGTCCATGACGTTGCAGGGGAAGAAGTGGCCCCCAAGGCGCTCGGCGACGGCTGCGCCATCGGACTTCTCTAGGTCGAGGACGGCAACCTTGCCCCCCCGCTCAACGAATTTTTCCGCCGTGGCGAGGCACATGCCCGAGGCACCGCCCACCATGATCGCGTTGCTGCCTTGAATTTCCATGGTCAGCCCTTCTCCCAGTGGTGAATGAAGGCTGGATCATAACGTGCCCCTTCCTGGGACGCGACGGCAGGGAAGGCTTGTCTCGGGGGAGGGGCGCGGGCAGTCTTGGGCCATGCCCTAGGGAGGAGAAGCGAGATGTTTGATTGCGTGATTCGCGGCGGCACGGTGATTGACGGTACCGGGGCCCCGGCTCAGGAAATGGACGTGGCGCTGCAGGATGGCCTTGTGGCCGCCGTAGGTCCGAAGCTCGGGGCCGGGCGCGAGGAAATCGATGCCCGGGGCCAGCTGGTCACGCCGGGTTTTGTGGATATTCACACGCACTTCGATGGCCAGGTGACCTGGGATCCCTTCCTTAGCCCCTCCACGGGGCACGGGGTCACCACGGTGGTCATGGGCAACTGCGGCGTGGGCTTTGCCCCCTGCGCCCCGGAGCGGCACGAGTGGCTCATTCAGCTCATGGAGGGGGTGGAGGATATCCCCGGCACTGCGCTGGTTGAGGGCATCCAGTGGCGCTGGGAGAGCTTCCCAGAGTATCTCGATGCGGTGGACCGGTCGCCGCTGGCCATCGACGTGGGGCTACAGATTCCCCACGGCGCTTTACGAGGCTATGTCATGGGCGATCGCGCCGCGCGCCTCGAGGCGGCCACCGCCGAGGACGTGGCGAAGATGTGCGCCCTTGTGAAGGAAGGGCTCCTCGCGGGCGCCCTCGGCTTCTCCACCTCCCGGACGGAAAAGCACCGGGATCGGGGCGGGAACCCTACCCCGAGCTTCAAGGCTGAAGCGGACGAGCTATGGGGCATTGCCGGGGCCCTTCGGGAAACGAATCGCGGCGTGCTTCAGCTCATCGCCGATTTCTGGGACTTCGAAGCGGAATTCGCCCTTATTCGCGGCATGGCCGAGGCGGCGGGGCGGCCCCTCTCCCTCACCATTGAGCAGGATGACCGGCACCCGGAGATCTGGACTCGGGTGCTCGCGGAGATCTCCCGGGCCCAGGCCGAGGGGGTGAATATGCGGGGCCAGGTGCCGCCCCGGCCCACGGGGGTGGTGATGGGGCTCACGGCGACCCTCAACCCCTTCATTCTCCACGAGGCCTACAAGCCCTTGCGCCAGGCACCCCTGGAAGAGAAGGTGCGGGCCCTGCGCGACCCGGCCTTCCGGGAAAAGCTCCTTGCGGAGCAGCACGCCTGGGATCCCCAGAACATCCTCGTGCACTTCCTCATGACCGCCTACCACAAGATGTTCCCCATGGCGGAAATGCCAAATTACGAGCCGCCGCCGGAAGCCTCCGTGGCCGCCCTGGCGTCGGTGGCGGGGGTTTCCCCGGAAAGCTATTTGCTGGATCTCTTGGTGCAGAAGGACGGCAAGCAGCTGCTCTATTTCCCGATCATGAACTACACGGGCGGCGATCTAGAGGACGTCCGGACCATGATGAGCCATCCCCATACGCTCTTTGGCCTATCCGACGCCGGGGCCCACTGCGGCACCCTCTGCGATGCCAGCTTCCCCACCTCGACCCTGCTTCATTGGGGCCGGGATCGCACCCGGGGGGAGGGCTTCTCTCTCCCTTGGCTGGTGCACGGGCTGACGCAGAAAACGGCCCAGCAGGTGGGGCTCCTCGATCGGGGCGTGCTGAAGCCCGGTTACCTCGGGGATGTGAACGTTATCGACTTCGATCACATGGCACTCCATGCGCCGGAGATCGTCTACGACCTGCCCGCCGGGGGTAAGCGCTTCATTCAGCGCGCCGAGG
>JAURCQ010000267.1 GCA_030828335.1 Gammaproteobacteria bacterium
GTTCCCCGTCTCCGAACTGCCGGCGCTGGCCCGGGGCAAGGGCAACAAGATTTTGAGCATTCCCAAGGCCAGCGTGGTGAGTGGTGAGGAAGTGCTTCGCGGGGTGGTCGCGCTACCGGCCCAGGGCACGTTGCGGGTCCATGCCGGGGCGCGCTATCTCAATATGAAGACCAGCGACCTCGACGCGTACCGCGGTGAGCGGGCGCGCCGGGGGCAGCGCCTCCCCCGGGGCTTCCAGCGGGTGGACCGGATCGAGCGCGTCTAGGGCGTCCCGTCCCCCTTATCGCCACCGGCTCCGTCTTCCGGGGCAGGCGCGGGGGCCTCGGGCCGGTCGGCCACGCGCCAGGCCGGATCCTGGGCCCCCAGGGCCGCCAGGGCGCTCGCAGCCACAGGCTCGGCGGAAAGGGCGCCGACCTTATCCACGGTGCGCATGACCGCATCTCCAATCACCAGGCCTGCCGGTCGGGCTAGGGCCGCGAGGGTGATGGTGCGGTAGACCGCCTCGCTCGCCGTGGTGAGCAGGGTCTCCGGATTAGCGGTGGCGGCGTGCTCGTCCTCTAAGCGTTCGAGGCCAAAGCGCAGCTCGGCGGGGATGTCCCCCTCCGCTAGGGCCGCCCGCGCCGAGCGCTGCAGCGTCAGGCTGCGTTGGATCGCGTCCAGGGCCGGATCGAGGCTACTGGAACTTTGCGGTAGCAGCACCACCATCCCCGTACCGGCCAGGAAGCCCCGGCGCCCAGCGGTGCCCGCCAGCTGACCATCCAGGGCCTGGCCCAGCTGGGCGAAGAGGGTTTGCCGGGCCTGGGGGCTCAGCTGGCTCTGGTTAAAGAGATTGATCACCAGCAGGTAGGCCTGATCCTGCAGATCTTCTCCAGTGCCGTCCTCGTCTCCCGTGAGCGCCAGGGCGTCGGGCGCCTTTCCTCGCGTCGGGGTGCGAACGATCTGCTGGGGCGGATCGATCAGCTGGATCAGGGCTTGCAGCGGGTCCGGGGGCGCGACGGTCCGCCCAAGCTTGGCTTCGAGGCGCTGGCGAAGCTGGTGTAGGCGCCGCTCGACGCGCCGACCCAGAAGGCCGCCAAGGACGGTAAAGAGGGCAATGAGCCCCGCGGCCACGGCGAGAGAAGCGGATGGGCCCTGGCGCCCGGCGCTGAGGGTCGGGAGCGCAACCACGGCCTTGCCCAGGGCTTCCCGTCCGAAGATCAGGGGCTGTTGAAAGCGCGTTGCCCCATCGGCCTCGGGGGCCTGCGCCGGGGCGCCCTCGCCCCCGGCGAGGCGCCGCCCGTCGAGATCGTACAGAGCCGCCCAGGCGACGCCGGAAAGGCGGCTCATCTCTTGGGTCAGGGACGTGAGCCGCAGCGCCTCATCCGCGAGGAGCGGGTCGATGGCGCTGGCAGCGAGCTGCTCGGCCAGGGTGCTACCATAGGTGGTCCGAAGGGCCTTCTGATCGGCGTTGTAAGCCCAGCCGCTCGCGGCAAGGGCGATCGCCAGAAGGAGGGCCGTTGCAAGGCCGCCCGCCAGGGCACAACGGGTAACAAAAGGGGTCATGGCATCCTTGGGTTAGCTAGATTCGGGCCCGAAGCCCTAGGCAGAGTTTAGAGAGTCCGCCCCGGGGCTGCAGCCTTCTTTTTTGGGGAAACAGGGAGAACCGTGTTCGTGAATGCACCCCGTGCTGTGCTGACCGTTAGGGGCCCGGAGCACCCTGCCCTGCTGTCCACCGTCTGCGCAATTTTGGCGGAGCACGGCGTAGCCCTCGATGACGTCTCCCAGAGTGTGCTTCAGGGCCAGGTCCTGCTGACTTTGGTGCATGAAGCGACGGCGGACGCCCTCGCGCCCGTGCAGCAGGTCCTTGAGGCGGCGCTCGAGCCCCTGGGGGCGCGCATCAGCTCCGCGGCGCTCACCACGGAAGCCTGGGATCGCTGGGCTCGGGCCCTGCAAGAGCCCCGAATTATTGTGACCGTGCTGGCCCGGCGCCTGGGCGCCGCGGAATTTGCCGCGCTTACCGCACCCCTCGCCGCCCTGGGCCTTCGGGTGGAGGCGCTTCGCCGTTTGTCGTCCCCGGCAGCCGCTCAGGCGACCGAGCAGCCCCGCGCCTGCGTGGAGTTTGCGCTTCGCGGCGGCGCCGATCAGGCCGAGCTGCGCGCGGCGATGCTGGAAGTGGCCCAGCGCTTCGATCTCGATGTCGCCGTACAGCGGGACGACGTTTACCGACGGAACCGACGGCTGGTGGCTTTCGACATGGACTCCACGCTCATCGAGACGGAAGTGATCGATGAGCTGGCGCACCGCGCGGGGGCGGGGGATGCGGTGGCGGCGATCACGGAACAAGCCATGCGCGGGGAGCTCGACTTTCAGGAGAGCTTCCGGGCCCGGGTAGCCCTGCTGAAGGGCCTTCCCGCG
>JAURCQ010000268.1 GCA_030828335.1 Gammaproteobacteria bacterium
CAAACGAATGAGGGAGACGGACGTGGCTGCACGGGAAGCTTGGATTATTGATACGGCGCGGACGCCCCGGGGCATTGGCAAGCAGGGCAAGGGCGCGCTGGCGCACCTGCACCCCCAACACCTCGGCGCAACGGTGCTGAAGGCCCTCGAGGCCCGGAATAACCTAAACACCGCCGAGGTGGACGACGTAATCTGGGGCACGAGCTCCCAGAAGGGCAAGCAGGGCTCCTGCCTCGGCCGCATGTCCCTCCTCCTCGCTGGCTGGAACACCGCTGCGAGCGGCGTCACCCTGGATCGCTTCTGCGGCTCCGGCATCACCTCCGTGAACATGGCCGCGGCCAGCATCATGGCGGGCATGGAAGACTGCGTGGTGGCCGGGGGCACGGAAATGATGTCCTACACCGCTACCCAGGGCGGCGGGCTCCTCGATGCGGGCAACATGAGCCTTCGGGATCTTCAGCCCCAGTGGCACCAGGGCATCTGCGCCGACCTTATCGCCACCCTGGAAGGCATCAGCCGGGAAGACGTGGACGGCCTCGCCTACCAGAGCCAGCAGCGCGCCAAGGTCGCCATCGAAGAGAACCGCTTCGCCAAGTCCGTGGTGCCCGTCTACAACGAAGACGGCACCCTGGCCCTGGACCACGAAGAGTTCCCCCGGCCCCAGACGACCCTCGAGGGTCTGTCCCAGCTGCCCGCGGTCTTTGAGAACTTCATGGGCATGCCCGTGGATGAATCCGGCGAAACCTTCGATCAGCTCGTGAAGCGCGCCTACCCGGACGTGAAGATCAACCACGTGCACCACGCCGGCAACTCCTCCGGCGTCGTCGACGGCTCCGCCGCCCTCCTCCTGGCCTCCCCGGAATACGCGAAGGCCCAGGGCTGGACCCCGCGCGCGAAGATTCGCGCCATGGCCAACGCCGCCGGCAGCCCCCAGCTGATGCTGAACGAGCCCGTGCCCGCTGCGAAGAAGGTGCTGAAGAAGGCCGGCATGAACCTCAGCGACATCGACCTCTTTGAGATCAACGAAGCCTTCTCCGTGGTGGCCTTCAAGTTTATCCGGGACCTCGGCCTCGACCCGGCCCAGGTGAACGTGAACGGCGGTGCCATGGCCCTGGGCCATCCCATCGCCGCCACGGGCTCCGTGCTCATCGGCACGATCCTCGATGAGCTCGAGCGCCAGGACAAGGCCACGGGCCTCGTCACCATGTGCGCCGCCGGCGGCATGGCCCCGGCGATCATCATCGAACGGGTGTAAGCCTCGATTGCAAAACCCGGGCGGCCTCTCGCGGGATCGCCCCTCGAAAACCCCAGCCTCCGCGCTGGGGTTTTTTTTGGCGCCGTCGTAGACTCGATCCCAGGCTTAATTCAAATGATTAAGGGGAAGGGACATGGCAGCTCAAGAAGCTTGGATCATCGACACGGCGCGGACGCCCCGGGGCATTGGGAAGCAGGGCAAGGGCGCCCTCTCCCATCTGCATCCCCAGCACCTGGGCGCCACGGTGCTGAAGGCGCTGCAAGCGCGGAATGACTTAAACACCGCCGAGGTGGACGACGTGATCTGGGGCACAAGCTCCCAGAAGGGCAAGCAGGCCTCTTGCCTGGGCCGCATGTCCCTCCTCCTCGCCGGCTGGAACACCGCCGCCAGCGGCGTCACCCTCGATCGCTTCTGCGGCTCCGGCATTACCTCCGTGAACCTCGCCGCCGCCAGCATCATGTCGGGTATGGAAGACTGCGTGGTCGCCGGGGGCACGGAAATGATGTCCTACACCGCGACCCTCCCCGGGGGCGGCCTCATGGACGCGGGCAACATGACCCTTCGGGACCTCCAGCCCCAGTGGCACCAGGGCATCTGCGCGGACCTTATCGCGACCCTGGAAGGCATCAGCCGGGAAGACGTGGACGGCCTGGCCTATGAAAGCCAGCAGCGCGCCAAGGCGGCCATCGCCGAGAACCGCTTCGCCCGCTCCGTGGTGCCCGTCTACAACGAAGACGGCTCCCTGGCCCTGGACCACGAGGAATTCCCCCGGCCGCAGACGACCCTCGAGGGCCTCTCCCAGCTGCCGGCGGTGTTCGAGAAGTTCATGGACGCCCCCTTCGACGAGACTGGGGAAACCTTCGACCAGCTCGTGAAGCGCGCCTTCCCGGACGTAAAGATCAACCACGTGCACCACGCCGGGAACTCCTCTGGCGTCGTGGACGGCTCCGCCGCCATCCTCCTCGCCTCCCCAGCCTACGCGAAGTCCCAGGGCTGGACGCCCCGGGCCAAGATCCGCGCCATGGCCAACGCTGCCGGCAGCCCCCAGCTCATGCTGAACGAGCCCGTGCCCGCCGCGAAGAAGGTGCTAAAGAAAGCGGGCATGAACCTCAGCGACATCGACCTCTTTGAG
>JAURCQ010000269.1 GCA_030828335.1 Gammaproteobacteria bacterium
GAGCCTTAGCTGACAACGTTATGGAAAATTTAAGATCACTCCTCGCACGCTGGGATGACCAAACCCAACGACGGCGCGAGAAGGCCGCGCCCCGCTGACCCGGGACGGCAATCTTCGTGTCTCTCTGCCCTGGCTAGGGTGACCGATGCGCCAGGGATGGGGAAGCGAGGGCCCTAGGCCGCCGCCTCCGCCGTGGCACGGGCCCAGCGGTAATCCGCCTTCCCGTTGGGTGCGCGTTGCACCTGAGGCACCGCCACAAAGGCCTTGGGCACCTTGTAGCCGGCGAGCTGCGCGCGCACAAAGGCGCGCAGCGTCTCTTCATCCAATTCCGCCCCAGCCCCGGTGAGGGCGTAGACCGCCACCACCCGATTGCCCAGGCGCTCATCCGGGAGGCCCACCACCAGACAGTCGGCGACGGCCTCGTGGCGCTTCACCGCCTCCTCCACCTCTTCCGTGTAGACCTTCTCGCCCCCGGTGTTGATGCACTGGGAGCCCCGGCCAAGCAGCGTAATGGTGCCGTCCGCCTCGACCCGGGCGAAGTCGCCGGGGAAGCTGTAGCGCACGCCGTTCACGGTCCGGAAGGTGCGGGCGGACTTCTCCGGATCCTTGTAGTAGCCCAGGGGCACGAGCCCCGCCGTGGCCACGAGGCCCACCTCGTCGCTGCCCGGCGTGACCTCCCGGTCATCCTCCGTGAAGACCTTCACGTTCTCCCCGAGGGCAAAGCGCGCCGTGGTGGCCGGGGCGTCCCGGGTGGCCACGGAGGAGCCCATGGACCCTTCCGTGGAGCCCATGGCGTCGTAAAGCATGAAGTCCTTGTGGCGATGGAGCCCGGCCTTCACTTCCTGGGACCACATCACACCCGAGGAACTGATCAGGGCAAGCTGACTGAGGTCATGAGGGGTTCCCGCGGCCTCCGCCGCATCGAGCGCCGCCACCATGGGGCGGGCGAAGGCATCGCCGACGATGGTGAGGTCCGTTACCCCTTCCGCGGCGACGGTCTGAAACAGCACCTCCGGGTCGAAGTGGGCCGTGCGCTGGGTGACCACGCAGCCCCCGCAGAGCAGGGGGATGATGGTGCCAATCCACATGCCCGTGCCGTGCATCTGGGGGCAGGCCGGGAGGCTCCCGGGCGCCGCGCCGGCGCCATGCAGCGCCTGGGCCTTGGCCACCAGATCCTCCACGCTCTCCGCGGGCTCGAGGCCCCGAATAGCCAGCCCGCCCGCGGCCATGGCGGCGCAGAAGGCGCCATTTTCATACATCACGCCCTTGGGCATGCCCGTGGTCCCGCCGGTGTAGAGGATGTAGACGTCATCGGCGGGGCGCGGCGCCCAGGTCCCCGGGGCCGCCTCAGCCAGGGCCGCTTCAAAGGCCACGGCGCCCGCCAGCAGGGGCGCCTCCGTGCCATCGTCCACCTGGAGGTAAAGCTTCACCCCGGGCAGGCGGGGCCGAATCTCTTCGATGCGATCGGCGAAGCGGCCATGGAACAGCACGGCCTCGGCGTCGGAGTTCTCGAGTAGATAAACGAGCTCGTCGGCCTGATAGCGATAGTTCACGTTGATGGGACAGGCGCCAAGCTTGAAGGCGCCGAAGTGCGCCTCCGTGTATTCGTTGCAGTTGAGAAGGTAGAGCCCGAGCTTGGAGCCAGGCCCCAGGCCTGCGGTGGCCAGCACGGTCGCAAGGCGTCCCGCGCGGTCATCGAATTCCGACCAGCTGCGCGTTTGCCCCTCGCAGGACAGGGCCGGCGCATCCCCGAGCGCCTGCGCCAACGCCGTCCAGGCATTGCCAAAGTGGAATTCCATCGCTCCCAAGCCTCCCCGCTCGTGTGGAGCTTTGACCATAGCAAGGGTTCTTCGCCCCTTGAACTGCCTTGCTGACTCGTTCCTTCGGGAAAAGTTCCACGCGATCGGAAAAAAGCTGCGCTATGCTCAGAAAAAACCTGGGGAGGAAGAAGGATGAGTTTAAAGGTCATTGGCGCCGGTTTCGGGCGCACGGGCACCCTATCGCTGAAGCTGGCCCTGGAACAGCTGGGCTTTGGCCCCTGCTATCACATGGTGGAGGTCTTCAAGCATCGGGATCACCTCCCCCGGTGGATCGCCGCCCATGAGGGGGCGGACACGGACTGGGCGGACCTCTTCTCCGGCTACGCCGCCACCGTGGACTGGCCCTCCTGCAACCTCTGGCAGGCCCAGCTCGCCGCCTTCCCAGAGGCGAAGATCCTCCTCTCCCGCCGGGACCCAAAGGCCTGGTACCGCTCCGTCATGAGCACCATCTACCCCTCGAGCGTCGCGGCCAGAAACAGCGACGATCCCGGCCAGGCGGCCTTCGGCGCCTTCGCCCATAAGGTTATCTGGGATCGGGTCTTCGGGGGCGACATG
>JAURCQ010000026.1 GCA_030828335.1 Gammaproteobacteria bacterium
TCCTTGCCTTCCCCGTGAAGGGTGAGGAGGCCTGCATAGAGGCGCTCCATGAGGTCTTCCGCCTCCCCCTGGGGCGCCTCCGGGGCATCACCCGATGCTCCGCCCGCAGTAAAGCCAAAGTCCCGGGCGATGCTGCCCAGCAGCGCGGGCACGCTGGCGCGAGGATTGAGGACGTAAGCCACCGCGGTGCTTTCGGGCAGGTCTTCCAGGAGGGCCGCCAGCACCGTGCTTTTTCCCGTGCCGACCTCTCCCGTAAGCACCACGAAGGCCCCGGCCTGAGCCAGGCCCCAGCGCAGGTGGGCCAGGGCCTCCTCGTGCCCCGGGCTCAGGTAGAGAAAGCGCGGGTCTGGCGCTAGGGAAAAGGGGGCTTCGGGAAGCCCGAAGTGGGCGCCGTAGAGGGGCTTCACGGCGCTCGGTCCCCCGTCACGTTTTCCAAGAGGATAGCCTTTCGTTGCCAGCGCTCGTCGAGCCAGGTCTTCACCGCGTCGCGGAAGGCGGGGTCCTCGCCGTAGTCGCCTCCTCGGAGGGCATCGGGGAGCGGGCCCTGCTCGATGATGACGTCCACGGGACCCAGGCGGCCGCAGAGATAGCGCCAGAAGTTGGGGTGCGCGGTGTGGTAGCGCAAGGTGACGTCGACGTAGCGGTCGAGCTGATCCCCCAGGGCGCTGAGCACGAACCCGGTGCCACCGGCTCGGGGCCTTAGGAGCCTGGGGTAGGGGCTGGCCTGGGCGGCGTGCTTCTCCGGGGTCCAGCGCGTGCCTTCCACAAAGTTGATCACCGCCGTGGGGGTATGGCGAAAGTGGGCGCAGGCCCGGCGCGTGGTTGCTAAATCCTTGCCCCGCTTCTCCGGGTGGCGTTCTAGATAGGCTGGGGAATAGCGGTGCATGAAGGGGAAATCGAGGGCCCACATGGCCTGGCCCAGGAAGGGCAACCAGAGCAGCTCGCGCTTGGTGAAGAACTTGAGCGGCGGTAGGTGGGGCCGCAGGGTGTTCTGCAAAAGGAGAATATCGGTCCAGCTTTGGTGGTTGGCGAGCACGAGGACCCACTGGTCCCGGCCGAGTCCCTCGAGGCCCTGTATGGAAATCGGCGTAGGGTTGAGCCAGCCAAAGACGCGGCGATTGCCGCTTACCCAGCCGTCGATGATGCCATTCATGGCCCGGCGCAGGGCGTCCCCGCCCCAGGCCTTCGGGAGCACCAGGCGCAGCGCAGCCGCCAGAAAGGTTAGGCTTGCCCAGGCAATGGTATTCACGGCGAGAAACAGGGCCAGGACCACACCCCGCAGGGCAGCAAACATGACGTCATCCCATCGCAGGCAGAAGTGCTATTACACGGCCCTGGCCGCCCGGGGGCAAGGGTGAGGGCGGGGCGCCGCCGCCGTCTTTGGCCCGTCCCGGTGCTGGCGCTGGCTTTAAGCGTGGGGCTGGGGGGCTGCGCCTCCCTCTCCTTTTACGGGCAGGCCGTATCCGGTCAGTGGGCGCTCCTCGCAAAGAGTCGCCCCGTGGCCGAGGTGCAGGCCGACGCGACGACACCGGACGCGCTGGTGCAGGGCCTCACCCAGGCCCAGCAGATCCTGCACTTTGCGGAGCATACCCTTGCCCTGCCCGTGGGCCATCGCTACCAGCGCTATCTGGCGCTGGACCGGGAGGCCGTGGTGTTCAACGTCTTTTCCGTCCCCCCGGGCACCTTTGCCTTGAAAACCTGGTGCTTTCCCATCGCCGGCTGCGTGCCTTACCGGGGTTACTTCTCCCGGGAGGGGGCTCGGGCCGAGGGGGATCGCCTGCGCGCCCAGGGCCACGATGTGTACCTGGGGGCCGCTGGGGCCTATTCCACCCTGGGCTGGCTGCCGGACCCGCTGCTGTCGACCTTTCCCTGGGAGGACTCCGCAGCGCTAGCCGAGCTCCTTTTCCACGAGCTTGCCCACTCCGTGCTCTACGTGCCCGGGGAGGCGGCTTTTAACGAGGCCTTTGCCACCGCCGTGGGGCGAGCGGGGCGGCAGCGCTGGGTCGCCGCGCAGGGGCGAGCAACGCCGGAAGCTCAGGGGGTGAGGTCGGCGCAGCGCGCGTGCTTTGCCGGGGTGGTGTCGGCCCTGCGGGTAGCCCTTGCCGAGCGCTTTGCAGGGAGAGGCCCCGGGCCAAGCAAGGCGGCTCAGGCGGCGCTGTGGGGAGCGGCGCGGCACCGGGCGGAGGCCCTGGCCTTGGGGCCGGGCGCCGAGGCCTACTTTTCTCCGCCCCACTCCCTGGCTCGGCTGCTTGCCACCAGCACCTATGAGCAGGCCGTGCCGGCCTTCGAGGCGGCGCTGGCGGCGGAGGGGGGCGCCCTGCCGGCGTTCTACGCCGCCATGGGGGCGCTGGATCCGGGGCAGCGCCAGGCTCTTATGGCGGAGGCGGTAGAACCGGCAGGCGCGGGCGCCTGCGCCGCGCCCTTTTAGAGGACGAGCATCAGCACCGCGGTGATCACTGCGGCGCCGAGGAGATTCAGCACCACCCCTTCCGAGGCCATGGTGCGCGTGGTGAAGCGCCCGGTGCCAAACATAATAGCGTTGGGGGCCGTAGCCACGGGCATCATGAAGGCGCAGCTGGCGCTCATGGCCGCGGGGACCATAAGCAGCTCCGGCGGAAGGCCCGCCCCGAGGGCGGCGGCCGCCAGGATGGGCATCATGAGCGTGGTGGTGGCCGTATTGCTGGTCATTTCCGTGAGGAAGGTGATCACCAGACAGATCACCGCCATGGTGATCACCGGGGGGAAGGACGCCAGGGCCGAGAGCTGGGTGCCCAGGGCTTCACTGATGCCCTGGGCCTCGAAGCCTCGAGCGATGGTGATGCCCCCGGCAAAGAGCAGCAGCATGCCCCAGGGAATCTGCTCCGCCACCTTCCAGTTCAAAAGCTTGCCGCCGGCGCCATCGGGAATAAGAAAGAGGATCATGATGGCGATGAAGGCCACCCCGGCGTCGCTGGCCCCAGGCATGCCGAAAAGACCGCTCCAGCCTCCAAAGGGTTCGCTGCGCGTAATCCAGGCCAGGGCCGTGAGGGCGAAAACGCCCAGCACCCGAGCTTCCGCCGGGCGCCAGGGACCGGGACGGGGCACGGTCACGGGGCCCAGGGCGCCGAGGTTCCGGGTGAGCCAGAGCCAAAGCACGGGAATCATGACCAGTACGACGGGCACACCCCAGCCCATCCAGTCGAGAAAGCTTAGGGCCGTGCCCGTGGTGTTTTCATAAACCTGCATAAAGATCAGGTTAGGCGGTGTGCCGATGGGGGTCCCTACGCCGCCAACGCTGGCGGAGAAGGCGATACCCAGTAGCAAGGGGGTGGCCAGGGCCGGGGAGGGGGCGCGCTCGAGCACGGCCAGGGCCACGGGAAGGAGCATCAGCGTGGTGGCGGTGTTGGAAATCCACATGGACAGTACGGCGGCCGCGGCCATGAAACCGAGCACGAGGCGCCGGCTGCTGTGGGACCCAAAGGCCTGCACCATGGTGAGGGCGACCCGGCGGTGGGCGCCGGAATGGGCCATGGCGGTGGATAGGATAAAGCCCCCGAGGAGGAGCAGGATGAGGGGCGAGCCGTAGGCCCGGGCGACCTCCGCCTGGGGCAGGACCCCAAAGGCCGGCATGAGCGCCAGGGGCAACAGCGAAGTTACGGGAATGGGGATCGGTTCAAAGACCCACCACACCACCACCCATAGGGTGATGAGCACTGCGTAGCTGGCCTCCTCCGCCCATCCCCCTTGGGTCATGGCCCAGGCGCCGAGGAGCCCGGCCAGGGGGCCGGCAAAGAGCGCAAGGCGCGTCCACAGGGACGCTGCGCCGTCGCTTTCGCTCGGGGTTTCGGGGCGTTCGGACACGAGGATGCTCTCCTGGGCGAGGCCCTGAAGGTTGCCAACGGGGTGTGGGGATTGCAAGGTGAGGAAAAGGCGCCGGTTCCGGGGCTGTGAGGGAGGCGGAGCACGGTGGATAGCTTTTACTTTTATGACCTCGAGACCACGGGGCGTAATCCGCGCTGGCATCGCATCGTGCAGTGCGCCGGGGTGCGTACGGACGCCAACCTCGAGCCCCTCTCAGACCCGGAAGCCTGGACCGTGGCCGTGGGGGATGACGTGGTGCCCGAGCCCGAGGCCGTGGCCATTACCGGCCTGTCCCCCCAGCGCGTCGCCGGTGGGCTCGAGGAACGGGCCTTCTTTCGGGAGTTTCTGGGGCGCCTTGGCACGCCCCGCACCTGCGCCCTGGGCTACAACAGCTTGCGCTTCGACGATGAGTTCATCCGCTTTGGCGCCTGGCGCAATCTCTTTGATCCCTATGCCCGGGAGTGGCAGGGGGGGAACTCCCGCTGGGATTTGATGGACCTGGTCCGCCTGGCCTACGCCCTGCGCCCCGAGGGGCTCCAGTGGCCTGAGGAAAACGGTCGGGCCGTGTTTCGCCTCGAGGCCCTGGCCTCGGCGAACGGCATTAGCCAGCCCCGGGCCCACGATGCGCGGGACGACGTCTGGGCGACCCTGGGCCTGGCCCGGGCCCTAAAAGCCGCCCAGCCCAAGCTCTTTGCCTACTACCTTGGTCTTCGCGATAAGCAAAAGGTGCGAGACCTGCTGCCGAAACCCTTCGCGGGCGCGTGCCTCTACGTGTCCGGGCGCTTTGATTTGGCGCGACGTCGCCTTGCCGTGATTACCCCCGTGGCGCCCCACCCTACGAACGGGAATGGGGTGATCGTGGCGGATTTGAGCTTCGAGGACGATCGGTGGCTCACCGCGTCCCCGGAGGCCCTGCGAGAAGCGCTCTTTACCCAGGGGTTTGACGGGCCTCGGCCGCCCCTTAAGGTGGTTTCGGTGAACAAGGTGCCGGCCCTGGCGCCCCTTTCTGTGCTTCGCAGCGAAGATCGGCAGCGGCTCGGCGTCGATCTCGATCGCCTCGAGGCGGTGCGGGAGCGCCTTTCCCGGGTGGACGGGCTTAGCCAGCGGGTGGCCCAGGCCTTCGGAGGGGCGGCGTTTGCCCCGGCCGAGGAAATCGATGCGGCCCTCTATGAGGGGTTTATTCCCCGGGACGATCGGGCGACGCTCACGGCGCTCCGCGACGGCCCCGTTGCGGACCTTGCCGCGCCGCCGCCCCTGCGGGAGGGCAAAAGCCGGGCGCTTCTTGAGGCCTACCAGGCCCGGTGGGCGCCGGAGACCCTCGGCTCCGCCCAGCGGAGCGCCTGGGAAGATCGCCTTCGTGATCGCCTGCGGAAGGGTCGGGACGGGGCCACGCCCCTTGCCGAGGCCGAAGCGCGCCTCGCTGCGCTGCTCCCGGAGGCCTCCGATCCCGCGCCCCTTCAGGAACTGGCTGCGCATTACGCGCATCTTCGGCGCCGGTGGGGGCTGTGACGGCGCCGTCGGGGGCCCCCGCGCCCACGCCGGCGGTGGCCTTTCACGGGGTCGAAAAACGCTATGGCGATGCGGTGGTGCTGCGGGAGATCTCCCTCACCCTGCCCGCGGGGCAAACCTCGGCCATCGTCGGCCCCAGCGGCGGCGGAAAATCCACCCTCCTACAGCTGATTAATGGGGTGCTGAAGCCCTCTCGGGGGCGCCTTGAGGTCTTTGGCGCGCCCCTCCCAGAGGATCTTCCGGCCTTCCGCCGGCGCATTGGCTATGCGGTGCAGGGCTCGGCGCTCTTTCCCCATCTCACCGTGGGGGACAACGTCACGCTCCTCGCCCGGCTCGAGGGGTGGGCCCCGGCCCGGCAGCGGGCGCGCTTTGAGGCGCTCCGGGAACTCATGCAGCTCCCGGCTGATGTTGCGGAGCGCTATCCCCACACCCTTTCCGGCGGCCAGCAGCAAAGGGTGGGGCTCTGCCGGGCCATGATGCTGTCACCGCCCTTGCTCCTGTTGGATGAGCCCTTTTCCGCCCTCGACCCCCTCACCCGGGACGATCTTCAGGCCCACTTTGAAAGGCTAGCGGCGGCGGAGCCGGTCACCGTGGTGCTCGTCACCCACGACCGGCGGGAGGCTCTGCGCCTCGCCCAGCACCTGGTGGTACTCGAGGCGGGGCGGGTCGTGCAGGCGGGCTCTCCCGCGGAGCTGGCGGCGGCGCCGGCCACGGCCTTTGTGGAAGAGCTCGTGCGGGGTGGGGCATGAGCCGCCGGGGATGGGTTCTCGCGCTGCTTCTGGCCCTGGCCACGGCCTCGGCTCCGAGCAGCGCCGAGGCGCGGCCGATTGTGGTGGGAAGTAAGAATTTCACGGAAGGGCGCCTGCTTGGCGAGCTTCTTGCGCAACGCTTAGAAGCCGAGGGCTTCACCGTGGAGCGCCGCCTGGGCCTCGGGGGCACCTTGATCTGCTATCAGGCGCTGACTTCCGGGGAAATCGATCTTTATGTGGAATACACGGGCACGCTCCGGGAGGCCATTCTGCCGCCGGGGCAGGCGCCCGGGGTGGCAGGGCTTCGAGCGCCCCTCGGGGCCCTGGGGCTTGAGCTGCTGCCTCCCCTCGGCTTCAACAATACCTACGCCCTGGCCCTTGCCGGCCCCCAGGCCCGAGCGCTGGAGGTGACGCGCCTTTCCCAGCTGGCGGCCCACCCGACCCTGCGGGCGGCCTTTAGCCACGAGTTTCTCGATCGGCGCGATGGCTGGCGGGCGCTGAAAGCGCGCTACGGTCTGCCTCAGAGTGCCGTGGGCATCGATAACGCCCTGGCCTACCAGAGCTTAGAAAAGGGCCAGCTGGATCTCACGGACGCCAACAGCACCGACGGGGAGCTTCTGCGCTTTGATCTTCGCGTGCTGGACGACGATCTCGCGTTCTTCCCCGAGTACCAGGCGGTGCCTCTGGTGCGTCGTGATTTCCCCGCCGCGGCCCGGGAAGCGCTGGCGCCCTTGGGAGGGCGCCTTGGGGAGGACACCATGCGACGCCTGAACGCCGCGGTGGCCGTGCAAGGGGCCCCCTTTTCCGCCGTGGCGGCGGACTATTTGGGAGGGGAGGGGCTGGGGCCCGTGCCCCAAGCGGGGGCCGAGGCCGCGGCTCAGGAGGGATGGCTATCGCCCCGGGGCGCTCGCATTGCCCTACGCACCCGGGAGCATCTCCAGCTGACGGGCCTCGCGCTTCTCGGCGCCTGCCTGCTGGGTATTCCCCTCGCCGTGGCGGTGCATCGCCGCCGCCGGCTGGCGCGCGCCGTGCTTTACCTGGCGGGGCTGGCCCAGACCATCCCGTCCCTGGCGCTCCTGGCCCTGATGATTCCCCTCCTTGGCATTGGCGCCGCGCCCGCCATCGTCGCACTGCTGATCTATGCCGTGCTGCCGATCCTCCGCAATACGCTAACGGCGCTCCTGGGGGTGGACCCCACGCTGCGCCGGGTGGCCCTGGCCATGGGCCTCACGCCCTGGCAGCAGCTGCGCTTTCTGGTGCTGCCCCTGGCCCTGCCCACGATCCTAGCGGGGGTGCGCACGGCCACGGTCATCAGCCTTGGCGCGGCCACCCTGGCGGCCTTTGTCGGGGCCGGTGGGCTCGGGGAGCCCATCGTCACGGGGATCTCCCTCAACAACACGGCGTTGATTTTGGAAGGGGCCCTCCCCGCGGCGGCCCTCGCCCTGCTGGCCGAGTGGGGTTTTGAAGCCTTGGAGGCGCGGCTGGTCGCGGCGCCCCTGCGCCGCGATCCCCTAGCGCCATAGGCGCTTCTCTAAGCCCCTAGGCGCTCCTGTAAGCCCGTAGGCGCGGGTGTCAGCCCCTAGGCGCTGAGGGCCCGAGTGAGCGCCGTCACCATGGCCGCGACGTCCTCCGCGGCGCAGAGCTCGCGGATGGAGTGCATGGCCAGCTGCGGGACCCCCACGTCCACCGTGGCGATGCCCAGCTCCGCTGCGGTGATGGGGCCGATGGTGCTGCCGCAGCCCAGATCGGAGCGGGTCACGAAGGATTGCACCGGCACTGCCGCCTGGTCGCACAGGTCCCGGAAGCGCGCCTGCGTAGCGCTGTTGGAGGCATAGCGCTGGTTGGCGTTGATCTTGATGACCGGTCCACCGCCGAGGAGCGGCCCGTGGGACCGGTCGTGCCGGTCCGGGAAATTGGGATGGACGGCGTGGGCGTTGTCCGCGGAGATGAGCCAGGCCCGCGCCCGTAGCCGCGCACTGTCCTCTTCCCCCGGAGTGATGCGCCGGAGCACCTGATCGAGAAAGGGCCCGGCGGCCCCGGAGCTAGAGGCGCTGCCGACTTCCTCATGATCGTTCAGCACGATAAGGGCGGGGGCCTCTCCGCTGTTTACGAGGGCTTCCGTAGCGCAGAAGCAGCTCAGCAGATTATCCAGCCGTGCGCTGGCGAGAAAGGCGCCGTCGAGGCCCACGGTGGCCGCGCCCTGGGTGTCGTAGAAGAGCAGTTCGTGATCGAGGATCGCCTCGACGGCATGCCCCGCCGCCGCCAGCGCCGTTTTCAACAGCGCGTGGAGGGTGGCCTCGTCGTTCTCAAAGGCAAAGAGCGCGGGCAAATCGGTTTGCGCGTTGATGCTGCGCTTTTGGTTGGCTTCCCGGTCCAGGTGAATGGCGAGGGACGGGATGATGGCCAGCTTTTCCGGAAGCTGCACCAGGGCGCCCTGCACCGCCCCCTTGGCGTTCCTAAAGTGCACCCGCCCGGCAAGGGCCAGGTCCCGGTCAAACCAGGGGTTCTGGAGCACGCCGCCGTAGGGTTCCACAGCGAGGCGCACGAGCCCCTGTCCATCCAGCTCAGGCTTCGGCTTTAGCTTCAGGGCTGGGCTGTCCGTGTGGGCTCCGATAAGGGTGGGACCCTCGGGGAAGCGGCCCGGAGATCGAAAGGCAATGAGCGCGCTGTCGTTGCGGGTGACGAAGTAGCGACCCTCGGGCTCGAGGTGCCAAGCGTCGTCCTCGCGGAGCTCGGTATAGCCCGCGGCCGTCAGCCGGGCCTTCACGCTGGCCACGGCGTGGAAGGGGGTGGGAGACGCATCGAGAAAGGCGCAGAGGCGCGGAATCAGCGAGTCACCGGCGGACATGGGGAGCCCCTTTAGGAAGGAAAACCGCTATCGTACGCCTCGAGTTACAACGTCCCAAGGCCCCCGAGGGTCCCAAGGAGGTGTGGTGAAGAGTTATTTTCCTGGGCAAAAGGGGTTTGTCCCCGCGGCGGAGGCGGAGAAGCGTTTCGCCGCGACGGTGATGCTCCTGCGCGATGGGCCCACGGGGCTGGAAGTGTTCATGATGGAACGCACCGCCACGGTCGATTTCGGCGGTTTGCACGTGTTCCCCGGCGGTAAGGTGGACTTCCATGATCGCGCGGAGGACCTCGAAGCCCACGCCAGCGGCCTGACCGACGCCGAGGCGAGCCGGCGACTGGGCGTGGACGCCGGGGGCCTGGCCTTTTGGGTCGCCGCGGTACGGGAGTGCTTTGAGGAGGCCGGGGTGCTGCTGGCCTACGGCCCCGATGGCACGGTGCTGCGCACGGAGGATCCCCGCTGGGCCTCGGCCCTCGCGGACCTTCGGGAAGCGGTGAACGCGGGGCGCCTCCCCTTCCTCGAGCTCTGCAAGCGCTTCAAGCTTCGCCTGGCCCTCGACCAGGTGCATTACTTCAGCCACTGGTTCACCCCCGAGGGGCCGCCGCGGCGCTACGACACGCGCTTCTTTGTGACCGCCGCCCCGCCCCAGGAGGGCACGCACGACGACGGGGAGCTCGTGGGCTCCCGTTGGGTATCCCCCAAGGCGGCGCTGGCGGCCTGGGAGGCGGGGGAGATTCAAATGATCTATCCCACCCACAGTACGGTACGCGCCCTGGCCACCTTTGAGGATCAGGCCAGCGCCCTGGCTGCCGTGGCACGGGGGGCGCACCGCCACCTGGTCACCCCCGACGACACCCTGGCCCGGGAGGGGCTCCAGGCGCCGCCGCCGCTTCCCACCCCGTGACTGCGCCGCGCCTAAAGGTTTCCGATCTCACCCTCACCGTGGGCACGGGGGCCGGAGCCCTGACCCTGCTGTCGGGGCTATCCCTGGCCTTGGCCCCGGGGGCGTCCCTGGCCCTCACGGGGCGCAGCGGCAGTGGGAAAAGCTCCCTGCTTCATTGCCTTGGCGGCCTACTGACGCCCGAGGAAGGCACGGTCACCTGGCAGCCCGAGGGGGCGCCGTCGGTGATCCTGAGTGCTGCGGAGGAGGGGGCCCGGGCGGCGTTTCGGCGCCAGCATCTGGGGTTTGTCTTCCAGTTTTTCCACCTCGTGCCCACGCTCACGGCGCTGGAGAACGTCGCCCTCATGGCCGAGCTCGCGGGGCTGGGGGCCCCCCAGGCGCGGGCGGAGGCCATGCTCGAGGCCGTGGGCCTCGCCGATCGGCGCCACGCCTTCCCCGAAACCCTCTCCGGCGGCGAGCAGCAGCGGGTCGCCGTGGCCCGGGCCCTGGTGCATGGCCCGGCGGCGGTGCTCGCCGATGAGCCCACGGGCAACCTTGACGCGCAGACCGCGGAAACGGTGGCGGAGGTGCTCTTCACCCAAACCCGCGCCGTCGGCGCGTCCCTGGTACTGGTGACTCATGACGCCGGCCTCGCGGCCCAGGCTGACCACACCCTGGCCCTGGGGGGAGCATGAGCCTCCTTTGGCGCGCGCGCTGGCGGGCGCTTCTCCGGGAGCCGGGGCAAGGTGCGCTTTTGATCCTCAGCCTCGCCTTGGGGGTTGCCGTGGTGGTGGCCGTGGACCTGGTGAATGCGGCCTCCCGCACGGCCATGGCCAGTGCCTCCGCCCAGCTCCAGGGCGCCAGCACCCATCGTATTGAAGGGCCCGGGGGCAGCCTGTCCCTCGACGCCTATGGGGCGCTCCGCCGAGCCTGGCGCGCCGGCACACTCCTCGAGGGCGATGCGCCGGTCACGGGCTTTGCGCCCCTGCTTGAGGGGCGCCTAACCCTTCCCAATGGGTCGCCTCTGCGTCTCCTGGGCATTGATCCCTTCTCTAGCCTGCGCCAGGAGGGGTTTGAGGCGGGCGCCGGAGCGCCGGCCGCCGGAGCCCAAACCCTGTCCTGGGCACAGTTCTTAACCACCCCCGGGGCGGCCCTGCTGTCGCCCGCCGTGGCTCCGGAGCTGGCCTCCGGTGATCCTTTGCCCCTGCCCGGAGCCCCGGCCCTGACGGTGCTTGGGCGCTTGCCGGGCACGGACGCCGACGCGGCGCCCCTGGCTCTGGCCGTGGTGGATTTAGCCACGGCGCAGGAATGGCTTGGCGCCACCGATCGCCTTTCCCGGGTGGAGCTGGCCCTGCCGGAGGCGCCGCCCCGGAGCGCCCTGCGCCGTGGGTTGGAGCGCCTTTTCCCGGGCCTTCTTCTTCCGGAGCCCGCCCCCGAGGTGCGCCTCGCCCCGGCGCTGCGGGCGGCCTATCCGGGGCTTGCGCTGCGTAGCCAGCGGGAAACGGAGCTTGCGCTCGGCAGCCTCGCCAGCGCCTTTCAGCTGAATCTCGCGGCGATGGGGCTTCTGGCCTTAGTCGTTGGGCTCTATTTGCTCTACGGCGCCCTCGCCTACAGCGTTCGACGTCGCCTCGAGAGCTTTGGCCGCTTTCGGGCCCTGGGCGTGGCGCCGGCGGTGCTTCGGCGCCAGGTGCTGCTCGAAGCCCTGACCTTTGCGGGGCTAGGCGCGCTCCTCGGGCTTATGCTGGGCAGGCTTCTGGCCGGGGGGCTCCTGGGCCTGGTCTCCGCCACTCTGGAAGGGCTCTACGATCAAGTAGCCATTGCCGCGCTGCCCCTGGATTGGGTGCCCTACGGCAAGGGCCTGGTGCTCGCCCTGGGCGGTGGGCTCGCCGTGGCCTGGCCCCTGGCTCGGGAGGCGGGGCGGGCGCCGCTTTTGCCCCGGGCTGGGCGCCCGCCGGCGCAGACGGGGGGAAGGGCGGGCCTTGCCTTTGCCCTCGGCCTTTCCCTGCTCGCCCTTGCGCTCCTAACCATGCCCTCGGGGTATCTTGGGGCCCTGCTTGCGCTGGCCGCGATCCTCCTCGCCGGGGCTCAGGCGGTGGGGCCGGTGACGGCCCTTGTGCTCCGCGGCCTCAACCGACTGGCGGCGCCCCTGCCCCTGCGCCTCCGCCTGCCCCTTCGGGAGGCCAGCCGGGGCCTTGGGCGAGCTCAGCTGGCGCTCGCGGCCCTCGTGGTGGCCCTGGCCACCGCCGTGGGCATGACCATCATGGTCAGCAGCTTTCGCTTGACCGTGGCGGATTGGTTAGAGGATCGGCTCGATGCGCCGGTGCTGGCCCGAGGCCAGGCCCTGGAGACCGCGCGGGGGCCCCTAGCGGCGGCCCTTGAAGCGGCTCGGCGGGACGGCCGCGTTTCCGGATGGGTGTGGCGGCAAAGCGTGGACGACTGGCTGGAGGGGCTGCCTGTGCGTGTGACCTTGCTGGAAGCCGTAGGGCGTGAGGCGCCGGCGCTGCGCCTGAGTGAGCCCCTCGCCCGGCAGCTGGGGCGCACGGAAGGGGGGGCGATGGTCTGGCCTGGGCGCCTGTCCGGCGCCGAACCCCTGGCGCCCTACTACCGGTCCTACGGCGGTGGGCGCCTCGAACTCGAGATGCCTCGAGCGCTGTGGCAGGGGCCTGCCCCCGTGGGACCCTGGGGCCTAGCCGCTTATGGCGCCCCGGAGGCCCTGCTGCCTCGGCTCCAGGCGGCCCTACCCCCAGACGGAGAGCTTTTGGCGCAGGGCCCCGTGAAGGCCCGGGCCCTCGCCATTTTTGATCGCACCTTTCGCGTCACGGCCGTGCTTCAGACCATTGCTGGGGTCGTGGCGGGGGTGGGGCTGCTGAGCGCCTTTGCCGCCCTTGCCCTGGACCGGCGTCAACAGCTAAGCGCGTTGCGCATCCTCGGTGCGCCGGGACCCTTTGCCGCCCGCCAGCTGCTCCTCGAGGCGGGGCTTTTGGCCGCTGTGGCAGGACTTCTCGCCCTGCCCCTGGGGGCGTTGGCGGCCTGGGTCCTCTGTGATGCTGTCAATTTACGGGCGTTTCAGTGGACCCTAACGCTCCATTGGCCCCCGGCGGCCTTTCTTGAGGCCCTGCTCTTGGCCATCGGGGCAGGGCTTTTTGCCGCCCTGGGTCCGGCACTTAGGGCTTGGCGGGCGCCGACGGCGGAGGCTTTGGAGGTGCTGCGTGGGCAAGCTTAGGTGCCAGGGGGGAGCGATGCTCTGGGTTCTCGGGGCGCTGCTGGGCTTTGGCGCCGGGGGCGTTCACGCCGCCCTGGACGCCGGCGCCGTGCTGGGGGCTTCAGGGGACGGTTTTCAGCGTGCCCTGGCCCCGCGCGCTTTTCAGTTCCCGGAAGATCACGGCGTTAAGTCGGCCTTCCGTACCCAATGGTGGTACCTCACGGCGCACCTGAAAGATGACGCCGGCCAGCCCTTTGGGGTGCAGTTCACCCTTTTTCGCCAGGGGCTTCTGGCCCCGGTGCGGGCGCCGGACCGGGCTTCCCCTCTGGCGGGCAACGCCCTGTGGATGGCTCACCTGGCGATCACCACGCCCGAAGGCCATGACGCTGAGGAGCGCTTCGCACGCGACGCCCTAGGCCTGGCCGGGGTGACCCCCGCGCCTTTCCGGGCCTGGCTGGAGGACTGGACTCTGGAAGCCGCCCCCGGTGCAGGGCCCGCGCCCTTTCCGGCCACCCTGTCCGCGACGGTGACGCTCGGCGGCCAGCGCCACCGGTTGACCCTCACCCTTGGGGCCCCCCGAGGTCCGGTGCTCCAGGGAGCTTCGGGGCTGTCCCTCAAAAGCCGGGAGACGGGCAGCGCCTCCTATTACTATTCCTACACGCGCATGGCGGCGTCGCTCACCCTGGAGCCCCAGGGCGATAGGGGAGCGGCCCGCCGGGCCACGGGCCTCGCCTGGTTCGACCGAGAATGGAGCTCCGGGGCCCTGGCGCCGGAGCAGGTGGGGTGGGATTGGCTGGCCCTGCACCTGTCCTCGGGCCACGACCTCATGCTGTTCCGCCTGCGCCGGGCCGATGGGTCCGTCTCCGGCGTTCAGGAAGGCACGCTGGTGTCCCCAGATGGGCAAAGCCTGCGCCTCGCTCCGGAGGCCTATCGCTTCGAACCGCTGTCCGGGGCCACCTGGGAGGGGCCCCGGGGCGGGCGCTGGCCCGTGCGCTGGCGCCTGGCCCTGCCGCAGTTGGGCATCGATGATGTGGTGCGCGCAGTGCAGGCCGATCAGCACAACCCCCTCACCGTGCCCTATTGGGAGGGGATGGTGTGCCTAGAAAGGGACGGCGAGAGTTGCGGCTACCTTGAAATGACGGGCTACGAGCCGCCTACCGATGCTCGCCCCCGCAGCGTAGAGTAGCGCCTCAGCAATCGAGGAAGAGGCACGAGATGGCAGAGGGGCGCGGCCGGGGCTTTACCACGGAGATTTTGCACAGCGACCGCCTAGGGGGACCGATTGAGCACGGGGCGCTTCATAAGCCCGTGCACGGCTCCGTGGCCTACGGCTTTGAAACGGCGGAAATGCTCGCCGCGGTGTTCCAGGGCACGGAGAAGGGATTCTCCTACAGCCGCAGCGGCAATCCCACGGTGGAAGCGCTGGAGGCCAAAATTACCGCTATGGAAGGGGGCGTGGGGACCGTGGCCTTCGCCACGGGCATGGCGGCCATCGGCTCCATCCTCTTTTCCCTGCTCCGCCGGGGCGACCACTTCCTGTCCTCCTCCTTCCTCTTCGGCAATACCAACAGCCTGTTCCAGAGCTTTGCAGGGCAGGGGATCGACGTCAGCTTCGTGGACGCTACCGCCGTGGATGCCGTGGAAGCCGCGCTGCGGCCGGAAACGCGCATGGTGTTCGTGGAAACCATCGCCAATCCGCGCACGCAGATTGCTGACCTCGAGGCCATCGGCGCCCTCTGCGCCGAGCGCGGCATTGTCTTCGTGGTGGATAACACCATGACCTCGCCCTGGCTCTTTCAGCCGAAGGCCGTGGGCGCGCACCTCGTGGTGAACGCCCTAACCAAATACATCGGCGGCCATGGTGCGGCCCTTGGGGGCTCGGTGACGGATACGGGGCTGTTCCCCTGGGATCGCTACCCCCACATCTTCGACGCTTACCGCAGCGCGCCCCCGGCGCGGCAAGCCCTGACCCAGCTGCGGAAGAAGGGCCTGCGGGACTTTGGTGCGAGCCTCGCGCCGGAGGCCGCCCACACCCTAGCCCTGGGGGCGGAAACCCTGGCCCTGCGCCTCGACCGCGCCTGCGGCAATGCGTCTGCCCTGGCGTCCCTTCTCCAGGCCCATCCGGCGGTGCAGCGGGTGTATCACCCGAGCCTTGCCGACCATCCCCAGCACGACCGGGCAGCAAAGCTCTTCCGTCACCCCGGGGCCCTGCTGAGCTTTGAACTTGATCCCCGAGAGGACCTCTTCGCCTTCTGTAATCGCCTGACCTTGGCCGTGAACTCCACGAACCTCGGGGATAACCGCACCCTCATCATTCCCGTCGCCCACACCATTTATTTCGAGATGGGCGCTGAGCGCCGCGCCGCCATGGGCATTAGGGAGGGGTTGCTTCGGGTGAGCGTGGGCATCGAAGATCAAGAGGACATGCTGAACGATTTTGCCGCGAGCCTCGCGGCCCTTAAGTTTTAAGGAAGACAGCCGAAGGAGGGGGTATGGGGAAGCTTCAAGATAAGGTGGCCATCGTTACCGGGGGCTCCGGCGGGATCGGGGAGGCCGCGGCCAAGCGGTATCTGGCGGAGGGGGCCAAGGTGGTGCTGGTAGACCTCGACGGCGACGCCCTGGCCACCGTGGCGGCGCGCCTGGGCGATGACGTCGCGGTGTACGCTGGGGACATCACAACTCCGGAGGCCAACGCGGGTATGGTTGCCCTCGCCACGGAGCGCTTCGGGGGGGTGGATATTTTTCTCGCTAACGCCGGCATCGAAGGGACCGTAGCGCCCCTGACCACGCAAAGCGTGGAGGTGTTTGACCGGGTGATGGCGGTGAATGTGCGGGGCGTGTGGCTAGGCCTTCAGGCGGTGTTCCCCGCCATGGCCAAGCGCGGCGGGGGCTCGGTGATTATCACCTCTTCCGTTGCCGGCATCGGCGGCACCGCGGGCCTGTCGCCCTACGT
>JAURCQ010000270.1 GCA_030828335.1 Gammaproteobacteria bacterium
ATCGTCGGCTGCGTCTCCCAGGCCGGACAGCAGACCTTCAACGTGGCCCGCAACGGCGTCCTCGCGGCCGGATGGCCGGAGCGCGTCCCGGCGACGACCGTCGACCGGCAGTGCGGCTCGTCGCAGCAGGCGCTCCACTTCGCGGCCCAGGCTGTCATGTCCGGCGCCATGGACTGCGTGATCGCCGCGGGCGTCGAAATGATGACCCGGGTCCCCATGGGCGCCGCGGTTCGCCCCGCCTACGAGGCCGGTTTCGGCATGCCCTACGGCAAGGCCATGCAGGCTCGCTATCCGAACGTCATGTTCAGCCAGTTCGCCGGCGCGGAAATGGTCGCGAAGAAGTACGGCCTTGAGAAAGCAGCGCTCGACGCCTACGGCCTCGAGAGCCACAAGCGCGCCATCAAGGCTGTGGAAAATGGCTGGCTCAAGAATGAGATCCTGCCCATCCCGGTAACCTTAGAGGACGGTACGGAAGCCCTTCACGAGGTGGATGAAGGCATTCGCTTTGATGCGAGCCTCGAAGCCATCTCTTCCGTGAAGCTCCTGGCGGAAGACGGTCGCCTCACCGCCGCAACCTCTTCCCAGATCTGCGACGGTGCCTCCGCCGTGATGGTCGTCAACGAAGCTGGCCTGAAGGCCCTGGGCGCCACGCCCCTCGCCCGCATTCACCACATGACCGTGGTGGGCGGCGACCCCGTCATCATGCTCGAAGCCCCCATCCCTGGCACCAAGAAGGCGCTGGAGAAGACGGGCATGTCCATCAACGACATCGACCTCTTCGAGGTGAACGAAGCCTTCGCTTCCGTCCCCGTGGCCTGGCTGCAGGAAACGGGCGCCGATCCGGCGCGGCTCAATGTTCACGGCGGGGCGATTGCGCTAGGGCATCCCCTGGGCGCCTCCGGCACCAAGCTTATGACCACTCTCCTGAGCGCGTTACAGACCCATGACAAGCGCTGGGGTCTGCAAACCATGTGCGAAGGCGGCGGTTTGGCCAACGTCACCATCATCGAGCGCCTTTAAAGGCCAACCCTGCGCCGCCATCGCCCGATGGCGGCGTCCCTTCGAGCCAGCGATTCTCGCTGGCTTGACCGCTCGTCAGGCGCTATTTGACTCTTCGCTGATTTAGGTACCATCAAATGGTTCGGCGGCTTCCGTCGGACGTGGTTACCACGGGAGCCCGCTCCCCGATTCAGAGAAAGAGGAACGATTTTGGATCAGCAAGTGACTGGCGTTGTGAAGTGGTTCAACGACGAAAAAGGTTTCGGCTTTATTCAGCGGGAAGGGGACAAGGATGTGTTCGTCCACTACACCGCGATCAACGGAAGCGGTCGCCGTACCCTCGTTGAAGGCCAGCAGGTCACCTTTGACGTGACCATGGGCCAGAAGGGTCCGCAAGCCGCCAACGTGACCATCGCCGACTAACTAAGCCACGCGGCGCGCCGGGGTGCCGGCGTCCGCTCGGTCAGTCGGGAAGCGCTATACTGGGTTCACGCCATGGAAAGGGGTGAACCGTGAAAGTTGTTGTGCTTCTAAATGAGGATCTTCCAGCGCTCTATGCGCTGAATCATCTTCATGAGCCCCTGCTGTTCCACGAAACGACCTTTTTCCTGTCTCGCTCGGTTGGGCGCCCAGGCCCAAGCCCCCGCGGCTTACTGGAGCTCAAAGCGCAGGAGCAGGGGCTTCTTCGGCAGGTACTTAATCGCTTGCCGCCCCGCGCCGCGCCCCCGGACCTCCACACCTTCCCAGAGCTTGCCCGCTCCCTGGGCTGCGACGGCGCCTACCTCGAAAAACCTCGTGATCGCGCGAGCTGCGAAACCCTCGCGGCTCTGGCACCGGACGTGATCCTTTCGGTGCGCTACGGGGGGATTCTTGACGCGGAGCACGTGCGCCTTTCGCGCCACGGCATTTTGAACCTCCACTCCGGCGCTCTCCCGGCCTACCGTGGCGTCCTCGCGAGCTTTAGGGCGGTCTGCGCCGGGGAAAAGGCGCTTACGGCGACCTTGCATCGCATTGTGGATCGGGGCATCGATACGGGGCCCATCGTCGCCCGCGCGAGCCTTCCCTTTGATCCCTCGCGAGCGCTTCTAGGGCAAGTTATTGATCTCTACGGCCCCGGGTGTCAGTTGATGGTGGATGCCCTCAGCGCGCTCGAGAAAGGCGACCCTCTTCCCGGGACACCCCAGGATCCGGCAAGCGGCGCGTACTACTCCAAGCCCACGGAGGACGAGCTTCAAGCCTTCGAGGCCCTGGGCCATCGCTTGTGCGATTTAGAGGACACGCTGAGCTATCTAGCGCCCTTTCTGGGCTAGAGGCCTGGGCTCAGGGACGGGACGAGGCCACCAGGGTCA
>JAURCQ010000271.1 GCA_030828335.1 Gammaproteobacteria bacterium
TGCTTCCTAGCCGTTACCCGCTCGCTTTCGGGAGATCCTACCCATGGCCGCATCTATACCCTGGGGCCATCGCCTAGCCTACGCCGCACCGGCCTTCGCCCTGGCCGTGGTGGGCATCCCGCTGTACGTGTACCTGCCGAAATTCTATACGGACGTGGTAGGCGCAGACATAGCGCTCGTGGGCTTTGTGCTCCTGGCCATCCGCCTCTTCGACGCCGTCAGCGACCCGGTCATCGGCGCTCTTTCGGATCGGACTAGGAGTCCCTTCGGGCGCCGCCGGCCCTGGATTGCCTTGGGCGTGCCGCCCCTGGTCATCGCTCTTTACCTGCTCTTCTCTCCCCCGGCCCTGAGCCCGGACGGCGCCCTGCTGTGGTTTGGGGTGGGCCTATTCGTGGTGTTCCTTGCCTGGACCGCCATTACCGTGCCCTACGAATCCCTCGGCGCTGAGCTCACCCAGGATTACGACGAGCGCACGGCAATCCTCTCCCTGCGCGACGGTGCGCTGATTCTGGGGACCATCCTCGCTGCCGCGTCCCCCGCGATTATTCAAGGGGTGCTCGGCCTCGGCGACGGCCCGGACGCCGAGCGCGCCAAGTTTCGCGCCGTGGCCCTCAGCTACGCACCCCTCGTGGTACTGGCGTGCCTGGCCTGCGTTTGGCTGGTGAAGGAGCGCCACGGCCATCGCGGCAGCACGGCCCTTCCGAGCCTCAGAACCCTCGCAGAACGCCTAAAAAACCGCCCCTTTCGCATTTTGCTGGCGAGCTACACCATCGCTGCCATCGGAAGCAATCTGCCCGCCACGTTGATTCCCTACTACGTCGATTACGTCATCGGCGACCCCAACGTCGAGCAGTACCTCCTCCTCTACTTTCTCACCGGCGTCGTGCTGCTGCCCTTCTGGGTCCGGCTCGCAAAGCGGGTAGGGAAGAAGCCCGCCTGGCTCGCCGCCGCCGCTCTCAATTCCCTCACCTTCGCCGGGGTGTTTTTCCTCGGTCCCGGCGACAGCCAGGCCTACGCCATCCTCGTTATCGCCTCGGGCCTGGGCTTCGGGGCCACCCTCGCCCTTCCCTCCGCCATGCAAGCCGACGTTATTGATTACGAAGAGCTTCGCTCCGGGGAACGTAAGGAGGGGGAGATCATCGGCCTTTGGGCGGTGAGCAAGAAGCTCGCCGCCGCCTTCGGGGTGTTCCTCGCCTTCCCGATCCTCGGCGCCGTGGGCTACGTCCCGAACGCCGCCCAGCCGGAGGCCGTGGTGCTCACCTTAAAGATCCTCTACGCCCTCGTGCCGAGTCTGTTCAATCTTCTCGGCCTTTGGGTGGCCTGGCACTATCCCATCGATAAAGCGGCGCACGAGAAAATCCTCGAAGCGGTACGCGCCCGGCGGGCTGGGGAACGCTACGCCGACCCCCTGGAGGCCCCTTGATGACGACCCTACAACGGCGCGCCCTCACCCTGCCCTTACTGGCCCTCGCCACGGTGCTGCTGGTCACCACCCTGCCCCTATGGCTGCCCTTGAGTGGGCTCCTGGCTATGCTCCACCCCGGGGCCCAGGCGGCGCCGCGGGTGCTGGGCTTCTTCACCCTTTACCTGCTGTGCGAGAGCGCCGGCGTGCTGGTGGCGGCCTGGCTTTGGCTTCGCCACAGCCGAAACCGGGAAGCCTTCCTCGAAGCCAACTACGAACTTCAGAGCGGGTGGGCGAGCACCCTCAAGCGCGGCGCGGCCTGGCTTTTCCGTTTGCGCTTTGAGGTCACGGGAACGGAGGCCTTCGCCGGCAGCGCGGCGCCCATCGTGCTGCCGCGGCACAGCTCCATGGGGGACACGGTACTGCCCGTGGTGTTCTTTGCTATGCCCACGGGGGTGCGCCTTCGCTACGTGCTAAAGCGAGAACTCCTCTTCGATCCCTGTCTCGACATCGTCGGCCAGCGCCTGCCCAACTACTTTGCCTGGCGGGGCGCAGGGGCCACGGAACAGGAGGTGGCCGGCGTGGTGAAGCTCCTCACCACCATGCCGAACCACCACGGGCTCCTGCTCTATCCCGAGGGCACGCGCTTTTCCGAGAGCAAGCGCCGGGCCGTGCTGGCGCGGCTTCGGGACAAGGGTGACGAAAAGGCCCTAGCCCGGGCAGAGACCTGGCCAAGCCTGTTGCCACCACGGCCCGGCGGTCTTCGGGGTGTGCTGGCCCACAATCCCGGCCGAGACCTCCTGCTATTGGCGCACCGCGGCTTTGAGAAATCCGCCAGCTTCAGCGAGCTCTTCAACGGCAGCTGGCTCGACACCACGGTGCAGCTCCACTTCTGGCGCGTGCCCTTCGCGGAGATCCCGAA
>JAURCQ010000272.1 GCA_030828335.1 Gammaproteobacteria bacterium
GCCTGCGTGGTCGAGGGGACCGACGACCTCGGCACCTACTTCCGGATTACGCTGCCGCCGAATCCCTGTTACGACGCCAACCCGGATCCGCTAGACGAGTTCCCGGTGGAGCTGGGCTTCCTCATCCACCCCGTGCGCATCCGGGATAACCTTGATCTGGGGCCGAACGAATATCACATCATTTTAAAGGGCGTGGTCCGGGCCAAAGGCGAAGTGAGACCCAATCGGGAGCTCGCCATCGACCCCGGCCACACCCACGGTCAGATTGAGGGCATTGCCACCCGGGAGCCGGCCTTCGGCCTCGACGCCCTCTGGATCGAGCCTTCCCAGCGGGACTACGCCCGAACCCTCGGCTATACGGTCGTCGATGCGAGCACGGCCATCGCCACGCACTTGAACGCCCTCCTCCGCCAGAACGCCTCGGAGCTGCTCTCCCACGATGAGTCCCAGCAGCTCCTCGATAAGCTCGCCGAGCGCGCCCCTAAGCTGGTAGAAGATCTGGTGCCCGACCGCCTTCCCCTGGGCGCCATCACCCGCGTGCTGCAGCAACTGTTGGCCGAAGGGGTGCCCGTGAAGGACATGCGCACCATTGTCGAAGCCCTGTCGGAGGCCGTAGATCGCACCCAGGATCCGGACCAGCTCACGGCACTCGTTCGGCCTCGCATTGGTCGCATGATCATGCAGCCCTTGCTAGATGAGCAGACCCAGCTGAACGTGCTCACCCTAGAGCCGGAGTTCGAACAGCTGCTCCATTCGATCTTGCAGCAAAGTAACGACCTGCAAACGCTGGCCATTGATCCGAAGCTTGCTGAAGGGCTTTTTCGCTCCCTTCGGTCGGCCTTTGCGGAAGCGGAGGCGCAAAACATCGCCCCCGCCCTGGTTGTTTCTCCCCCGGTGCGGCCCTGGCTCGCGCGGGTGCTCCGCCATCGCCTCCCGGACCTGCCGGTGCTGGCCTACTCTGAAATTCCTGACGATACGGCCATCAAGGTGGTCGGTACCGTCGATGCGCAACGGACGGAATAAGTTATGGAACTCCATCGTATCGTCGCCCCCGATGCCAGCAAGGCCACCGCCGAGGCCCTTCGCCTCTACGGACCCGATGCCCTCGTGATCTCAACCCGTCGTCTTAAGAACGACCGCACGGAGATCATCGTCGCCACGGAGGCTGCGGAGGCCGCGGAGGGCCAGGACGCGGGGGAAGCCTTAGACACCGACGCGGCCACGATCATGCCGGATAAGGCCCAGGCTCCCGCGCCAGCCCTCGAGGCCAAGGGCGGCAAGGCCTTCAAGGCGACCTTCGAAGCGCAGTTAAGTGGGACCAAGCCCGTTGCTGAAAACCTCATCCCTACCACCCCATCTGCCGGAGAAGCCAAGGCCGAGTATTTACGCGCGGCGGTGGACGGCGTCGGGCCCACCCCTCCTCCAAAGGACGAGGGTTTAGTCCTTTTAAATGCGATCCACGAGGAGCTCGCGCGACTCCGGTCCGAGGTTGGTGCCTTAAAGGCGGAGCGTCAGGACTTTATACAGTCTCAGGACCGAGACCGCCTTATGGCGTTAGGTCTCCCGGAAGATTCGCTTTCAGCGGTACAAGAGCGCCTCGCAAGTGGCGCGCTTCCGCCTCTCCCCAAGCTCAGCGACGGGGCAAACGCTCAGGCTCAGTGGCTTGCGCAACTCCTTTGCCATCCTGACGCGCACACTCCCTTGAAGGGGACACACATCCTTCGGGCCGAAGATTCAAGGGTCCAGGCTGAAATTGCCGCTGCGCTCGCCGCAGAGGGTGAGCAACGCCATGGCTGCGGCTCTACGCTTCTGGTGGCCGTTGGCCAGGACGACACTCACTGGCGCCAGGTGACCCAAGCGGCCCTAGCGGAAGGGGTTCAAGTGCTTCGCGCGCGAAGCAGCGCTCAACTGGAAAGCCTTCTTTCGAATCAAGGCCTCGGAAGCCAGCTCTGCCTATTGCTGCCCGCATCAGGAGAAGAGGCGGACGCCTTGCGTCGGGTATCGGGGCTGCAAGAGGTGCCAAGACACCAAGTCCTTCCTTCCGATCGTTTGACATCCCCCTTTCTCGGGACCCTCGTAGGCGGCTCGGAGACCGATTCCGTCATGGTTCACCGGTTTCACAAGAGCGTGCCCTTAGATCACTTTGTCGCTACGATGTTGAAAGCGGGTAAGGGGGTATCCGTACTCCATGAAGATAGAGGAGACGTGAGCGAGGGGCTCACCGCATCCCTTACCCTAATGGCGGCCTGGGCAGCGAAGGAGCCTGCGCCAATACAGCCGGAGGCGGGAAAGGCCAAAGCTTGGCCCCTCGCCCTGCA
>JAURCQ010000273.1 GCA_030828335.1 Gammaproteobacteria bacterium
CACCGCGGCATCCAGTACCCCTAGCCCAAGGCCTCCGGCCGCCTCAGGCACCAGCAGCCCGCCAAGGCCCAGTTCGCAGAGGGTGCTCCACAAAGCGTGATCATCCCCGCCGTCGGCATAAGCCCGGACCGCCTCCAGGGGTGCCTGGTCCGCGAGGAGCCGGCGCACCGTGGCGTCGAGGAGCGTTTGATCTTCCGAAAGTCCAAATCGCATAACGCCCCCTTATTTCGCAAGCTTCGGTTCGCGCGGCATACCGAGGCCCCGCTCACTGATGATGTTTTTCTGAATCTGAGAGGTTCCCCCCCCGATGATCAGCCCCAAGAAGTACATATAGCTCGTTTGCCAGCTTCCCCCGTCCTGCTTGTCGGGGTTATCGCCGTAGGCGAGCCCAAGCTCCCCGAGCACATCGATGGCAAAGCCTTCGAGCTCATGACGAAGCTCCGTCCCCTGAAGCTTCGTAATGAGGCTAGCGAGGGGCGCGCTTTCATCGTTCACCTTGTTCGACAAAAGGCGCATGTCGTGAAGACGCATCGCCAGCACCCGGCTCTGGAGCGAAGCTAGCCGATCCCGAAAGAGGGGGTTATCGATCAACCGCTGCCCGTCTACCGTTTCCCGGCGCATCAGCTCCAGCAGGGCGTTAAAGCGGGTCATGGTGGCATTGGGATCGCCCAGGGAGCCGCGCTCGTGGCCGAGGATGGTGTTCGCCACCTTCCAGCCTTCCCCGCGCTGCCCCACGATCTGCCCCGTGGGCACGCGCACGTCGGTGAAGAAGACTTCGTTGAAGTTCGCCACCCCCGTCATGTCGACGAGGGGACGCACCTCAATGCCGGGCGTGGTCATGGGAAAGAGGAGGAAGGAAATGCCCTGGTGCTTCGGTGCCTCGGGCTCCGTGCGCACAAGGCAGAAGATCCAATCGGCGAGGTGGGCCGTGGAGGTCCAAATTTTCTGGCCATTCACCACAAAATCGTCCCCGTCCACCACGGCGCTGGTGCGCAGGGCAGCCAGATCGCTCCCCGCGCCAGGCTCCGAGTAGCCCTGGCACCAGAGCATTTCACCCCGAATGGTCGGCGGGATGAAGGTGGTCTTCTGCGCTTCCGTGCCCACCTCGAGGAGCGTAGGCACGAGCATGGAGATGCCCTGGCCCCCGAGCCCCGGGCTCACCCGGGCTCCGGAAAATTCTTCGGCAATGATGCGGCTTTCAAGGATGTTGGGGGCAGCGCCATAGCCGCCGTAGGCCTTGGGGATGGTTCGGGCGGCGTAACCGTGCTCAATCAGCAGTCGTTGCCAAGCCAACACCTTTTCCGAACGCAGGCCTTCCCCGCGCGGCGCGTCCTTGCCATGGCGAGCCAGAAAGCGCCGCACCTCCTCGCGAAACGCCTCGTAGTGAGGCCCGTAGGACAGATCCATGCCACTCCCCCAAGTTCGTAATCGTCGCTCTGGAGCTTACCGAAGCGCCCCGGTCGTGACCACGGGCGATGGACGCCCTAGGGGATCGCGCCTTGGCTTTTCTCCAAGGCCTGGGCGAGGTCGGCAGTGAGATCGTCGGGGTTCTCTAGCCCCACGGCTACGCGCATGAGCCCCGGCGCGAGGCCCATGGCCCGGAGCCGTTCCGGCGGCTGTTCCTTCACGGCGCTGATCACCGGCGAATAGATCAAGCTTTCGTGGCCACCCCAGGAAACCCCGCGACCAAAGAGCCGAAGGCTATCGAAGAAGGTCTTGATGGCCGGCAGGTGGTCGGTCTTCAGCGAAAAACTAAAGAGGCTCGAGAAACCCTGCATTTGCCGCATTGCCAGGGCGTGGCCTGGATGGCTGGGCAGCCCCGGGTGGCGCACCTCGGCAATGGCCGGGTGGCCCTCAAGGAAGCGCCCCACCGCGAGGCCGTTGGCCTGATGCAGCGCCATGCGGGCGGGGAGGGTGCGGAGGCTCCGTAGCAGCAGCCAGGCTTCGAAGGGGGCCATCTTGCCCCC
Organism: Gammaproteobacteria bacterium; assembly: GCA_030828335.1. GTDB lineage: Bacteria > Pseudomonadota > Gammaproteobacteria > Pseudomonadales > Azotimanducaceae > Salivita. The sequence continues at coordinate 1,968 of JAURCQ010000273.1, forward strand.
GAGGAGCTCCGCTTCCCGGGTCGCGATGGCGTCCACCAGCGCTGCCTTGCCCAGCACCACGCCGGCAACGAGATCGCTGTGGCCGGACAGGTATTTCGACACGCTGTGGAGTTCCAGATCTACGCCCAGGGCGAGGGGCTTCTGAAAGAGCGGGGTGGCCCAGGTGTTGTCGATAAGCACGCGGACGCCCCGGGGCTTCACCAGAGCGCATAGCGCCTCGATGTCCTGAAGCCCAAAGCGCGCGGAATTGGGGCTTTCTAGGTAGAGCACGCGGGTTTCCGGGCGGAGCGCCGCTTCCACCTCGGCGAGATCTCCCCCATCCACAAAGGTGGTATGA
>JAURCQ010000274.1 GCA_030828335.1 Gammaproteobacteria bacterium
CTGGGCGCAGATCGCGAGGTTCAGGTGGACGTCCGGGTCGTCGCCGCCACCCACCGCGACCTCAGGCGGCTGGTGGCCGAGGGGCGCTTCCGGGAGGACCTTCTCGATCGCCTCGCCTTCGACGTCATCACCCTGCCGCCTCTGCGCGCGCGGGAAGAGGACATTCCCCTGCTCGCGGAGGCCTTCGCCACCCGCATGAGCGCGGAACTGGGCTGGGATTTTTTCCCGGGCTTCAGCCCTGCAGCGCACAGCGCGCTGCTGCGCCATCCCTGGCCCGGGAACATCCGGGAACTGAAAAACGTAGTGGAGCGCAGCGTCTATCGCCACGGAGATCAGGAGCGCCCCGTTGACGCCATCATGCTGGACCCCTTCGCCTCCCCCTGGCGCCCAAGCGTGCGCCCCCGGGCTGGGGAGGCGGAAGGGCCCGGGAGCGCCCCGGTACCGACCTATCCCATGGACTTCTCGGAAGCCGTGCGGCGCTACGAGATTGCCCTGCTCGAGGGCGGCCTCGAAGCCTCCCAGTACAATCAAAAACGCTGCGCCGAACTCCTTTCCATGACCTATCACCAGCTCCGGGGGCTCCTCAGAAAATATGATCTCAATACGCGCTAGCCTCGCCGTTTGCTGCCTGCTGCTGGCTCCGGGCAGCAGCTTCGCCGAGGCCCTTGCCCCGGCAACGCACCGCTTTATCGAAGCCACGGCGCACCGCGCGGCCCTCATGGGTCCGGTGGTGGAGGCTAAGGCCGTGCTGGGCCAGCCCATCTTCGATCCGGCCCAGGAGGCTCGGGTGCTGGCGGTGGCGGCTCGGGAGGGCGCTGCCCAGGGCCTGGCCGTGGGCCCCTACCAGACCTTCGTGCAGGCGCAGATGGCCCTCGCGCGAGGGATTCAGGGGCGCTGGACGCCCGCCGCGGCGCCCCCCGACTCCGCGGAAGCCGCCCGAAAGACCCTGAAGGATCTGCGCCGCGCTATCGCGGCCACCACAGCGGCGCAGCTGGCGGCCCTTAGCCAAACCCTACCCCTGCTGCCTCGGCAGGGGGACGCCTTTCAGAACGCCCTCGCGGCGGCGCTGCGGGCCCAGGGGGCCCGGGAAGGGGAAATCACTGCCCTCGCGGAAGCCGCCCTGGCTCTGCGCTTTGCTCCCCCGGCACCGGAAGGCCTCGCCGCCCTTGAGGCCCGAGGCACCCTTCGCGTGGGCACCACGGGGGACTACGCCCCCTTTAGCTACCGCACCGCCGGCGGCGCGCTGGCGGGCATCGATATCGACCTGGCCCAGGCCTTTGCGGAAAGCCTGGGGCTTGAGCTTGAGCTGGTGGAGACGAGCTGGCCCACGCTTACGGCAGATCTTAAAAGCGGCGCCTTTGATCTTGCCCTCAGCGGCATCAGCCGCACCCTCGCGCGCGCCGCGGTGCCCGGAAGCAGCTTCTCCGAGCCCTATCACCGGGGCGGCAAGGCACCGATCATTCGCTGCGAGGATCAAACGCGCTTCGCAAGCTGGGAGGCGATCGATCAGCCGGGAGTGCGGGCCGTGGTGAATCCCGGGGGCACCAACGAAGCCTTTGCCCGAAGCCGCTACCGGCAGGCGAGCCTCCGGGTTCACGAGGACAACCGCACGATCTTCCGGGAAATCGCCGAAGGGCGCGCCGATGTCATGGTGACCGATCTGATTGAGGTTCAGCTGTGGGCCGGGCGGGATAGGCGCCTCTGCCCTGCCCTTGGCACGGCGCGCCTCACCTACGCGGAAAAGGGGGGCTGGGTCGCCGCGCCGCCGGGTAGCCCCCTGACCACCCTTTTCAACCTTTGGCTTGCTCAGCAGCAGGGCTCTGGCGTCCTCGCGGACCGCTTTCGCGCCCACGGGGTGGGACCCTAGGCCGGATCCCGATCGCCCTCGGCCCCGCTCGCGTGGGGCACGGGCGCGTCCTGAAGGAACGCCGAAACCATGGTGTTCACCGTTTCCGGATCGTCCTGCTGAATCCAATGAGAGGCCTCGGACAGGTAGCGCAGAGTGAGCTGGGCCACCAGGTCCTCGGTCCCGTAGGTGGTGCTCTTCGCTAGGGCCAGATCCTGCTCCCCCCACAGCATGAGCGTGGGCACGGTGATCAGGGGCATGCCCCGCTCGGCCATGCGCCTCGAACCGCCTCGAACCAACGCCCGGTAGTAGTGAATCATGGCCCGGGCGCCGCCGGGACGAAGCACGTTTTCCACGAACACCTGCACCGATTCTGGGGGCACGGCCCCAGGGCGCACCGTACCCTCTCCAAACATGCGGGCCACCGCCGCCCCCCGCTGCCGGGTGAGGAACCACT
>JAURCQ010000275.1 GCA_030828335.1 Gammaproteobacteria bacterium
ACCCGCGAGACACCCCGCTTTTTTCCGTCTCCGTCGTCTCCGCCCCTTCTCGTCCTCGCTCCACTCCTCCTCCTCCAGGCAGCCGGACAGGCAGCCCGGGGGGGGAGGTTCGCGCGGCGCGCCGGGCTCGGGCGCCGGCCGCCGTGATGTAGGGAGCTCGGGCCACGCTAGGGCGCCGTGAGCTCGGCCAGGGCCGCGCCCACGGGGGGGCGGGCGATGCCGGCTTCCGTGATGATGCCCCCGGTGACCAGGGCCGCGGGGGTGACGTCGAAGGCTGGATTGCGCACCGGGGCTTGGGCAGCGATGCGCCGGCCGCCGAGGTGGGTCACTTCTTCCGGGGCCCGCTCTTCGATGGGCACGTCGCGCCCCTGGGCCGTTGCTGGGTCATAGGTGCTGAGGGGGCAGGCCACCCAAAAGGGGATGGAAAAGTGCTTGGCGGCGATGGCGACGGAGAGGGTGCCAATCTTGTTGACCACATCGCCATTGGCGGTGACCCGGTCCGTGCCTACGATCACCAGATCAATTTCCCCTCGGCTCATGAGGTGGGCGGCCATGGAATCGGTGATGAGGGTGACGTCGATGCCCGCCTCGGCGAGCTCGAAGGCGGTGAGCCGGGCGCCCTGGAGCACGGGGCGGGTTTCATCGGCGAACACCTTGAAGGGCCGACCCTCGGCCTGCATGTGGTACATCGGCGCGGTGGCCGTGCCCCAGGCAGCCACGGCTAGGGCGCCGGCGTTGCAGTGGGTGAGGATGCGCGCGCCATCGGGAATCACGGAAGCGCCATAGGCGCCGAGGGTTGCGCACACACGCTCGTCCTCAGCCTGGAGCCGGGCTGCCGTTTCTGTCAGTAGGGCGCGTCCCGGCGCGCCGCTCAGCCCCGCCCCGTCGATGGCCTTTAACTGTTGGGCGAGGGCCCAGGCCAGGTTCACGGCCGTGGGCCTCGCGCTTCGAAGCCTGGCTGCCGCTGCCTCAAGCGCGCTGCGCCAGGCACCGGGTTCAAGATCATCCTGCCCGCCCATGGCTAGGGCCAGGCCCCAGGCGGCGGCGAGGCCAATGGCCGGGGCGCCCCGAACCTGAAGCGTGACGATGGCTTCCCGAACGGCCTCTCCGTCCTCGCAGCGGCGGTAGGTGACCTCCTGGGGGAGGCGCGTCTGGTCCAAAAGGTCGAGGGCCGCGCCGGTCCAGCGTAGGGTCGTGGGGGCCTTCGGCGAGGTCCGAAGGAGGGTCAGGTCAGGGTGCGTCATGGTGAAGATCCGAAAGCCGGGCGAGGGTTCGCGCCAGCAGTTGATGAAGGGCCTCGGGCGTTGGCGCCCAAAACAGCATACCGTCCCGGTGCCCGGCCATGGCAAGGCATCCCGTTTCATCCCCTTCGCTAAGGGTGGTCACCGCCTGGGCGAGGGCCTCAGTGCCGTTGCGCGCTTCGGGTGCCGTACACGGAAGGGCGAGGGCGTCCCGGGCTTGCCATAGGGCCGGGTGATGGCCGTGCGCTACGGCCTGGGCTCCTGGGCAGGCGCGATAGAGGGCTTCGTGTACGAGGCTTTCCGAGGACGGGGGGCGATCGCCCTCGGCTTCTAGCTTTCCGTCCGCGCCGCGCTGAAGTGCGGCCCAGCAAACGTCCTCGGCCCTGAGCGTGGCCTGGTCCGAGCGCTGGGAGGCGGTGATGGCATAGCCCGGGCCCTCCCGCTGGCTGACGTTGCCGTAGGCGAGGCCGTCGTAGCGGGCCGGATCGCGCCCAAGCAGCCCGGCGCGGCGAAAAGGCGCGGCCAAGGCCTCGAGAGCCTCGGCTCGCATCCGGGCCTGGGCCCGATCCCTAGGGCGGCTTAGGTGGTAGGCAAACTGGATGACCCCTTCCGTTTCCCGGATGACCATCGGCTCCTCGGATATTTTGCAAGGCGCAGCTTGGCCCTTACTTGGGGTATGCTCCGCTTCGAATTTCTTAGCACATAAGTGGAAACGCCGTGTCCTTAGCCTCTGCCAAGCCCCAGGGCCTCGCGACCGTAATCGCGTGGTTTGACTCACACGCCAGCGCCCCTGGTCCCGAGGCCGACGATGATCGGTCCATCGACCGGGCCCGGATTCTGCCCTTTATCGGGTTGCACCTAGCCTGTCTGCTGGTTTTCTTCACGGAGGTGAGCGCCTTCGCCGTGGGACTTATGCTCCTCACCTACGCCATGCGGGTGCTCGGCATTACCGTAGGCTACCACCGCTACTTCTCCCATAGAGCCTTCCGTTGTGGGCGCAGCATGCAGTTCCTGTTAGCCCTTATGGGCGCCAGCGCTGTGCAGCGGGGTCCGCTGT
>JAURCQ010000276.1 GCA_030828335.1 Gammaproteobacteria bacterium
GCGGCTAAAGGTGATGTCGCGCATGGACATCTCGGAGCGGCGCGTGCCCCAAGATGGGCGCATCAAGCTGAGGGTCAGCCAGGACCAGGCCATCGACTTCCGGGTGAATACCCTTCCGACCCTTTACGGGGAGAAGGTGGTGCTGCGGATCCTGGATCCCAGTTCGGCCAAGCTCGGTATCGATGCCCTTGGCTACGAGCCGGAGCAAAGGGCCCTCTTCCTCGAGGCTCTGGCCCAGCCCCAGGGCATGATTTTGGTGACCGGCCCCACGGGATCGGGGAAAACCGTTTCCCTGTATACGGGGCTCAATATCCTCAATACGGCGGAGCGCAACATTGCCACCGCGGAAGATCCGGTGGAGATCAACCTTGAGGGGATCAACCAGGTCAACGTGAATCCCCGGGTCGGCCTCGACTTCGCCGCCGCCCTCCGGGCCTTCCTACGGCAGGATCCAGACGTGGTGATGGTGGGGGAGGTGCGGGACCTGGAAACGGCCGAAGTGGCGATCAAGGCGGCCCAAACGGGCCACCTCGTGCTGTCCACCCTACACACGAACTCAGCGCCGGAAACGCTCACGCGGCTGCGAAACATGGGCGTCCCCAGCTTTAACGTCGCCACCTCGGTCAGCCTCATCATCGCCCAGCGCCTGGCCCGGCGTCTCTGCAACCACTGCAAGGTGCCCCACACCGTGCCCCAGGCTGCGCTCCTCGAACTCGGCTTCGAAGCAGAAGATTTTCAGGAACCGTTCACCCTCTATGAAGCGAAGGACCAAGGCTGCGAACACTGCCATCAGGGCTATCGCGGCCGGGTCGGGCTCTACGAGGTGGTCCGCATTACCCCCAGGCTCCAGGCCCTCATCCTAGAGGACGGCAACGCCCTGGCCCTGGCCGAAGCGGCTCGGGCCGAAGGCTTTTTAAACCTTCGGCGCGCCGGGGTGCTGAAGGCCAAAGCCGGCGTCACCAGCCTTCTCGAGGTCAGCCGGGTGACGGCGGCCAGCGGATGAGCAGCTCCGCCTTTCGCTATCAAGGCCGGGATCGGCTCGGTAAGCGCGTCCGCGGCGTGGTGGAGGGCGCAAGCCCCGAGGCCGTGCAGGCGAGCCTGCGACGCAAGGGCATTCTTGCGGAAAAGGTCACGGCCCAGCGCGCCTCGAAAAACCGCGGCGGGCGCATCAAAAGCAGCGACCTCGCGCTCTTCACGCGCCAGCTCGCGACCATGATGCGCGCCGGCGTGCCTCTGGTGCAGTCCTTTGGCATCGTTGCGGAAGGGCTTAGCAATCCCGCCATGAAAACCCTAGTGCTCGCGCTGCAGGATCAGGTGGCCAGCGGCACAGCCTTCGCCGCGGCCCTGCGCGGCCATCCAAAGACCTTCGATGCGCTCTACTGCAACCTCGTGGACGCCGGAGAACAGGCCGGGGCCCTGGAAACCATGCTCGATCGCCTCGCCACCTATCGGGAGAAGAGCGAAGCCCTGCGCGGAAAGATACGCAAGGCCCTCACCTACCCCGTTGCCGTGCTGGTCATTGCGCTGGCGGTCACGGGGCTGCTACTGATTAAGGTGGTGCCCCAATTTGAAGACGTATTCTCCGGCTTCGGGGCGGCCCTGCCCCCCTTCACCCAGCTGGTGATCACCCTTTCCGAATGGGCCCAGGCCCACTACCTCGCCGTGCTGGTTGGGCTGATCGGTGGTGGCTTTGGTTTGCGCTATGCCCATGGCCAGTCCCAAGCCTTTCGCGACGGGCTCGACCGCTTCCTGCTGCGCCTGCCCGTGCTGGGACCCATCCTCGAGCGGGCTGCGGTGGCCCGCTTTGCCCGCACCCTCGCCACCACCTTTGGGGCCGGCGTGCCCCTCGTGGAAGGGCTGCGCTCCGCCGCCGGCGCGACCGGGAATGCGGTCTTCCGAGACGCCACCCTAGCCCTTGGGGACGAGGTCACCGCCGGCACGGCCCTCGCCGAGGCCATGAACGCCAACCCCCGCTGGCCCAGCATGATTCGGCAGATGGTGCTCATTGGCGAACAGGCCGGGGCCGTGGATGACATGCTCGACAAGGCCGCAGCCCACTACGAGCAGGAGGTCGATAACGCCGTGGAAAGCCTCACGGAATTGCTGGAACCGGTGATCATGTCGGTCCTGGGCGTGCTGGTCGGCGGCCTCATCGTGGCCATGTACCTGCCCATCTTTAAGATGGGAGCGGTCATCTGACCCTCGCTGATCTGTTTACTCTGCAGCCGGCCGTTTTCGCCGGGTCCGTGGGCCTGATAGGCCTGTTGATCGGCAGTTTTCTGAATGTAGTGATTCA
>JAURCQ010000277.1 GCA_030828335.1 Gammaproteobacteria bacterium
GGCGAGGAAGGACCTGACGCGTCTGGCGTCGGCGGGTGCCGAGTACGCGGGCGAGGCGCTGCTGAGGACGATGGCGTCGGTGGCGGCGGGCGCCGGGCCGCGCGCCGATGCGCGCGCGTGCCTGGCGGCTGGCGCCGGGCTCCTGGCCATCAGCCTGCTTGAACTGGCGTCGCTGGCGATCTTCGGACCCACACGGGTTGAGGGGGCGTTCCTTGGCCTGCCCTGGATCCTGGGCGTCGATGGGCTGGGAAGCGCTTTCGGTGCGCTCCTCGCCATCCTGACCTGGGCGCTGTTGCGCTTCACCGCCGTGCACCTTGATGGGGAGCCCCGGGAGGGGCCTTTCACGGGCGCGCTGCTCCTCGCCCTGGCGGCGGGGTGGCTCCTCGCCCACGGGCAAAGCTGGGCGCCAATCCTCCTGGCCCTCGCGGTGCAAGGCTGGGCCGTGGCGCAGCTTCTGGGCCATTACGGTGAGCGCGCTGCGGCGCGGCGCCAGGCCATGCGCTTCCAGCGCCTGTGGTGGCTTGGGGATGGCGCCCTGTGGGCTGCGGCCCTTCTTCTCCTCGGGGCTCCGGCACTCCCTGGGGGCCTTGAAGCGGAAGCCCTTGCCGCCCTTCTTATGAGCGCCGCGGCGGTCATGAAGGCCGCGCTGCTGCCCTTTCATCGCTGGCTCACTGAGGCTCTGGACGTGCCCGTACCCGTCTCTGCCCTATTTCACGCGGGGGTGATCAGCGCCGGGGTGCTGGTGCTCCTCCGGCATGCGCCCCTGCTGGCGCGGCACCCGGAGGCGCTTTTGCTCCTGGGGGGCTTTGGTGCGCTCAGTGTCCTGGGGGGGCTTGTGCTCATGGCCGTGCAGGGAACGGTTAAGCAATCTCTCGCCTTTTCCACCGTGAATCAGATGGGGCTGCTGATGGTGCAGCTGGCTCTGCAGCTGTGGCCCCTGGCGCTCTTTCATGCCTTAAGTCATGGTCTTTACAAGGCCCACGGCTTCCTCCTAGCGGGGAGCGCGGTGGCGCCCCCGGCTTCCCCCTCGAAAGACTCGGGTAGGGACGCTTGGGTGTGGGGTGCGTTGGTGGTCCACCTCCTTGGCTACGGTGTCCTGGTCATCGCCATGCCCCTGCTCCATCCTGGGGTTCAAGCTTTAACCCCGGGGGCCCTCGCCCTTGGCGCCTTCCTGGCCGCGGCCCTGGGGGCGCGCTGTGGCGGTCTGCTGCGCCGGGCCTCAACCCGCGACGATCGCCGACTCCTCGGCGTCCTCAGCCTGCTGCTATTACCTCTATTTCTCCTGACCCATGAGGTTTCCTATCTGCTGTGGGGCCAGGCCTTCCCTGCCTGGAACCCGCCGAGCCAGGCCCTCCAGGGCATGCTGGCTGGGGCGGGCGTCCTCGGCGTGCTTCTGAGCCTCGCCTTGGCCTTCGTAGACCGTTGGCACCATCGCCCCTGGGCGGAAGCGCTGCGCTGTCGCCTCGTGCTGGGCCTTCCCCCCCTGCCTCGCCGACTAACTGAAAGGAGTGCGTGATGACCCTTACCCCGGAAACGGTGCTGGCCTGCGCGGAAACGGCTCTGGCGGCCCAGGCCCCCGCCTTCCCCCTTCACGCCACCGTGGCAGTGAATCCGGCCCTCGGCTACACCGAGCAACCCTTCCCCGGGGCCGCGGGGCGCCTGCGGGCGCTGGCCGGCGCCTCCTTTACGGCGCCTCGGGAGACAGTGCGCCAGGCGCTGCGTGAGGGGGCGCTGCTTGACGAAGACCTCAAAGCTGCGCTGGCGGAAAGCGCTTCCACCTTATCCCTGGCTCAGCTCAAAGCCCGCCTGTGGCAGGCCTCGGCCCCGCCCGAGCCGTTGCCCACGGCGCTCGATCTTGCGGAGATTCTCTTTGAGCGGCCCTGGCGCCAAGCGCTGGAGGATTGCCTGGGGCCCTTTGCCCTGAGTCTCTTCGATGGCGGCCAGGCGGCCTGGGGCATGGCCCCGGCGTCGCCTCTTGAGCAGCTACGGCGCTGGCTGATTCAGGATCCCCACGCGCAACGCTATGGCGTATCCGTTGCGGCCCTGCCGGCAAACCTTGGGGAGGCCCTGGCCTGGTGCATCGAAGACCTCGCCGTTCCCGAGGCAGCCCTGCCCGCCTACCTTGAACGCCTGCTCTACGCCCTGGGGGGCTGGGCTCAGCATGCACGCTGGTGTCTCTGGGCCAAGGACGAGGGGGCGCCTGGGCTGGCCTTGCTTTTGGGGATGCTTCTCTGGGAGCGCGCAGCGCTGGCGAAAAGCGCGACGCTGCAGGCGCCCTGGGAAGCGTT
>JAURCQ010000278.1 GCA_030828335.1 Gammaproteobacteria bacterium
TCTCCGGCGCTTTTTGCCGGGATATCCAGTGCGGCCACGGGCTTGCCCAAGAGCTGGCGCGCCTCCGGGGCCTTTAAGGGCAGCGCATCCAGCGCTTCCGCGGAGAGCTCCGTGTCCGGGAGCCCAGCCGAAACGAGCGTGCCGAAGCCAACGCTCTTGCCCTCGGCGCGGACCTGCCCATCGGCGACGGTGCAGGCCTCCACGGGCACGCCAAGGTGCGCCGCGCCCGCCGCCTGAAGCATCTGACGCCCAGCAGCGCCGGCCTGGGAAAGGGCCTTGAAAGAGGTATGCACGGACCAGGACCCACCGGTCACCATGACGCCCCACTTGGGGTGGCTATCCACGTGGGTGATGCGCACCTGGGACCAGTCGGCCCCCAGCTCCTCGGCGACGATGCGCGCCAGCGCCGTCCCCACGTGCTGGCCCATCTCAGCCTTAGTGATAAAGATGTGCGTCGCGCCCGTGCCATCGATCTCATACCAAAGGCTGGGGGCAAAGGTGGCATCGGGACGGGCTGCAGCCAGTGATTCCACAGCGCTCTTCGGGGCGCAGCCGGGAAGGGCCAGGCCGAGCCCCATGATGCAGCTGCCGCCTACGGCGCCAGCGAGGAAACGACGGCGGGACAAATCGGGTTTGGCTAAGCGGCTCATGCTTGCCCCTCCCCGTGACCCGCGGCGACCTTCACCGCCGCCTTAATGCGCCCGTAGGCCATGCATCGGCACAGGTTGCCGTTCATAGCCTCCACAATCTCCTCGTCGGTGGGAGACGGATTGCCTTCGAGCAACGCCGCCGCGGTCATGAGCTGCCCGGACTGGCAGTAGCCGCATTGGGGCACCTGCTCGGACACCCAGGCAGCCTTCAGCGCGTCTCCCGCATCGGAAGCGAGCCCTTCAATGGTCGTAACCTGCCGACCTGCCACCGCGCTGACGGGGAGGACGCAGGCCCGGGTCGGCGTTCCATCAAGATGGACCGTGCAGGCGCCGCATTGCGCTATCCCACAGCCAAACTTCGTACCTTTCAGATCAAGTTCGTCCCGAAGCACCCATAGCAAGGGGGTATCATCCGGGCTCGCCGATGAAACCGGCGTCCCATTGAGCGTAAATTTCGTCACGGTGGTCCTCCTCTCCCAAACTGGCCATCAGTAAAGCAAGGGAAAACACCCCCTCGCAAGGCGCCGAGGGCGCCGCTCAGCCATTGCCAGGGCCTTAAGGGCTATGCTGGGATAGGCGTAAAGCACTGAGGGTAGAAGCGCATGTATCCAGGACCTTACGCCCAGCAGCATCCCGATCGCCCTGCGGTCATTCTTGCGGAAACCGGCGCCCAGCTGACCTACGCAGCGTTTGAAGCCCGGGCCAATCGCCTGGCGCACTTCCTAGAAGCGCAAGGCCTCAAGCGGCTGGATCACTACGCGATCTTTATGGAGAACAATCTCCCCTACCTGGAAACCTGCGCCGCCGGCGAGCGCAGCGGCCTCTATTACACCTGCATCAACGCCTACCTGACCGGCAGCGAACTGGCCTACATTCTTCAGAACTCCGAATCCCAGGTGCTCATCACCTCCCGGGAAAAGCTTGCGGTGGCGCAGGAGGCCCTTGCGGAATGCCCGGGCGTTAAAACGGTGCTGGTGGTCGACGGCGCAGGCGCCCTACCTGACGATGCGCGCTATCAAGACTACGAGAGCGCGCTGGCCACCTACCCGGAGGCACCGCTTACCGAGGAATGGCTTGGCACCTCCATGCTCTATTCCTCCGGAACCACGGGGCGCCCGAAGGGGATTATTCGCCCCCTCCCGGCCCAGGCCCCGGCGGACATGCTTCCGCTCTACTACTTCCTAAGAGATCTCTGGCTTTACCGAGAGGACATGATCTACCTCTCCCCCGCGCCCCTCTATCACTCGGCGCCCCAGGCCGCCGTAGGACTGACCCTGCGCATCGGGGGCACGGTGATCGTCATGGCCAAGTTCGATCCGGAGCGTTACCTCGCCCTCATCGAGCGCTACGGCGTTACCCACAGCCAGCTCGTACCGACCATGTTCAGCCGGCTCTTGAAGCTTCCCGAGGAAGCGCGGCAGGCCCACAACCTCAAGAGCCTCGAGGTCGCCGTGCACGCCGCAGCGCCCTGCCCGGTAGCGGTGAAGCAGGCCATGATCGAATGGTGGGGACCGATCATTCATGAGTACTACGGCGCTACGGAGGGGCTCGGCTTCGCCGCCTGCAACAGTGAGGAATGGTTAGCCCACCCTGGCACGGTGGGAAAGATCGTTCTGG
>JAURCQ010000279.1 GCA_030828335.1 Gammaproteobacteria bacterium
AGCATGCGCCCGAGCTGGGGATCCACGGGGAGCTTCGCCAGGGCCCGGCCTACGGGGGTCAGGCGCCCAAGCTCATCGAGGGCCTGGAGCTCCTGCAGAAGGCGCCGACCGTCCGACAGGGCCTTTGGCTCCGGGGGCTCAAGGAAGGGGAAAGCTTCCGGGTCCCCAAGGTCCAGCTCCTTCATGCGGAGCACCACGGAAGCCAGGTTCGTTCGCCGAATCTCCGGGTCCGTAAAGGCGGGGCGCGCCTCGAAGTCCGCTGCCTCAAAGAGACGGAAGCACACCCCCGGCGCCAGTCGCCCGCAGCGTCCGGCGCGCTGAGCGGCGCTGGCCTGGGAAATGGGCTCCACAGGCAGGCGCTGAAGCTTCGAGCGATAGCTGTAGCGGGAAATGCGCGCCAGGCCACTGTCGATGACGTAGCCGATGCGCGGCACGGTCAGGGAGGTTTCCGCGACGTTCGTGGACAGCACGATGCGCCGGGCACCGGCGGGGTTGAAGACCCGCTGTTGATCCGCATTGGAGAGCCGGGCATAGAGGGGTAGCACCTCCGCGCCGCGAAAGGGCTGGGCATCCCGCAGCACCTTCGCCGCATCCCGAATGTCCCGCTCTCCGGGCAAAAACACGAGCACGTCCCGGGCATAGGGCGGCGGCGCCTCGCCCTTACGCTCCAGGCGATCAATCGCCTCCAGCGCGGCCAGAAGCCCCTGCTCCACGCCCCCCTCGCCCTCGGGGGGTAGGTACTCAACGGAGACCGGGAAGGTCCGTCCCGAAACCTCAACAATGGGGGCCGGCACAGGCTCGCCGTCTTCGCCCGGCCGCGAAAAGTGCGCCGCGAAGCGCTCCAGATCGATGGTGGCCGAGGTGATGATGAGCTTGAGGTCTGGCCGACGAGGCAAGAGGCGAGCAAGGTACCCCAGCAGGAAGTCGATGTTGAGGCTGCGCTCGTGGGCCTCGTCGATGATCAGGCAATCGTAGGCGCGAAGCTCCAGGTCCCGCTGCGTTTCCGCCAGAAGAATCCCGTCGGTCATGAGCTTGACGCGGGTGCGCTCGCTCATGACGTCGTCAAAGCGCGTTTGGAACCCCACCGTTTCCCCGAGGGGCACGGCAAGCTCTTCCGCGAGGCGCCGGGCCACGGCCCGGGCGGCGAGGCGCCGGGGCTGGGTATGGCCGATGCGCCCGGCGATGCCCAGCCCTGCGGCCATGGCAAGCTTCGGCAGCTGGGTGGTTTTTCCCGATCCCGTCTCGCCGGCGATCACCAACACCTGGTGAGCCTTCAAGAGGCTAACGATTTCCTCCGCCCGCTCGGCAATGGGGAGATCGAGATTGATACGGGGGACGGGAAGCGCTTCCGCATTGGCCAGCACGGCTGCTGCGGAGCGGGCCACCAGCGCGTCGTAACGCGCCTGGAGACGATCGAAGGGTTTGCCGTCCGCTTTCAGCCGCCCGAGCTTGCCCTCAAGCTTGGCAAGCTCGGGACGGTCGGCGCACAGCGCAAGGGCTGGCGAGGGCGCTGGCGCCGAGGTCACGGTTTACTTAGACAGGACGCCCATGGCTTCTTCCAGGCCTGCGATGGTCAAGGGATACATCTGCCCCCCGACCAGGCCTCGAATCAGTTCCACGGAGCCGGAGTATTCCCAGGTGTCCTGGGGCGTGGGATTAATCCACACCAGATTGTTGTAAACCCCGGCCAGGCGCTGCATCCACAGAGCCCCGGGCTCTTCATTCCAATGCTCCACGCTGCCCCCGGAATGGGTGATTTCGTAGGGCGCCATGGTGGCATCGCCGACGAAGACAACCTTGTAGTCCGAGGGATACTTGTGGAGCACATCCCAGGTGGCAAGGCGTTCCGCCATGCGCCGCCGATTGTCCTTCCACACCGATTCATAGATGAAGTTGTGAAAGTAGAAATACTCCATGTGCTTGAACTCGGTGCGCGCCGCGGAGAAAAGCTCTTCGCAGATCTTCACGTGCGCATCCATGGAGCCGCCCACGTCGAAGAAGCACAGCACCTTCACCGTGTTCTTACGCTCGGCCTGAAGGCGGATATCGAGAAGCCCCCCGTTATGGGCCGTGGACCGGATGGTCCCGTCCATGTCGAGCTCTTCTTCCTTACCGGTGCGAGCCAGCTTCCGCAGGCGCCGCAGGGCGAGCTTGATATTCCGCGTGCCCAGCTCCACGGAATCATCGAGGTTTTTATAGGCACGGCGATCCCAGGCCTTCTTGCCCTTCTTTTTCTTCTTCTTCTTCTTCTTG
>JAURCQ010000027.1 GCA_030828335.1 Gammaproteobacteria bacterium
TCTGATCCCACGTACTACCTAACCGTGGAACCCCTATCGGGTTGCCAAAGTAAGTCCAGGGAAAATCCCCAAACCCCTTCAGCTATTCAGTGGTCGGATCAATGACTCGGGCACCCACACGAATGGCTTGACCAAATTTTTAAAGAGCTCGGCGCTTAAAACCCCCTAATTCCTAGGGGTTCTTGGCCCTGCTTAAAAGCAGCGCCGCCGACCAGGGCTGCGCATTATACACCTGGCTTTCCGGCCCGCAAGCGCCGGAACGAATTATTTAGCGAGTTTCTGCATTCTTTTTTTCTGCAGCGGCGCGCGCCCGGCGCGCGCGCTGCAGAAAAAACATTACCGGGCCAGATGCCGCGTAAATCAGCACCCCGCCCAGAAGCATCCGTGGCGGATCCAGCATCACCCCAGCGTAGGCCAAAACAATGGCGACGAGGGTGAAGAAAGGTACGCGCCCAGCTAACCGAATGGTTTTAGGGCTCCAATAGCGCAAGGGCGAGACCATGAGCAGCCCTACCACCGCCGTGTAGACCGCCAAGGCCACCGCCCCGACACCGTCGGGGCCCAGGCTCCGCGGCGCATTCTCCGTAAAGGTCCACACCAGGCCCGCCAGGAGCGCCGCAGCAGCAGGGCTGGCCAGCCCGACGAAGACCGCGTGGTCGTCCTGCATGTTAAAGCGCGCGAGGCGAAGCGCCGCGCAGGCCATATAGATGAAGGTGGCCACCCAGCCCACTTGACCGAGGGACTGGAGGCTCCAGGCAAACACCAGCAAGGCCGGCGCCACCCCAAAGGCCACCATATCGGAGAGGCTGTCGTACTGTGCTCCGAAGGCGCTTTCCGTTCGCGTCAGACGCGCCACTCGCCCATCCGCCGCATCGAGCACCATGGCCGCAAATAGCGCCATGGCCGCCGCCTCAAAATTCCCGTTCATGGAGGCGACGATGGCGTAGAAACCGGAAAACAGCGCACCGGAGGTAATCAGATTAGGGAGCAGGTAGATGCCCCGACTGCGCGCCGGAGCACCCTCATTGTCCGCGCCGGACCCGACGGGGTCCGACTGACCGTTCAGGGCATGAATCTTGGCCGATTCCTTTTCGCCCACGCGCCTGCTCCCAAGCCCGAAGGCTTTGCCTTAGTTGACCTCGCGGTCGACCAGGCGATTTTGCTGGATCCAGGGCATCATGCCCCGCAGCTTGTCGCCCACTTCCTCGATCTGGTGCCGTTGGCTGATCTTACGCATGGCCTTGATGGACGGCGACCCGGCTTGCGTTTCCGTCACGAACTCCCGCGCAAAGCGACCGGTTTGGATCTCTTCGAGGATCTTCTTCATCTCCGCCTTGGCGCTATCGGGGACCACGCGCGGCCCACGGGTCAGGCCACCGTACTCTGCCGTGTTGGACACGGAATACCACATGTTCGCGATACCACCCTCGTAGAGCAGATCCACGATGAGCTTAAGCTCGTGGAGGCACTCGAAGTACGCCATTTCCGGGGCATAGCCCGCTTCCACCAGCGTCTCAAAGCCTGCCTGTACCAGCGACGTCACGCCGCCGCAAAGCACGGCCTGCTCGCCGAAGAGGTCCGTTTCCGTCTCTTCCTGGAAGTTGGTTTCGATGACCCCCGCACGGGCGCCACCAATACCCGCCGCATAGGACAGGGCCACGCTCTTGGCCATGCCCGTGGCATCCTGGGCGATGGCGATGAGGCAAGGCACCCCGCCCCCCTGAGTGTAGGTGCCGCGCACCGTATGCCCCGGACCCTTGGGCGCGATCATGATGACGTCGACGTCGGCCTTGGGCTCGATGAGGGAGAAGTGGATGTTAAAGCCATGACCAAAGGCCAGGGCGGCCCCGGCCTTCAGGTTCGGCTCGATGGCTTCCCGGTAGATCGCCGGCTGAAGCTCATCCGGGGTCAGCACCATTACCACATCAGCACCGGTGACCGCCTCGGCCACCTCAGCAACGGCTAGGCCAGCTTTTTCAGCCTTGGCCCAGGAGCCCGAGCCCTTCCGCAGCCCGACCACCACGGAGACGCCGGAATCCTTCAGGTTGTTGGCGTGGGCGTGGCCCTGAGACCCGTAACCGATGATCGCCACTTTACGACCCTGAATGATCGATAGGTCAGCGTCTTTCTCGTAATACACGTGCATGGCATACCTTCCTTTTAAAGGCGCGGCTTCCCGCGCTATGACTCCCAGCGCCTTAGACGCTGACCACCTTTTCACCCCGAGCCAGGCCGGAGACGCCGGAGCGCACCACCTCAAGGATAGAGAGCTCGCCCACCGCGCGGAGGAAGGCGTCGAGCTTGCTGCTCACTCCAACCAGCTGCACCGTGTAGGCGCTCTCCGTGGCATCCACAATCTGCCCTCGGAAAATATCGGCCGTTCGCTTGATCTCCGCGCGCTGCGCGCCCACGGCGCGCAACTTCACGAGCATGAGCTCACGCTCAACGTGCTCGCCTTCCGTGAGATCAACCACCTTCACCACCTCAATCAGCTTGTTCAGCTGCTTGGTGATCTGTTCGATTTTCTTATCATCGCCGAGCGTCGTCAGCGTGAGCCGGGACAAGGTCGCGTCCTCCGTGGGGGCGACCGTGAGGCTCTCAATGTTGTAGTTGCGCTGTGCGAAAAGCCCTACGACCCGGGACAGCGCCCCGGCTTCATTTTCCAGCAGGACGGAGATGATTCGACGCATCAGCTTCGCTCCGTCTTGGACAGCATCATGTCCCGGAGAGCGCCGCCGCGCACCCACATGGGATAGACGTGCTCATTCTGGTCTACGGCCACATCCAGGAACACAAGGCGATCCTTCAGCCCAGGAGAGAACACTTCGGCCATGGCTTCATCAAGCTTGGCCGGGTCCGTGACCCGCATTCCCACGTGACCGTAGGACTCGGCGAGGGCGACGAAGTCCGGGAGCGAATCCTGATAAACGCTCCCGCTATGGCGCCCGGCGTATTGCATGTCCTGCCACTGGCGCACCATGCCCAGCGCTTGGTTATTCAGGTTGATGATCTTGACCGGCAGGCCGTACTGGCGGCAGGTGGAAAGCTCCTGGATATTCATCTGGATGCTGCCTTCACCGGTCACGCAGGCCACCACCGCATCAGGGAAGGCGAGCTTCACCCCCATGGCCGCCGGCAACCCGTAGCCCATGGTGCCGAGCCCCCCGGAGTTCACCCAGCGCCGGGGCGCATCAAAGCGGTAGTACTGGGCGGCAAACATCTGGTGCTGCCCCACGTCAGAGGTGATGTAAGCGTCTCCGCCCGTGGCCCGATAGAGCGCCTGAACCACGGTCTGAGGCTTGATGATGCCCTCTGCCTCATTCCGATGGCGCTGATCATGGTCAAAATCGCTGTGGCTGCGCCACCCTTCGATCTGCGACCACCAGGCCGACCGCGCGGCTTCATCGACCAGCTCCGGAGCCTCCTTAAGGCGGTCCTCGAGGGTCGCCAGGAGCTCTGTGAGCACGGGAAGGGCTGGCCCCACAATGGGCACCTCGGCGGGAATGATCTTCGAGATGCTCGCGGGATCGACGTCGATATGGATAACTTTCGCGTCGGGGCAGAACTTACTTGGATCGTTCGTCACCCGATCGTCAAAGCGGGCGCCCACGGCGAAAATCAAATCGCTATGGTGCATGGCCATGTTCGCCGGGTAGCTTCCGTGCATGCCAAGCATGCCCAGGAACTGGGAATCGGTAGACGGGTAGGCCCCGAGCCCCATGAGCGTGTTGGTCACGGGAAGCTTCAAACGCTTAGCCAGGGCAATCAGAGGCTCGCTGGCATTGCCCTGAATCACGCCCCCGCCGGAATAAATGATGGGCCGCTTGGCCGCCAGCAGCAGATCCACGGCCTTACGAATCTGCCGCGGATGGCCTCGGGTTGCCGGGTTATAGGAGCGTAGGGAAACGCTTTCCGGAAACGCGTAGGGCACCCGATAGCTCGGGTCCGTCGTATCCTTCGGGACGTCTATCACCACCGGACCGGGGCGACCGCTCGATGCGATATAAAAGGCCTTCTTCACCACCTCGGCCATTTCCTCGGCGCTCTTCACCATGAAGCTGTGCTTCACAACGGGCCGGGAGATCCCCACCATGTCCGTCTCCTGGAAGGAGTCGGTGCCGATGAGGTCGCTCTGAACCTGGCCCGAAATCACGACCATGGGGATGGAATCCATGAAGGCCGTGGCCAGACCCGTCACCGCGTTGGTGGCGCCGGGGCCGGAGGTGACGAGGGCAACGCCAGGCTTACCGGTCACCCGCGCATAAGCATCAGCCATGTGCGTCGCTGCCTGCTCATGCCGTACCAGTACGTGCTCTACCGCCTGCTGCTGAAAAATCGCATCATAAATGTGCAGGGCAGCACCACCAGGGTAACCGAAGATGTATTCCACACCTTCGTCCTGGAGCGCGCGGATAAGAGCTTCACCGCCGGACAGCAATTCCACGACCATTCCTCAATCGGCTCGAGAGCCCTGAAGAGGCGATCCCAACTTCGGATCGGCGATGAGACGCAAGGTCTCCGCCTAGCCTAAATTTCAGGGGCGCGTATTCTTGATGCTGCCGCCCCTGGCGTCAACTGGCCCTACCCCCTCTGGCGCCGGAAAAATGGCGGCCACCTGGCGCCCCGCGGCGGCGCCCTGGCGTCGATGGGAGTAGGCCGCGGGGTTGGCATAGACATCTTCGGCTTCGGCATAGCACCGGGTGACCCCTCGCGCCGCCAGGCGAAAGCGCGCCAGCTCCTGAAGATCCACCCAAGCTTTCCCTCGCGCGCCGGCGGAGACGCAGGCCTCGGGGAGGGGCGCGAGCGCATCGACGACCTCCTGCCCCACCTCAAAGCTCGCGGGACCAATGCAGGGCCCAAGCCAGGCCACCACACCCTTCGGGGCGCCCGGCGCCTCCGCCAGCAAGGCGTCCAGGGCCCGCTCCAAAATACCCCCGGCCAAGCTGCGCCACCCTCCGTGCACCGCGGCCACCGCCGTGCCCGTTTCATTACTCAGCAGTACGGGGAGGCAATCGGCGGTGAGCACGGCCACGGCACGCCCGCCGGAACGGGAAACCAGCCCATCACCCTCGAGGACAGCGCCGCGCCCGCCCGGGCCGCCCCGCAGCTCACGCTCCCGAAGCATCTGCGCCCCATGGACCTGCCGAAGATACGCCACGTCCCCAACCCCGAGACGATCGGCGAGCCCCGCCCATGCCACCGGGGATCGGGGACGACCGGAAGGTTCCAGGGAGAAATCGTCCGGGGGCCCGAGGCTGTAGGCCGCGCGAACCCCTCGCGGCCAGGGCACGGCAGAGGGGGATCGAAGAGCACTCACGAATCGCGGTCTTCCCGCAGCGCCGAGAGCCACCCTTCGAAGTCTTCCGGCAGAGGCGCCTCGAAGGTCACCCGCGCGTCGAGCGTTGGATGCACGAAGTACAGCTCGGCGGCGTGCAGGGCCTGCCGGGTGGCGGCGCGAAGGGCTGCCATAAGCGCGGGGGTCGGCGCCGACGGCAATCGCCCCCGGGCCCCATAAATTCGGTCCCCGACAATGGGGAAGCCCGCGGCACTGCTGTGAACGCGAATCTGATGGGTTCGCCCCGTTTCCAAGCGGCATCCCAGCAGGGCATGGGCGCGGAATCGCTCCACCAGGGAAAAGAAGGTTCGGGCGGGCCGGCCATCTTCGCGCAGGGCCATGCGCAAGCGATTGTGGGGATCCCGACCGATGGCGCCGTCGGCCTCGAAGGGTCCCGTAGGCACGCCCTCCACGAGCGCTAGGTAGTGGCGCCCCATGCTCCGATCTGCGAGCTGGGCCGCCAGCGCACCCTGCGCCCTTTCTGACCGGGCAATCACCAGGAGGCCAGAGGTATCCTTATCAAGACGATGCACCAGGCCCGCTCGGGGCACCTGGCTCAGCTCCGGATAGCGGTAGAGCAGCGCATTGCAGAGGGTCCCCTCCCAGTTCCCGGCACCGGGATGTACCACCAGCCCTGCGGGCTTGTTGATAACAATCAGGGACGGATCTTCGTGCACCACGGCCAGGGGGATGGGCTCGGGCCGCCAGTGGGTGCGGTCCTCTTGCTGAGCCCGGAGCTGCAGCCGTTCCCCCCCGAGGACCTTCTCTCCGGGCTTACTGCGCTGGCCATCCACCGTGAGCTCCCCGCTTTTCAGCCAGCGCTGGAGCCGAGCGCGGGACAGGTCGGGCCAGAGCTCCGCCACCGCCTGATCGAGCCGTCGGCCAAAAGCCTCCGACGACAGCACCGCTTCACGCTCGAGGGTCTCGCCGGAAAAGTCGTCTTCTTCAAGGCTATCTCTGGGGTCCATGGCATCCCTTGGAGCGGTGCCAGGGCGATCGCCCTACTCTGCAGGGCACGCCCGAGCTGTGGTTAAATGGCGCGCGCGGCGCGCCCGTCAAAATCTGAGGATGCTTACCTTGCCCGACCTCCAGCTTATTCTACGCACCTTTCTGTGCGTTCTTGTCCTCGGCCTCAGCGGCTGCGCCTCCCTGCCCTTTTTTGGCGACGACGAAGACGAAGTGGAGGTCGCGGAAGACCGCTCCGAGATGGAGCTCTATCAAGCAGCCCAGCGCAGCATGCGCAGCTCGAACTATGAAACGGCCATCGCCCAGCTCCAGGCCCTGGAAGCGCGCTACCCCTTTGGGCGCTACGCAGAGCAGGCCCAGCTTGAGCTGGTCTATGCCTATTACATGAATTTCAAGCCCGATCTCGCGCGCAGCTCCGCAGATCGCTTCATCCGGCTCCATCCCCAGCATCCGAACGTCGACTACGCCTTCTATTTGAAGGGCTTGGCGGCCTTCGAAAAGGACCAGAGCTTCATCGATCGCTTCTTCCCAACGGAAACGGCCTCCCGAGATGTGGGCAGCGCGCGGGAAAGCTTCGCCGATTTCGGCCAGCTCCTCGCCCGCTTCCCCGGTAGTGAGTACGCCCCCGACGCGCGGCAGCGGATGGTCTATCTGCGCAACCTCCTGGCCCGCTCCGAGATTCTCTCGGGGCGCTTTTATCTGGAGCGGGATGCCTATGTCGCCGCAGTGAACCGGGGCCGGAACGTGGTGGAGAACTTCCCGAGCACCCCCTCCGTCGCCGATGGCCTAGGCCTCATGATCGAGGGCTATCTAAAGCTCAACCTGCCCGAGCCCGCGAACGACGCCCTGGCGGTGCTGGCCAAAAACTACCCGGACTACCCGAACCTCGATGAAAACGGGCACTACGTCGTCTCGCAGACCCTACGCAACCGCGACCGCTCCTTCCTGAACATTGCCACCTTCGGGCTCCTGGACGATCCGGAAGCAGTGGCGCCCATCGAGCTCGCCCTCGACGAGCCGAGCGCCCCGACGCCGCCGCGCCCTTAGGGGCGCGCGGAAGTCGCACCGCCCCCGTCCGGCGGCGCGCACAAGCCTCTTCTCCTGCAGGGCCTAGGCTGATCCTTCTCCAACGGTCAGCGCGACTTCGCCCATGGGCTTCACCCTCCTCGAGCTTCTCATCACCCTAACCGTGCTCGCGGCGCTCACGGTCTTCGGCGGCGCTCAGCTGCCCGACCTCATCAGCAACCGTGCTCTCCGCAGCGATGTAAACGCCCTCGCCCGGCACCTCCGCTATGGCCGGTTCAGCGCCCTCCAGCACGGCGCGCCGGTGACCCTCTGCGCCTTGAACCCCAAGGGGCGCTGCGAAAATGCCTGGGACGGGCCCCTCAGCCTCTTTATCGATCATCCACCCAAGGGGCTCCGGCAGGGCCCGGAAGATCGGCTCCTGCGCCTCGGCCCCAGGGCCCCGCGGGGGGTGGCGCGACATTGGCGCGCCTTCGGTAGCCGCCGCTACCTTCGCTGGCGCCCGGACGGGCGCACGGACGGGCAAAACGGCCGATTCACCCTGAGCCAGGGTGAGCTGAGCTATGAGTTGGTGATCACGCAGGCGGGCCGCCTGCGGCAAAGCAAGTCCTAGGGTAGGGTCAGACCTAAGATGCGCTGCACGGTCACCTCAAGGCCCCCTTCGGCGCCATAGCCCCGCGCCGTCACGCGGAAGCGATGCCAAGTGCCGCCGTCCTCCGCCCCCAGATATTCAAGGAGGTAGCGCGGCTGCCGTTGCACCGGCGCCCCGAGGGCCGTAGCCGGCGTCAGCACCGCATTGGACGACCAGTCCACGGCGCTCGCCCGGGGCGGTGCACCCGGCTCAGCGGGAAGGTAGCGCCCTGCGCGGTTATCCCCGAAGGCGGCCAGATCCGCCACGGTCAATCCCTTCAGCACGCGCTCTCCGTCATTCAGGGCCCCCTGCGCCGCCTGGTAAGCCAGCGCGTACTCCCGCTGCGCCCCCGCCATGCGAAGCTCAAGAACGGCACTTTCGAGCCCCACCAACCCAAGGATGGTGACCAGCAAAAGCACCACCAGCGCCAGCAGAAGAGCAATGCCTCCCTGGGGCGCTTCGCGGAGGTCCCGGTTCACGGCGCCCGATTCCTCAAGGCAACCACCTGGGTGAAACGCTGGCGCAGAATGCCATCCCCCTCGTCGCTTACCGCGTCCACGCTGGTCGCCAGTACGGACAGCTCTACCGCGCGAACGGTGGCAAAGTCCGCCACGGACCCGGCGCTAAGATATTGCTCCGGCACCCCGTCCCCGTCCTGGTCCACGGCGAAACGAAGCTGAAGATCCTCCACCCCCTCCACCAGGGCCTCCGCCGCCCCAGCGCGTTTCTGATAGAGGGTGGGCGGGGCATCCCCACGATTGTTCTCACCCACCCCCGGGGCGATGAAAAAGCTACGCACGGAGACGGCCTGGAGGGTAGCTCCAGCGGCAAAGGGACTGCCATCAAAGTAGAGATCGGTAGTGAAGTTCCCAGGAGACGGGTTAGCGCCCCGGGTGCGAGTGAGACGAAAGCCTCGCCCCGTAGAGCCAGCGCTCTGCAGCTGAAAAATGGTCCCTCGCCGGCAGTCACTAATCAGCAGCACGGCCCCAGAAGCAAACAAGGCCGGGTCCGCAGGGGGCTCCGTGAACAGCACTGACGAAGGCTCGGGCATATCGCTCACCAGCCGAAGCCCTTCCCCTTGAAAGCCCCGAACCACAAGGACATCGCTGCCAGCGCGCAGATTCGCCGCATCCAGGCCCAGATCGTTTCCCGTCAAGGACGGCGCAAAGCCTCGATCACCTCCGTCAAAGCCGCCCAGACCGGCGCCCAAGGCGAAGCGCGGCGGGGGCTCGTCCCCCGTGCCCCCTTGCAGGGTGCTGCGCAGCGTTGGCGTAAGCCCAGCGCAGGGCGCAAGCCCTGCGCTCCGCACCGCTTCGCGAAGAAAGGCTAGGGCAAAGCGGCCATTTTCCTGGAGCCGGGCCTGCCCCTCCCCCAGACTCGCGCTACGCTGACTGGCATCAAAGAGCTGGACCGCGCCCAGGGAAACGATGGCCCCAAGGGCGAGGGCAATCATGAGCTCAAGGAGCGTGACCCCGCGGGCGTTCACGGCGCTGCGCTTAAGGTCAGGAGAGAAAGGGAAACGAGCGGGCTGTCTGGCCCCTCCCGCCAGCGCACCGTAACTCGACGCTCAAGGCCCGACTCCTCCACGGAGCCGTCCCCCTCGGGCAGGGTGCTCGCCAGCGCTCGCAGCCATTGGGCCTGATCAAAGCGCCGAAGCTGGGCCGGGGTGCAGCTCTGGGAGCGACAATCAACGCTGCTGGGCGGCTCCGCGTCAAAACCTAAAGCGTAACTCTGACGAGGATTGAGCCACGCGCGTTCGAGCAGGTCCTCGGCCAAGATCGTCGCCAGGGTCCGCTCCAGGCTTCCTTGCTGAGCCCGGAGCACGGACAGCTGCAGCCCCCCCATGCCGAGCACTCCCAGGGCCAGGAGGGTCATGGCCACCAATACTTCAAGAAGAGAAAAGCCGCGAAACCTAGGCACAGCGGATGGCCCGGCGACTGACCCGTCCGCTGCGCCCCAGGGCGAGCTCGAGGCCGGCGCCTGAGGAGCCGCAAAAGCGCAGTACGGCGCTGCTCTGGAGCCGCCCCTCGGGGAGGATGGTGACCCGATCCGCGCCCGCCGCCTCCGCCACCGCCACGGCGGTCACGGAAAACTGGCGCAGCACGACGCCCCCTGCCGTTTCCACGGCGTAGCCCGTTCCCCAGGGGTTCGTGGTGCCCTCGCCCAGGGCTCTGAGGCGTACGGCCTCGCCCCGGCTGAGGGCTTCGGTCCGCGCCAAGGCCAGGGCGCGCACGAAGCCATTGGCCCCTGCCGCCAGCCGACTCTGCTCAAGCACGTCGGAAAAATCAGGGAGGGCAGCCCGGGACAGGATCGCCAGCACGGCGACGATCGCCAGAAGCTCTAAAAGGGTGATCCCCTCGCCCCTAAAACTGCCAGGACGCTTCATCGTCTTCAAATAGGCCGTTGTTATTGCGATCCCAGTGCCGGACCCCGGAGGCTTGAAGGCGCAGCGCACCGTCCCCGGCCTGCCCCCCCTGAGGGGAGGCCAGCAGCACGTAATCCGTTGCACTTAAACCACTTAAGGAGAGGGTATACCGCGCCTCCCCCTGGCGCGGCGACTGGGTGCCGCAAAGGCTGGCCAGCTGGGCATTGGCATAGGTGAGCTCGGCCACGCGAAAGCGCTCCAAGGCCTGGGCACAGCGGCCCAGGTCAGCGATGGCAGCGCTCCGATGGCCTTGGCGCTGATAGTCCCGATAGCTTGGCAGCGCCACGGCGGCCAGCACGGCGAGGAGCACCATCACCACAAGGAGCTCCAAAAGCGTGAAGCCCGCGGCCACCCTAGTCGACGGCAACAACCCGCAGCTCCTTCGGTAAGGAGAAGGTAATGGTTTCCGGAGTGCCGGCGAGCTCCTCGGCCACCGCGGCTCCCCAGGCCCGGAGCTGGGCCACCACGGCCTGGACCACGTCCTCCGGCGCCGAGGCACCCGCGGTGACACCGATGGCCCGAGCCCCCTCGAACCACGCGAGCTCCAGCCCCTCGGGACCATCCAGCAAAAAGGACCGCGCTCCTTCCCGCTCCGCCAGTTCCCGGAGGCGGTTTGAATTCGAAGAATTGGCGGACCCCACCACGAGCACAACATCGCAGTGCGCCGCGAGGATTCGTACGGAATCCTGACGGTTCTGGGTGGCGTAGCAAATATCGTCCTTCCGAGGCCCCTCGATGGCGGGGAAGCGCTCCCGTAGGGCGTCAATGACCTTGGCCGTATCGTCTACGGACAGGGTGGTTTGAGTGACAAAGGACAGGGCCCCGGGGTTTCGGACCGCCAAGGCGGCGACGTCCGCTTCGTCTTCCACGAGGTACATCTCGCCGCCCTGGGTGCGGTCGAACTGCCCCAGCGTGCCCTCTACCTCGGGGTGCCCTTCATGACCAATGAGGATGCATTCCCGACCCTGACGGCTGAACTTCATGACTTCCATGTGCACCTTAGTCACCAGGGGACAGGTGGCATCGAAGACCTTGAGCTGACGGGCCGCGGCGGCCTCCTGCACCCACCGGGGCACGCCGTGAGCACTGAAGATCACCACCGAATCATCGGGGACCTCCTCCAGCTCATCCACAAAGCGGGCCCCGCGCTGACGCAGATCCTCGACCACGGTGCGATTGTGAACCACCTCATGGCGCACGTAGACCGGCGGGCCAAAGGCGGACAGGGCTCGCTCCACAATATCGATGGCCCGATCTACCCCGGCGCAGAAACCCCGGGGGTTAGCCAGCTTAACGTCGATCCCGTGCAGCGGTCCGGAAGTCATAGCCTATTGCTCCTCCACCGCTTCCACGGTGATGACGGACACCTCAAAGGAGACCGTACGCCCTGCGAGGGGATGATTGAAGTCCACCACCACCTCATCCCCTTCCAACGCCGCCACAACCCCAGGGAGCTCACTTTTCGCCGCATCGGCGAAGGACAGCACCAGGCCAGGCTCGAGCGCGAGCTCCGGGCCGAAGTTGTCCCGGGGGAAGCGCTGAACGTTGTTGGGATTGGGCTGACCGAAGGCGTGCTCCGGGGGCACTTCGAAGGTTTCCGAGGCCCCCGCCCGAAGCCCCTCCAGGCAGGCTTCAAAGCCCGCGGGCAAGTTGCCATCCCCGAAGGTGAAGGTGGCGGGTTTGCCCTCGAAGGTGGAGTCCAGCACCTCTCCCGAGGGCAGGCGCAGGGCAAAATGTAGGGTCACCCGAGTGTGCGGGCCGATGGCAAGTGCGTTCACGAATCCTCCGCTGGCGTGTTGTGCGCGTCTTTCCACCACAGGGCGAGAAGGGCCATGACCGCTAGAGTCAGTGCGCTATCGGCCACGTTAAAGGCGGGAAAGTAATGGCCCTGCCAATGGACAAGCAGGAAATCGGTGACGGCGCCGGAGACAGCGCGATCCAGAGCATTGCCCAGAGCGCCGCCGAGCAGCGCCCCGTAGGTTAGGGCCAAGGCCCGCTGCTGGGCGCCAAGGGCTCGAAGCTCCCGGAGCACCCAGAGGGTGAAGCCCAGGGCCAGCGCCAGAAAAAACCAGCGCTGCCAGCCCGAGGCCCCGGCAAGAAAGGAAAAGGCGGCGCCCCGGTTTTCCGCATGCACGAGGGCAAAAAAGGGCGTGAGGTCTAGGCGTGCGCCCAGCGCGAGGCTTTCCCGGATCAGCACCTTAGTGCCCTGATCGAGGATCAGTAGCAGTCCCGCAAGCCCCAGAGCCTGCCCGCGGAGGCTCACGCGTCGCATTCCTGAGCCCAGCGCGCCCGGGCCGCGGCGGCATCCCGGTGAATCTGGGCTTGAAGGGCCTCAAGGCCATCGAAGCGCTGCTCGTCCCGAATCTTCTCAAGAAAACGCACGGTCAGGAGTTGGCCGTAAAGAGCCCCGTCAAAATCGAAGAGATGAACCTCCAAAAGCGGCTCCCGCCCCTCCACGGTGGGGCGAACGCCGATATTGCACACCCCGCCGTAGGGGCGATCGAGCCCCTCCACCACCACCGCAAAGACCCCGTTTAAGGGAGAGCGATAGCGCTGAAGGCGCAGATTGGCCGTGGGCATGGACAGGGTGCGCCCAAGCTGGCGCCCATAGACCACGCGGCCCGTGATGCTGTAAGGGGCCCCCAGGAGCTTCTCCGCTCCGGCGAAGTCAGCCTCGGCCAGGCACGCGCGAATGCGGCTGGAGGAAATGCGCTCCCCGCCCTCCCGCACCGTGGGCGTGGCGGCGACGGTAAAGCCCGCCTCCGCCCCAAGGGCCCGAAGCAGGGCGCCATCGCCGCGACGCTGATGACCAAAGCGAAAGTCATCGCCCACGAGCACGTGGCGCACCGCGAGGCCGTCCACAAAAATCGATCGTGCCCAGGCTTCCGGGTCGCTGTTGGCTAATGCCTCGTTGAAGGGCAGGAGCACCAAAAGGTCGACGCCGAAGGCCTTTAAGCGCGCCCACTTTTCCCGCAGGCGGGTCAACCGCGCCGGCACTTCTTGGCCCTGGAAGAACTCCCGGGGCTGGGGCTCGAAGGTGATGAGCGCCGTTTTGCACCCCAATGCTTCTGCCCGCGCCTTAAGGGTCTGAAGGATCGCTTGATGCCCTCGATGAACCCCATCGAAATTGCCAATGGTCGCCACGCACCCGCGATGCGCCGGACGCACGTTATGCATCCCTCGGATCAGTTCCACGGGGCAGGCTCCTAAGAGTGGAAAATTCGGAACGGGCAGTATACGGGGCGTAGGGGGGAAGCTCACCTATTGGGCAAGGAGCGTCCGAAGCCACCGGGGGCCGTAGCCCAGAAGGGTCAGCGCACCGGCGTAGACGACCAGCCCCAGGCCCACGAGCCCCGCCAGGGCTGCTCCCCGGAACAGCGGTGGCGCGGTAAACCAAAATCCCGCGTCGGGAAGGGCTAAAGCCAGCGCTAAGGCCATGGCCAAGGTGGCCAGAAGCAAGGCGAAACCGAAGCGCGCAAGGCCCGGCGCCGGGGTCCAGTCCCCGCGACGAAGCAAGGCCCGGGCCAGAAGCCCCGCTTGCAAGAGCGCCGCAAGCCCGGTGGCCAGGGCCAGCCCCACGTGCGCCAGGGGGCCAATCAGCAGCAGGTTGAGCGCAATATTCGCCCCCACGGCCACCGTGGCAAAGCGCACCGGGGTCTTCGTGTCCTGCTGCGCAAAGAACGCGGGGGCCAGCACCTTCACGCCGGTAAAGCCCAGGAGACCCAGGGTATAGGCCTGAAGCGCCGCCGCCGCGGCCTGTGCATCCGCCGGGGTCATGGCGCCGTACTGGAACAGCGTCCCCATGAGCGGCCGGGCCAGCACCGCCAAGGCCACCGCCGCCGGCACGGTGAGCAGCAAGGCCAAACGAAGACCAAGATCCAGGGCGTGGCTGAAGCTGGCGCGATCCCCGGCGCTATGGTGCTGAGATAGGCGTGGTAATAGCACCGTGCCCAGGGCAATCGCGAAGATGCCCAGGGGCAGCTCCATGAGCCGGTCCCCGTAGTAGAGCCAGGACACGCTCCCGCTCTGGAGCAAGGACGCCAGAATCGTATCAATGAGCAAATTGATCTGGCTGACGGAGGCTGCGAACAGCGCAGGCAACATCAGCACCGCGATGCGCCGGACCCCCGGATGGGCGAGCTCAAGCCGAGGCCAGCGGAGATAACCGAGGCGCGCCAGCGCCGGCAGCTGAAACAGAAACTGTACGATCCCCGCGAGGAGCACCCCCCAGGCCAGGGCCAGGGCCGGACGCCCCAGCCAGGGCGCGAGGCCCCAGGCCGCCCCGAGCAGGCAGATGTTCAGCCAGATCGGCGTGATCGCCGGGCGCGCGAAGGCGCCGTGAACGTTTTGCACCCCCGCCGCGAGGGCGGTAAGGGAGATAAAAAAGAGATAGGGCGCGGTCAGCACTAGCAGTTCAGCAGCAAGCGTGCCCCGGGGATCGGCGCCAAGCCCCGGCGCAAAGACTCCGATGACCGCTTCGCTGAAGATCATCGCCAAGGCCGTCAACACAAGCAAAAGGAGCCCGAGGGCCCCGGCCACGGCAGCAACGAGGCGCTGGACCGCCGCCGGCGGATCGCTCTGCCGCGCCGCCGTGAGCACGGGCACGAAGCCTTGGGAAAAGGCCCCTTCGGCAAACATGCGCCGAAAGAAGTTTGGAATCTTGAACGCGACATAGAAGGCGTCGGCCGCGGGCTGAGCCCCAAGCAGCTGCGCGAGCACCATGTCTCGCAGCAGCCCCAGCACCCGGGACAGGCTGGTCATAGCGCCCACAAGCGCAGACCGCTGCCCCAGCCCCCCCTGCGCTTCACCGCTCACGGGCTTCGCCCCTCCCGGGCCATGGTTGTGCCCCCGTGACTACGCTATACATTGACAAGGCCCCAGGCCATCGGCATATTACCGCGCCTTTCAAGCAACGCCCGCGATTCGGAGATTCCCCGTGGCGAATACTGCAACTGCTAAAAAGCGCGCCCGCCAAGCGGAAAAGCGTCGCCAACATAACGCCAGCCTGCGCTCCATGGTGCGCACGGCTATCAAAAAGGTCCAAGCGACCATCGCCGGCGGTGACTACGACAGCGCCACGGCCGCCTATCAAGCTGCGGTCCCGGTGATCGATCGCATGGCCGATAAGGGCATTCTTCACAAGAACAAAGCCGCCCGCCACAAGGCCCGGCTGAACGCCCAGGTTCACGCCCTCAAGGCCTAGCACCTCAAAGCACCACCAGATCGTCTCGGTGGATCACTTCCTGCGCGCCCGGGTAACCGAGGCGCGCGGCGATTTCATCCGTCCCAGCCCCTAGAATCGTCGCCAGCTCCACGTTGTTGAAATTGACCAAACCGCGCGCGACCACCTGCCCCTCTTCATCTTCACAAGCGACCACTTCGCCGCGGGAGAACTGCCCCCGGACAGCGCGAACCCCCACCGCCAAT
>JAURCQ010000280.1 GCA_030828335.1 Gammaproteobacteria bacterium
GAGCGAGCCGGCCGCTATTGGCGGTGATTACCGCCCTGAAGTGTTCCATGCTATCGACAAGGCGAGCGCGGACGGCAATGTCCCGGTGTTCGCTGAGGCGCGAGAGCGGCGGCAGGCGTGGCGTGATGAGGGCGCAGAGTACGCCGCAGCCTAGGGTGATGAGGTAGAAGGCCAGGAAGTGGTCCATGAGCCCAGCCAGCTCCGCGATGACCACGCAGAAGGGCAGGGAGACCGCGGAGAAATTGGTGACGACCGCGGCGGCCTCCCGGGCGGTGTAGTGTCCCGCCTCGTACTGACGGATGGTCAGGAGCGCTCCCACGGAGGAGTCCCCCACCCAGGAGGTCACGGCGTCCAGCGCAGCCCGGCCCGGGAGGCGAAAGACTCGGTAGAAAACGCGTTCTAGAAGGGTCCCGATGAAATCGAGAAAGCCGTAGTCCGTGAGCAGCGGCAGGAGAAAGTTCGCCACCATCATGATGCAGAAGATGATGCCGGCGAGCTCAATAAAGGCGACCTGCCCCGTGTCTTCTCCGATGATCCACTCGGGCCCCCACTGAAGGGCGACGCAGGTGCTGAGCACGCCCCCAAGGACTCGTAGCGCCAGCCAGGGCGCGGAAGTCACGAAAACGGCGCGGAGCGTTTCATTCCCGAGAAGCCAGGCCGGCCGGACCCAGGAGCCCAGAAGCGAGCCGAGCGCCGAGGTGAGGAAAAGCATGCTGATGAGGGATGGCATGGCCTCCCCAATGCCTTCTTGAAGGGCGCCGGCGAGGATGCCCACGATGATCTGCTGGCTGTCCTCCCAGGGAATGGGGGTTAAGAAGAGCCCAATGCCCACCAGAGAAGGGAGCAAAAAGCGCAGGGGATTGGGGGCCTTTGCTATGATCGGCGCGTGTTCATCCGTCATGGTGCATCCTTGTGTTTACCCACGCTATCACCCGTCCCCCCGCGCCGAGCTACGTTGACGGCATCACCACCGCAGATCTTGGTAGGCCCGATTATGCCCTCGCTTTGCAGCAGCATGCCGCATATGTGGACGCATTGCGCGCCTGCGGCCTCGAGGTGACGGTGCTTGAGCCTGCGCCGGCCTATCCGGACAGCTGTTTTGTGGAGGACAGCGCCTTGCTGACGGGAAAGGTGGCCGTGGTCACCCGGCCTGGGGCGGACAGCCGCCGGGAGGAAGCGGCCCTCATGGAGCCGGTGCTGGCGGAGCGCTTTGCCACCTTGGCCCGCATCGTAGCCCCGGGGACCCTCGATGCCGGCGACGTCATGATGGTCGGGGATTTCTTCTACATTGGCCTATCCGCGCGCACCAACGAGGCGGGGGCGGAGCAGCTTATCGCCATTCTGAAGCGCCACGGCTATGACGGGATCGCCGTGCCCATGGCGGAGATGCTTCATTTGAAAACCGGCGTGAATAGCCTTGAGCACAATCGCCTGCTGGTCACCGGGGAGTTCGTGGGGGCCAAGGTGTTCGAAGGCTTCGAATGCATCGAGGTGCCCCCGGAGGAGGCCTACGCCGCCAATTCCCTGTGGATTAACGAAACGGTGCTGGTGCCGGCGGGTTTCCCGAAGGTGCTGGCCCAGGTGAAGGCGTTGGGCTACGCCACCCTTGAGGTGGCGGTTTCCGAGTTCCAAAAGATGGATGGGGGGCTAAGCTGCCTTTCCCTGCGCTATTAGGGGGCCTCGTAGGCGCCTTAGGCTAGCTTCAGGAGGCCCCCTTCCCGAGTGATGACCACCTCTCTCAGTACCCGCTGCGCGTAGCGGGTGTCCGTCACCGTTGCTAGGGCCAGGAACTGGGCCCGGGCCTCGGACGGGGTGAGGGTCAGGCGGAGCCAGCCCCGGGGGCCGTTGTCCGTCCACAGCACTTCCGGGTTGTGCGCCGCGAGCCGCGCATCGATTTCCGCCCCCAGCGCTTCGCCAAACTCCGCGAAATCCCCTGGGGACGTGATGCCCGTGGTGCCGAGTTCGAGACCGCGCGGCTCCCCCGCCGCATTGTGCAGGGCATTGAGCCAGAAGGCGTGGCTGTCGCCGGTGAGCACGAGGGCATCCGTGACGCCGGATTCCGCGAGCAGGGCATAGAGCCGCTCTCGCGCCCAGGGATAGCCATCCCAGGTGTCGAGATAGATCGGAAGGTCCGCCTTGCCGAGGGCCGCCATGCCCTGCCACTGGCCTTGAGCCGGGTGCTCCGGGTTTTTGGCGACGGCGTCAAAGTGCGCGTCGCT
>JAURCQ010000281.1 GCA_030828335.1 Gammaproteobacteria bacterium
GAGGGATACGGGCAGGGTGGAGCGCACCATGGCCCCCGCGGGTTCCTCGGCCATGCGCCGGGCGCTGAGGGACAGCCCGGCCCAGCACAGTACGGATCCGGCCACGGCGAGGTAGGCGGGATTCCAGGGGGCATTCCCCGGGTTAATCATGACCCAGACGCCCCCGAGGCCGAGGAAGATGGCCACGCCCCGGCGCCAGCCCAGGGGCTCCCCGAGGAGGGGCCAGGCCAGCACGGCAATCAGCAGGGGCGCGGTGAAGGAGAGGGCCACGAGCAGGGTGAGGGGCAGCTCGCCCAGGGCAAAGAAGAAGCCAAAGGTCGCCCCGCAGGAGAGCAGGGCTCGTAGCCCGTGGCCGCCCCAGCGCCTGGGCTTTAGATTCTTTAGATCGCCCCGAAAGCCCGCAATCAGCAGCACAAAGGGCAGGCCGAAGAGCAGGCGCCCGAGCACGATCTGCGGCGTGTCATAGTGGCTCGACAGCGCCTTCACCCCCGTATCAATGAGGGTGCCCGCGAGGCTCGCCAGGAGCATCCAGGCCATGCCCTGGAGCGTGGGGGAGGACAGCGCTTTCATGGCCCGGGTCCTTTAGGTGGGCGCGAAGTATACTCCGCCAACGCGGCTCCGCTGGGGCGCGGCAAAGCTTTTGGGACGGGCGAGGGGGAGAGGAGCATGGCAGCGGTAGGCATTGAACAACAGGACGATGCGGCGCTTCGGGCGGCGGGCTTTGCGCCCTACGAAACGCCCTCACCCTTTATCCACTTTATTGGCGGTCTTTGGTGCAAGGTGGAGGACGACCGGGCCTTCGCCGCCGTGCGCATTCAGGACCCCCACTGCAATAGCTTTGGCTCGATCCACGGCGGCATGCTGCTGGCCCTGAGCGATCAGCTGATCGCCATGAGCAGCCGTCTTCTCACCGGCCGTGCAGGCATGACCATGCACGTGGATGCGGATTTTCTCGACGCGGCCCCCGCGGGTACGGTGCTTCAGGGTGAGGCTCGGGTGCTTCGGGCTACGCGCTCCACGGCGTTCCTCGAAGGGCATTGGCACGGGGAAGATCGGCAGGTGATGCGCGTTAGCGGCCTCGTGCGCCTCATGGGTGATGCGGACGGGCCGCGCCGGGCGCCGGGGCTCGATCGCTGGGGTAAGGGTCCCGAGGCCTAGGGGCCTGTCCTAGAACACCGCCAGGAGCCGCGCGCCGCCGAGGCCGAGGGCGCCGGCAACCACAAGCCAGGGGCCCAGGCGCAGGAGGGCGTTCTGGCGACGCAGGGTAGCCAGACGCAACAGCAGGAACGCAAACCAGGGCAGGGCCAGGGCGTTGGCCCCCTGAGCCAGCACGATCATTTGCAGCGGCTGGCCTCCGAGGGCCGCGCCGAGCGCGCCCACGGCGAGCACCGTCAGCGCCGTGCCCAGGGTTCGGGGGTCGTCCAATCGGGGTGCCCAGCGGAAAAGCCCGGCAAGGGCCCAGGCCGCAGCCAGGGGGGCGGTAATCGCACTGCTAAGCCCTGCGGCAAAGAGCCCCAGGGCCAGGAAGGGTTCGGCCCCAGCACCCAGCAGAGGGCGGAGGGGCGCGGCCAGCCGCTCGAGGCTCGAACCCTCCGCCGTGCTCCCCGCGGCCAGCACCAGGATCGCCCCCGTAATCAGTCCCCCCACGGCCACCGCGCGAAGCGTGTCCCGCCGGGCGTCCTGATGAAGCGCTTCGTCGACGAGGGCGCTGGGTTCTTGCGATGGGGGAAGGCGATCGAGCAGGGCGCGACCGTGGAGGAATAGGTTGTAAGGCACGACGGTGGTGCCGATGAGGGCCAGAGCCAGGGCGGCAGCCGGGCCCGACGGCGCCGTAAGGGTCAGGGGGGGCATGCCTGCGCGGAGGGCGGCGAGGGCCGCGAGGCAGAACACCCCGGCCATCACCGCGATCAGCCCGAGGAGCAGTCCTTCCAGGCGCGCCCGCAGCCGGGTTAGAAGCAGGAGGGCGGCAATGGTAGCGAGCCCGGGCCCGAGCAGGGCGGGGGGCAGGGGCAGCCAGGCCCCTAGGCCCAGGGCCGCCCCGGTGAGGTTCCCCGCCTGATAGGCCGCGTTTCCAAAGCCGATGGCCAGCGCCGTGACGATGACGCTTAACCAGCGAAGGCCCGGGGGTTCAAGGGTTTCCCGAATGAGCGCGCCGAAGTCCCGGCGCCGGTCGAGCACCAGATGCACGAGCAGCAGCTGGAGCCCGGCG
>JAURCQ010000282.1 GCA_030828335.1 Gammaproteobacteria bacterium
CACCATCACGCCCTCTTCCATGCCCTTATGCGCCAGCATGGGGCCGCGGACCGCGTCCCCGACGGCGTAGATGCCCGGAGCACCGGTTTCGCACAGATCGTTCACGTAGATGAAGCCGCGCTCATCGAGATTCACGCCGCTGTCCTGGGCCAGGAGCCCTTCCGTCGCGGGGCGACGGCCCACGGCAACGATCAGCTTGTCGAAGCTTTCCTGATGCTCGCCCTCCCCATCCTTGTAGGTAACGAGGACCTTCTTGCCCTTGCGCTCGGACGCCGTCACCCGCGCCCCTAGGCGAATATCCAGCCCCTGGCGCTTAAAGATCTTCAGCGCATCCCCGGCCACGCGCCGATCCGCCATGGGCAGGAAATCATCGAGGGCTTCGAGGAGCGTGACCTCGCTACCGAGCCGGCTCCACACGCTTCCCAGCTCGAGGCCGATGACCCCGGCGCCGATCACCCCAAGGCGCTTCGGCACGGCGTTGAATTCTAGGGCGCCGGTGGAATCCACGACCACGTCGCCGTCCATGGGCGTCGGGGGGATTGCCACGGGCACGGACCCAGGCGCAAGAATCACCGAGGAGGCCTCGAGGGTTTGGATAGCGCCAGCAAAGTCCGTGAACTCCACCTTGCGATTCGCGAGGAGGCGACCGGAGCCCGCGAGGTGAGCCACCCCGTTGGCCTTAAAAAGACCGGCAACCCCGCCGGTGAGCTTCTTCACGATGCCCGCCTTATGCTCGATCATCTTCGGCACATCCGGGGTCACACCCTTGGTGGTGATCCCGATGTCTCCAAAGTGATCTCGCGCCTCCACGTACTTA
Organism: Gammaproteobacteria bacterium; assembly: GCA_030828335.1. GTDB lineage: Bacteria > Pseudomonadota > Gammaproteobacteria > Pseudomonadales > Azotimanducaceae > Salivita. The sequence continues at coordinate 818 of JAURCQ010000282.1, forward strand.
TGGCTCGCGTCGAGCAGGGCCTTGGAGGGAATGCAGCCCCAATTCAGGCAGGTCCCGCCGGGGGCTGGAGCCCCGTCCGCGTCCTGGGACTTATCGATGCAGGCGGTTTTGAAGCCCAGCTGGGCACAGCGAATAGCGGCGTGATAGCCCGCCGGGCCCGCGCCAATCACTACTACGTCGTATTGCGTCGTCATGCTTGCGCTCCCTGGCCTTAGATATCGAGCAACATCCGTGCGGGCTCTTCGAGCAGATCCTTGATCGTGACCAGGAATCGCACCGCCTCCGAGCCGTCGATGAGGCGGTGATCGTAGGACAGCGCCAAGTACATCATGGGCTGAATCACCACCTGGCCGTTGACCGCCATGGGACGGTCCTGAATTTTGTGCATGCCGAGAATCGCCGTCTGCGGCGGATTCAGAATCGGCGTGGACATTAGAGATCCGAACACCCCACCGTTGGAGATGGTGAAGGTGCCGCCGGCCATGTCCTCAAGGGCGAGCTTGCCGTCCCGCGCCTTTAAGCCATAGTCGCGAATGCTCTCTTCGATCTGCGCCAGGGATAGACCATCGGCATCGCGGATGATGGGGACCACCAGGCCCCGATCCGTGCCCACGGCCACGCCCACGTCGTAGTAACCGTGATAGACGATGTCATTACCGTCGATAGAGCCATTCACCGCGGGGAAGCGCTTCAAGGCTTCCGTGGCCGCCCGGACGAAGAAGCTCATGAAACCGAGGCGCGTCCCGTTGTGCGCCTTCTCGAACTCGTCCTTGTAGCGCGCCCGAAGATCCATGATGGGCTGCATGTTCACTTCGTTGAAAGTGGTCAGCATGGCCGCCGTTTGCTGGGCTTCCACCAGGCGCCGGGCAATGGAGGCCCGAAGGCGAGTCATGGGTACGCGGCGCTCCGGGCGCTCCCCCTCCACCTGGCCCACGCCGGGAAGGCGCTGAAGCGTCTCGCTCGCCGGCGCGGCCGGAGCCGCCGGCGCCGCCGCAGCGGGGGCCGGCGCGGGCGTCGCCGCAGCTTTCTCTACGTCTTCCTTAGTGATTCGACCGTCGCGGCCCGAACCCCGCACCTGAGCGAGTTCAACGCCGAGCTCGCTGGCCGCCTTCCGCGCCGCGGGGGAGGCCGCCCCACCGGGGCCCGCGGGGGCTGACGGCTCCTCGGCCGTCCCGACGGTCGGCGCTGGAGCGGCGGGCTCCGCTGCCGCTGGCGCAGCGGCGCTGGCCGCCGCACCGGCCTCGAAGATCCCAAGCACTTCTTCCGAAAGCACCGTTTCGCCCACGTCCTTGTGAATGGCCGTCAATACTCCATCGGCGGGGGCGACGACCTCAAGCACCACCTTATCCGTTTCGATATCGACCAGGAGCTCGTCCCGGGACACGG
>JAURCQ010000283.1 GCA_030828335.1 Gammaproteobacteria bacterium
CATTCGACAGAGTGTTCCCCATACCGTCGTCAAAACTGGCCTGAAGATTGTCTAGCGCGACGATGCCCTTCGCCGCGTCATCCTTAACCTTCACGATCTCGACGGACAGCATGCGACCGTCGAGCGCAGCATCGTACCCCTGAAAGGTAAAGGTGCGATCCGCGGAGGTGTCGCTCGCGCTGGCGCTGAATTCCTGCGTCCCCACCAGCTCGTTGCCGGCGTAGAGATTCACGGTAAAGCGCGCGGACTGATATTTTGGGTCACTGGCGCCGGGCCCAGACTTCGGCTTAATCCCAGCCTGGAAGTTTAGGGACAAGGTGGCGCCCGCTTGAAAACGGGCATTGAGCCCCTGGGTGAGGGCGGCGTTGTCTCCCTCCAGGAGCACCACATTGTTGCCGTCAACGGCCAGCGCTCCGAAGCTTTCGCCAGCCTCTAGGTTGTAAACCTCTGCATCACCGCCGCCAGGACCGCCTCCCGGGCCGGGGCCGCCGCCTCCCAATCCCGCCCAGCGTCCGAATGCGCTCTCTTCGTAGAGCTTTTCCAGTTCCGCGGGATTCGCGCCGGCTTCCATGCGCACCCGGTCGAAGCCCCCGTCCGCCATGCTAAGGGATGTGAAGATCGTAGCGGTGCTGCCGCCGGTGTTTTTCAGGTCCGCGTAGTCGCTGGCGGTGAGGGAAGCGTAGCGATTATTGACCAGCACCGTCGCCGCAGAGGTGCTCGAGAAGGCGGACGCGGGGTCGATGTTGAGGGCCCCGTACCATGCGTCCAAAGCGGAGGCCTGATAGCTATCGCCGCCGCCCCCGCCGTTGTTATTGACCGATGCGGTGTAGCCGCCCTCGCTGAAGAGCGTCGAGGCGATTGAACCCAAGCCTTCAAAGCCCTTTAGGGCGTAGGCAATGCGGTCGTCCTCGCCGGCGCCGGCGCGAAAGTTCAAGGACCGGTCGTCGAAGACGTTGATGCCGTTGTAGCGCGATTCGGTCCGAATGCGCTCCAGTTTCTGGAAGAGCGCGCCCACCTCGTCGTCAAGGGCCCGGCGCTCGTCTCCCCCCGTCGTCTTGGCCTGCTCCGCAAGGTCCGTGATGCGGTCCACGATGGATAGGGCACGCTCCAGGCCCCCCTCCGCGGTAGTCAGAATATTCATGGATGCGCTGAGGTTACGCACCGCCAGGGAGGACTCATTCACGCCCGCGAAGTTAAAGAGGTTCCGAAAGGCGCTGGGATCACTTCCGCTCGTACCACTGGCCGCGGCCATGAGCGCCGCGCCGACCTGCGCCTTGGCACTGTTCGCCGCGCCATTGGCACTGGCGCCTGCGCTCATCATCTGACCCACGATATTCATGATGGCGAACCTCCCTGTTCGCTCGCGACCTAAGCCCTAGTCTTCGAGAAGCTTTTCCGTTACGCCCCGGTCCAGGGGCGCGTGGCCAATCTTTCCGTCCCGGGCCGCGCTGGCCCGAAGCGCCGCCGCCAGGGACTGGGCGCAGGCCTCCGGCGTCGCCATGCTGTGGGGCGCCTGCGCTGCCGCAAGGGCCACCTCCGCCAGGCTGTCGAGCCGCTGGGCCAGCTCGCCATCGAGGAGCCTAAGCCGGCGGTAGCTTTCCGCCGCGAGAATCGGAAGGGCCCCGGGGGCGTAGCGAAGCAAGGAAGGCCACTGCCGATAACCCACGGTTAGGCGCGGTGCGTTCTCCACGAAGCCCGGCAGGCTCACCGCGTCTGGAAGCTCCGTAAGCCCCCCTAGGGAGATAAAGAGCGGCACCGTGTCCGCCTGGCGCAGGCCCCGCCAAGCGACGGGAAGGCGCTGCGCATTGGCCGGGACGACCCGAATGCCGTCAGGCAGAAGCAATTCATCCAGGGCCTCGATATAGGCCTGCACGCTGGTGAAGGGAAAGGCCAGGCCCCGATCTCGGAAGGTCAGCACCCCCCCGGGGCTGCAGGCGAGCTCCTCGGGAAGAATGTCCGACCCCAGGGTAAGCACATCGCCCGTACCCGCCTCCGGGTCGGGAAGGGGGTTTGCCTTACCGCGAAAGCCTTCCCCCAGCACTTCCTGATCGAGGGACGCGGGGCCCCGCTCCATGAGGTGCTGAAGGGTGCGCAGGGGACGCCCGGCCTCCCAGCCCTCATACAGCGCAAGTAGGGGCAGCCGCAGACCGTCCAGGCAATCTCGATGCACCTGAATGGCACTGATGGCATCGCTTAG
>JAURCQ010000284.1 GCA_030828335.1 Gammaproteobacteria bacterium
AAGGCCGGCACCACGAGCAGCACCAGCAGGGTGGCGAAGGTGAGGCCAAAGCACAGCGTCACCGCAATGGGGGCGAAGAACACCGCCCCGATGCTCGAAGGTTCAAACATGAGCGGTGCCAGCCCCGCCACCGTGGTGAGGGTGGTGAGGAGGATCGCGCGAAGGCGCGCCTGGGCCGCGTGGCGAAGGGCCTCGGCATGGGCTTCAAGACTGGCGTCCCCCGCCTTGGGTAATTGGTCCTGATAGACCGTGAGCAGCACGATGGCGTCATTCACCACCACCCCCGCCAGGGCGAAGAAGGCGAGGATGGACATGAGCCCGAAGTCGATGCCCAGGGCCCAGTGGCCGATGAGGGCGCCGGTGAGGCCAAAGGGGATGGCCGCTAGGATGGCCAGGGGCAGGGACCAGCGGGCGAAAAGCCATACGAGCACCAGGTAGATAAAGCCCACGGCCAGGAAGGCCCCTAGGCTCAGGGTTTCCAGGAAGAGGGCGTCGTCCTCGGACTTCCCGGCGAGCTCGCTACGAAGGCCGAAGCGCTGCTTGATTTCGGGAAGGGCGCTGGCCTCTACGGCCTTTTGCACGGCGAGGCTGGTGGTGATCTCCCGGTCCACCCAGGCGTTCACCCGCACCGCAAGTACGCCCCCGGCGTGGCGGATCTCATCCAGGCCTCGACGCGGTTCGAGCTTCGCCACGGCTTCCAGGGGCACGAGATCTCCGCTGGGTAGGCGCACGGGGTAGGCCCGGAGGCTTTGCAGTGCCCGCCGGTCCTCGGCGCTCAGGCGCACCCGCACCTCTAGCTCCTCCCGCCCGGCGTGATAAAGATGAACCCGGGCCCCGGCGTAGGCGGCGCGAAGCTGACGGCCTAGGGCCTCCGGGGTAAGGCCCGCGCTTCGCCCCTCGGGGGTGAGCTGATAGATCCACTGCTCCTGGCCCCAGGGCAAATCGTCGGTGACGTGCACCACGCCGTCGTAGGCTCGAAGCGCTTCCGTGAGGGCCAGGGCTCCTGCCTTGAGGGCGTTCTGATCTTCGCCCAGGAGGCGCAAGGTGAGGTCCGCCCGCCCGCCCCCGGCGCCCCCTGCCGCGCGAATAGCAAGGTGCTCCACCCCCGGGGGGTGGCCCGCCCGGTCTCGCCAGGCGCTCGCAAACTGTTCGGGGCTGATAGTGCGGGCCCGCTCCCCGGCAAATTCCGCGACGATGCCCGCGTAGCGATCCCCCCGTTCCCGCCGATCGTCGATGACCGCGTAGCGCTCCCGGGAAAGCCAGCCCTTGATGTTCTCCGGCCCCAGCTCCGCAGCGGTATCCGCAAGGGCCGTCTCCAACTGATCCAGCGCGGCGAGGCGCTGAGCGGGGGTGGCGCTCGGGGCGTAACGCAGATTGGCCTCGACCGAGGGCAGATCGATCCCCGTCACCAGGTTGACCCGAAGATGGCCCGTGGCCACCAGGGCTAGGGCTAGGGCGAAGGCCAGCACCGCGGCGAATACGGTCGTTCCCGGGCGCCGCAGGGTGACCTCGAGGGCCGGGGTGAGGGCGCGGGTCCGGAAGGCTTCCAGCGCCCCCTGGCAGGCCCGGCGGAGCCGCCCCGGCGGTCGTTGATGATCGGCTTCCAGGCTCGAACTGAGGTGCCGGGGCAGAATGAAGAAGCACTCCAAAAGCGAGGCGATGATGACGCAGAGGAGGACCTTGGGCAGGGTGAGGATGATTTCCCCCAGGGGCCCCGCAAACAGCAGCAGGGGGGCGAAGGCTGCGAGGGTGGTGAGGGATGCGGTTAGCAGGGGCAGGGCCATGGCCCGAGCCGCCTCCCGCCCCGCGGCCTGGGCGCTGGCCCCCTTTTGAAAGCGGTCCACAGCGTTTTCCCCGACGATGATCGCGTCATCGACCACGATCCCGATGGCCATCACAAAGGCGATGAGCGCCACGATATTCACCGTGCCTCCGAAGATCCCCCAGTAAAGGGCGAGGGCGAGGGCGAAGCTCACGGGGATGCCCGCGGCAATCCAACCGGCGCTCCGGGGCGCGAGGAACAGCAGAAGCACGGCCAGCACGAGCACCGTTCCCCCGAAGGCGTTCTCGCTGATGATGGTGAGCTGCTCCGCAAGAAGGGCCCAAACCTCGGACATGACAAAAAGCTGGACCCCTGCGGGCAGCGTTCCCTCTTGGGTTTCCAGGAAGCGGCGGAGCATGCGGCC
>JAURCQ010000285.1 GCA_030828335.1 Gammaproteobacteria bacterium
CGGCTCCTGGTCTTTGAAGCCAGCGACGGCTGGGGCCCGCTTTGCGAATTTTTGGAGGTGCCGGTGCCCGACACCCCCTACCCCCGGAGCAACTCCACGGAGGAGTTCCAGAAGCACCAGGGCCCGAGGTCCTAGGGGCCAGCGCCGCCTGGTCTAAACGGTCAGAAAGGTCGCCAGGAGCAGCGGCGTCACCGCGAGGGCCAGCAAGGTCTGGCCCGTGATCACCGCTGCCGTCGCGGGCCCATCGCCCCCGAGCTGCTGGGCCAGGATGTAGGCCGAGGTGGCCGTGGGCACGCAAAACAGCATGAGCAGCACCCCCTGGAGCGGCGCCGGTACCGCGAGGGCCGCCGCCAGCCCCAGGGCCAGGGCGGGCTTCACCGCAAACTGCACCACGCTGCTGGCCACCAGGGGCTGAAGCTCCGTAGCCTGCCGGGGCGCCCGGAGCGCCGCCCCCACGGCCAAAAGCCCGAGGGGCAGGGCCGCGCTACCGAGCAGCGCCAACGCATCGTCTATGGCCGCGGGCAGCATGGGAGGCAGGGCCGCCAGCACGCCCCCGGCAAGGCAAGCCAAAATCAGGGGATTGGTCCCCAGGGCCTTCGCCAAACTCCCCAGGGTCGGGGCCGTCTTCCGCGCACCCCAGCGGGCAAAGGCCAGCACGCACAGCACATTAATCAGCACGATCATCACCGCCGCGAGCCAAGCCAGGGGCGCGAGGGCCTCGGGCCCCAGAAGCCCCTCGGCCATGGCAAAGGATAGGTAGGTGTTAAAGCGCACCCCGCCCTGGAAGAGCGCCGTGTAGGTCGGGCCGGTCAGGCGGCGAAAGGCGGGGCGGAGCACCAGGAGCAGGGCCGCGACGGCGAGCACGGTGATCACGGTCACCGCCGCGGCGACGGCAAGCCCCGACGGCACCCCCTGGGCGCTGATGCGGGACACAAGCAGCGCCGGAAACAGCACAAAGTAGGTGAGGCGCTCCACCGCAGGCCAGCCGCTGTCGGGGGCGAGGCCGCTACGACGCAGCCCATAGCCCAGGGCAATGAGCAGCACCACGGGAGCAAGGGCCGTGAGCACGACGGTCATGGGGCGTCCTAGGGCTGTGCCGAAAGTGCGCGAGTATAGCCCTGCCCGCTTGCGCCGCCGACCCAGGGGCGCCACCCTGAACCCTTCTTCAGCTCCTTAGGATTGCGCCATGGCTGCCCTTCGCGCCCTCGTGCTTGCCACCGCCACCGCTGCCCTCCTCGGCTGCGGGCTCGGGTCTCCCCGCACGGAAGGGGAGGATCGCGCCCCGGGGCGCCTTCCCCAGGCGGAAGCGACCATCCCAAGCGTGGCCGGCGCGGAGGCGGAAAGCCGCGCCATTGCCGAAGCCATCCTCGGCGCCAGCGACCCCGTGCTGGCGGCGACCCAAGCGGGCCAGGGGCTTTGGGCCGCAGCCCGAGCCTACGCCGCCGCCAGCCTCGATGACCGCCCCCTCTACTGGCTTCGCCTCGCCACGACCACGCACCTTAAGGCCGACTGCGGCGCCAACTGCCCTTCCGTGGTCGAGGCCTTTGACCGGGCCAGCCGCGGCGACGCGGACCTGACCTTTTCCGACGATCCCACCGCCCTGCGCATGCTGGTGACGGGCTTCGACCCCTTCTCCCTTGACCGGAACATCGACCAAAGCAATCCCTCCGGCGTCGGCGCCCTGCGCCTCGACGGCGCGCGCTGGACCCTCGCGGGCCGCCCCGTGGAAGTGGAGGCCCTGCTCTTCCCCGTGCGCTTCGACGCCTTCGATGCCGGCACCGTGGAAGCGCGCCTCGCCCCCCTCCTCAAAAGCGAGGCGCTGGCCCTTTTGGCCACGGTGAGCATGGGGCGGGACCATTTCGACCTCGAGCGCTTCCCAGGGCGACGCCGTTCCTCGGAAGCGCCGGACAACGCGGGCGTGCTGACCGGGGCGAGCGCGGCCAAGCCCCTCGTGCCCCGGCTGGGCGCTGCGCCCCTAGAAGGACCCGAGTTCGTGGAGCTTTCCCTGCCCGTGACGGCGCTCCAGGGCGGCGCCGGGCCCTATGAGATTCGCGATAACCGGCGCGTGGCCACCCTCGAACGGGGCACCTTTGATGCGGCGAGCCTTACCGAGCTGGACGGCCTAACGGCGGTGCGAGGGGGCGGGGGTGGCTACCTCTCGAACGAAA
>JAURCQ010000286.1 GCA_030828335.1 Gammaproteobacteria bacterium
TGGCCACGGGCTTCACCGATTCCCACTTCTTCCGGGATCTGGACATCACCGCCTATGGCTTTGGCACGGTGCTCCTGGGGGCCGACGAGCTTTCCGGGGTGCATGGCCATAACGAGCGGGTGAATATTGAAGCCTTCAAGGCCGGGGTGGGGCTCTACCACACGGTGCTGGAGCAGTTTCTCTTCGGCGGCCCCTAGGCTAGGCGCCGCGGTGCGCCGCGCGTTAGGCTTACCGCCGAGGTTGGTTTTTCCCTACAGACTTTAAGGAGGCCCTCATGGCTGCTGTTGGCGACAAGATTCCGAGCGCGACCCTCAAGATCATGGGTGAGAAAGGTCCCCAGGACCTCTCCACGGATGAGCTCTTCGCGGGCAAGAAGGTGGTGCTCTTCGCCGTTCCCGGCGCCTTCACCCCGACCTGCTCCATGGCGCACCTGCCGGGCTTCGTGGCCCTGGCCGATAAGATCAAGGACAAGGGCGTGGACACCATCGCCTGCCTGTCCGTGAACGACGCCTTCGTCATGGACGCCTGGGGCAAGGGCGCGAACGCCGAAGAGCTGCTCATGGTGTCGGACTGGGACGCGGGCTTCTCCAAGGCCCTGGACCTCACCATGGACGCGAGCGGCTTCGGCCTCGGCGTGCGCTCCCAGCGCTTTGCCTTGGTGGCGGAGGATGGCGTCATCACCCACCTCGCCGTGGAAGCCCCGGGGCAGTTCGAGGTGAGCAAGGCCGAGGCGGTGCTCGAAGCCCTCTAGCCCTTCCGCTTCACCCCATCGGGGCGAGGACGAATGAGGCACTCCTGCATGGCCGAGGCCACCAGGGTGCCGTCCTCCTTGTAGAAATGCCCTCGCACGAAGCCCCGGGCGCCATGGGCGTTCGGGGATTCCTTCTCGAAGAGCAGCCATTCATCGGCCCGGAAGGGGCGGTGGAACCAGAGCGAATGATCAAGGCTGGCGCCCTGGATGGTGTCGCCCCCCGCTGGCGAGCGACCGTGGGGCAGCATGCTCGTGCTCATGAAGTCCATGTCCGACAGATAGGCGAGCACGGCCTGGTGCTGGCTTAGGCGATCGCTTAGGGGCCCGTTGGTCTTCATCCAGGTGTTTTTGTGGGGCGGATAGGGGCGAGGGTCGGTCATGAGGATGCCCTCCACCTGCCGGCTCTCGATAGCCTCGTAGCGAAAGGCAAAGCGCCCAATGCGCGGGTGCTGCTCAGCGAGCTTCATATACCGGTCGTAATCGCTGCGAAGGTCCTCGGGCTTGGCCACCGCCGGCGCCTTTCGCGCGTGCTCAAGGCCGTCCTCGTCCGTCTGGAAGGAGGCATCCATGCTGAGGATGGCCCGCCCGTCCTGAAGCGCCAGCACCCGGCGGGTGGTGAAGCTTTTGCCATCGCGAATGCGCTCGACGTCGTAAACGATGGGGCGATTCCAGTCTCCTGCGCGAATGAAGTAGCTGTGCAGCGAGTGCAGAGCTCGGTCCTCCGCCACCGTGTGATAGGCGGCGCTGATGGCCTGGGCCAGGACCTGGCCCCCGAACACGTGAGGCGTGCTGGCGTCGTTCTGTCCCCGGAACAGATGGGCCTCCAGGGGTTCGACGTCGAGGTAGGGCAAAATGTCGTTGAGCTGGGCCATGATCGGGCGGGTCCGGTCTTCCTAAAACGCCATTGTAGTCGCTCGGGCAGCGTTGCGTGCGGGTCCGGCGACGGCGCTGCCCCTTGCATTTTTTCCTTGGGGCGCGATGATGCGGCCACGCGGGCGCGTACCCCTCATTCCCTCGGAGGTTCCATGAAGCGTTGCCTGGCGTCTTTTCTTGCTTTGGCCCTCAGCGCCGTTCTCGCCATGCCCGTCACCGCGGCAGCTGCGGACTGCGGGGTGCTGGCCCACGAAGTGGAAACCCTCGGAAAGCGGGAGCGCCTCGATCTCTGCGAACGCTATCGAGGACAGGTCTTACTCGTTGTGAACACGGCCAGCCAGTGCGGCTTTACGCCCCAGTTCGCAGGCCTCGAGCGCCTCTATGCGCGCTACCGGGAACAGGGCTTTGTGGTGCTGGGGGCGCCCTCCGGAGACTTCGGGGGGCAGGAGTTCAAAAGCGCCG
>JAURCQ010000287.1 GCA_030828335.1 Gammaproteobacteria bacterium
CTCAAAGGGTAGGCAGGCTCGCCCCGCGTCGGCATAGTCGGAGTTCCCTGCGCGCCCTGGAGCTCACCCATGAAATCCTTACTTCGCTCAGTCCTTTTCACGATCGCCGCCCTTGGCGCGCTCCAAGCCCAGGCCGCGGGGGATCCGCGGCAAACGCTGATGGCTGACCTTGAGGCGCAGCAGCCGCGCCTGGGCACCGTCGCCCTATCCCTCTGGGACTGGGCCGAGGTGGGCTATCAGGAGGTGAAAAGCAGCGCGCTTTTGCAGGACACGCTTCGGGAGGCAGGCTTTCGCGTCACCGCTGGGGTAGGGGAGATGCCCACGGCCTTTGTCGCCGAGTACGGTGAGGGCGGCCCGGTGCTCGGCATTCTCGCGGAATTCGACGCCCTACCTGGCATAACGCAAACGGCCAGCGCGGAGCGCATGCTCCGCCAGGACCGGCAGGCAGGGCACGCCTGCGGCCACCACCTCTTTGGCACGGGCTCCGTAGGCGCGGCCATCGCCCTGAAGAACCTCATGGCCGAGCAAGGCCTCCCCGGGCGCCTCCGGGTCTACGGCACCCCTGCCGAGGAAGGGGGGTCGGGCAAGGTTTATATGGTTCGCGCCGGCCTCTTTGACGATACGGACGTGGTACTGCACTGGCATGCCGGCGACCGCAACGCCGCGAATCCCGCCACCAGCCTCGCCAACAAGTCGGCTCGGGTGCGCTTCTACGGCCAATCAGCCCACGCCGCCGCGGCGCCGGAGCGGGGCCGCTCCGCCCTTGATGGCGTGGAGGCCATGACCTTTATGGTGAACCTCATGCGGGAGCACGTTCCCGAACGCACGCGCATGCACTATGTCATCACCCGCGGCGGCGAGGCCCCGAACGTCGTCCCGGACTTCGCCGAGGTCTACCTTTATGTTCGCCACCCCGAGGCCTCCGTGCTTGCGGGGCTCTGGGATCGGGTGCTCGACACCGCCAAGGCCGCCGCCCTGGGCACGGGCACGGAGGTCGAGGTCGAGGTGATGCACGGCAACCACGCGCTCCTCCCCAACGAGACGCTTGCCCGAGCCATGCACAAGAACCTGTCTGCCGTGGGGGGCTATCGCTACAGCGAAGCTGAGCTCGCCTTTGCCCTCACCATCGAAGAAAGCTTTGGGGATCGACCCAGCGAGCTGGGGCTTGAGCAAACGGTGCTGCCCCTGCGCTTCGACGGCGGCGCGGGAAGCACGGACGTGGGGGACGTGAGCTGGGTCGTCCCCACCACGGGGCTACGCACGGCCACCTGGGTCCCAGGCACCTCGGCCCACAGCTGGCAGGCTATCGCGGCGGGAGGCACCTCCATTGGCCTGAAGGGCATGATGGTGGCGGCGAAAACCCTCGCCCTCACGGGCTATGACCTGCTGACCGACGAGGCCCTTCGGAGCGCCGCGACGGCCGAGTTTAGGGAGCGCCGGGGCCCGAACTACACTTACGTGCCGCTCCTGGGGGACCGCCCCCCGCCCCTCGACTATCGCCGCTAACGCGAGACGGGCATGATGATGACCAACGTTTAAGGGAGCACGACCATGGATCTTTATCTCCTCCTCGGCCTGATCGCGCTGCTTATCGTTTGGGGCGTGATGATCTACAACAAGCTGATTGCCCTGAAGAATCGGGCAAGCAACGGCTTTGCGCAGATTGAAGTGCAGCTGAAACGCCGCTACGACCTCATCCCCAATTTGGTGGAAACGGCCAAGGCCACCATGGCCCACGAACGGGAAACGCTGGAGGCGGTCATCGCCGCGCGTAATAGCGCCGAGGCAGGGCTGCGCCAGGCCGCCGCGAATCCGGAAGACGGCGCTGCCCTGGCGGCCCTTAGCTCCGCCGAGGGGGCCCTCAGCCAGGCACTGGGTAGCTTTCGGGTGACCATGGAGGCCTACCCCGATCTGAAGGCCAACCAGAACATGATGCAGCTGACGGAAACGCTGGAGAGCACGGAGAACAAGGTGGCCTTCGCGCGCCAGGCCTTCAACGACCAGG
>JAURCQ010000288.1 GCA_030828335.1 Gammaproteobacteria bacterium
TGCGGTGCGTTTCCGGAATTAATGGAAGACGGGGATATTTTATGGCGCTGCAGGATCTAACCAACGAGGCGCTCTTGGCCCTTGCCGAGCCCATGATGGATAACTGCCTGGAGGGCTCCAATGCCCTTAACCATGAGCAGCACGTTCGGGACTTCACTGATCGCCTGAAGGCCATCGTGACGCCGAAGAATCTCCGTCGTCAGCTGACGCCTCGGCGCCACGGGGTCTTTACCACGCGCTCCGTAGTGGGTGTGTTTCGCCAACGGGCTGGGGTTGGGGTGGTCTGGCTTCAGCGTTGCTCGGCCTCCGATGATGAATTCGTCAATCACGCGATCTTCGTGGATACGCCGGAGGGTCCCAAGATCGATCATTGCCTCATCTGCTAGGTCCCTCTGGTACGCTACGCGCTCATTCACCCAGGGGGAGATTTGCCGTGAACTACGATGACGTTGTGCTGGGACGCCGGAGCATCCGAGGCTACAAGCCCGATCCCGTGCCGAAGGATCTTCTGAAGGAGGTCCTGACCCTCGCCATGCGGTCTCCCTCCTCCATGAATACCCAACCCTGGAACTTCACCGTGGTGTCCGGGGAGGCGCTCAACCGTATTCGCCAGGGCAATACGGAGCGCAATCTGGCAGGGGTGCCCCACTCGCGGGAGTTTCGCATCGGACAGGCCTTTGACGGCGTGCACCGCGATCGCCAGGTGGGCGTCGCCAAGCAGCTCTTCGGCGCCATGGGCATTGCGCGGGACGATAAGGAAGGGCGACAGGATTGGGTGCTTCGAGGCTTCCGGCAATTCGATGCCCCAGTGTGCGTCATCATCACCTACGACCGGGTGCTGGCCGATAGCGACGATACGCCCTTCGACTGTGGCGCCGTGACCACGGCTCTGGTTAACGCGGCCTGGTCCCGGGGCCTTGGCGCGGTGATTAACAGCCAGGGGATCATGCAATCTCCGGTGGTGCGGGAGCACGCCCAGATCCCCGAGGACCAGGTCATCATGAAGGCCGTTGCCCTGGGCTGGCCCGATGACAGCTTCCCGGCGAACGCGGTGGTTTCCGAGCGCAAGAGCGTCGACGAAGCTGCCCGGTTCCTAGGTTTTGATGACTGAAGCTTCACTCCGCATTGCCATGTGGTCCCCGCCCCGGGCGCGGTCCACCATGGCCATGCGGGTCTTCGAGGCCCTTGGCTGCGCCGTGCTGGACGAACCCTTTTATGCGTATTGGCTGAAGGCGACCAGGCGTGAGGAGGATCCCGGCTACGCCGCGACCCTAGCCGCGCACGAGACCGATTGGCGCAAGGTCGAAGAGGCGCTCCTTGGCCCCGTCCCCGGCGGTAAGGCCGTGTGGTACCAAAAGCACATGGCCATCCACATGCTGCCGGAGGTCAGTCTCGGCTGGATGGGGAAGGTACGGAATTGCTTTCTGATTCGCGATCCCTCCGAGGTCGTGACCTCCATGGCGGAATTCCGGGGCTTGGCGCAGGATCCGGAAGAGGGTGCGCGCTTGGCGGGGATTCCTCAGCTGGCACGCATTTTCGACAAAGCTTGGGCGCTAGAAGGGCGCGCGCCCCTGGTGATCGATGTGAATGATCTTCTTGCCGATCCTCCCGGCGTGCTCTCACGCTTTTGCGCAGCCATGGGTATGCCCTTCAATCCCGCCCAGCCCATCACCTGGGCCCCGGGTAAGCATGAAGGGGACGGGGCCTGGGCGGATGCCTGGTACCAGAAGGTCTATCAAACCACCGGCCTCGAGCCCTACACCGGGAAGGAGACCGTGGTGCCCCGGGCGCTCGAAGCGGTGGTGGCGCGGTGCCGCCCGACCTATGAGCGCATGGCGGCCTACCGGCTTTAAGGAGGCACTTGATGCAGGGCATTCATGATCTGGGCGGCCGCCAGGGCTTCGGCGTCCTTGAAGGGGAAACGGATGAACCTGCCTTTCATCACCGTTGGGA
>JAURCQ010000289.1 GCA_030828335.1 Gammaproteobacteria bacterium
GCCGCGCCTCCGGGCTGAGGCTGAGGCTGCGGGCCTGGCGCCGGCCTTCCAGGTGCTTGGGCCCGTCACCGAGGCGGAGCGGCTGGTGGTGCGCGACAGCGCAGGCGCCGTGCTTTTCGAGCGCACCCGGGCCCAGGCCGAGCGGCGCTGGATGGAAACCAGCTATCACATGGCGCGGCTTCGCGATGACGAAACCTGCGCTCGGGAGGAGTACGACGCCATCGAGCGTTCAGCCCATGCCCTTCGACCAACGCTCACCTTCGACCCCGGCGCTGAGCCCGCCGCGCCGGCAGTGCTCACCGGCGCCCGACCCCGAGCCGCGATTTTCCGGGAGCAGGGGGTCAACGGTCAGCTCGAGATGGCTGCCGCTTTCCATGCGGCGGGCTTTGAAACGGTGGACGTGCATAGCTCCGATTTGCAGAGCGGTCGGACGTCCCTGGGGGACTTCCAGGTGCTGGCCGTATGCGGCGGCTTCTCCTACGGGGACGTGCTCGGGGCGGGGCAGGGCTGGGCGAAGGCCCTGCGCTTTAACGACCGGGCTCGGGGCGAACTCGAAGCCCATTTCGCCCACGCCGATCGCTTAACCCTCGGCGTTTGTAACGGCTGCCAGATGCTGTCGGCCCTCGCGCCCCTCATCCCCGGGGCCGAGGCTTGGCCGGGCTTTCTGCGGAACCGCTCGGAGCAGTTTGAAGCGCGCCTGTCCCAGGTGGAGGTGCTGGCGAGCCCTTCGCCGTTCCTCACGGACATGGTGGGCTCCGTGCTGCCCGTGGCCGTGGCCCACGGGGAGGGGCGGGCGAGCTTTGCTGACCCCGAGGCGGCGCGGACCCTCCAGGCCCAGGGCGGGCTCGCCCTGCGCTACGTGGATGGGGACGGTCAGGCCGCCACCCTCTACCCCAGCAATCCCAATGGCTCGGAGCTTTCCGCCGCGGGGGTGTGCAGCGCCGACGGACGGACGCTCATCATGATGCCCCACCCGGAGCGGGTGTTCCTCACCCGCCAGCTGTCCTGGGCGCCCCGGGCTTGGCCCGAGCCGTCACCTTGGCTGCGCCTGTTCCAGAATGCCCGGAAGGCCCTGGGCTAGCCGTTGCGCGGCGCGAAGCGGCGATCGGGCTCGAGGGTTTCGTGGCGCGTAGGGAAGTGGCCCGCGGCGCGGTCTTCGAGCCAATAGCGAAGGGTCTTTTCCACGGCGCGAAAGGCCAGCGCTTCCCAGGGAATGGCCTCCGGGGTAAAGAGGGCCACCTCGAGGCTTTCCGGCCCCGGGGCAAAGGCGACCGGGTCTAGGGTGCCACGGAAAAAGAGATACAACTGGTTGATGTGGGGCAGGCTAAAGGCCGTATAGAGCCCCGCCAGCGTGCCCCGGGCCTCAGCCTCTTCCCAGCTTTCTCGCAGGGCGCCGGCATCGGCCCCTTCCCCGTTCTCCATAAAGCCCGCCGGAAGGGTCCAGTACCCTTGGCGAGGCTCAATGGCCCGGCGGCAGAGGAGTACCTGTGCTCCAGCGGTGAGGAGCGCGCCGGTGATGATGCGGGGGTTCTGATAGTGAATCTGGCCGCAGCCCTGACAAACAAAGCGCGGGCGGTCGTCCCCTTCGGGGATTCGGTGGTCGACGGGGGCGGCGCACTGCGCGCAGTAGTTCATGGGGTCTCCCGAGGTGCGGTGGTACCATCGCGGCTTGTCCTAGAGAGGAGGCAGTATGCCCGTTTATCGCTTAGGAGAGCGCCAGCTCGAAGCCGAAGGATCCTACTGGATTGCGGAAAACGCCACGGTGATTGGCAGCGTCGCCCTCGGGGAAGGCGCGTCCATCTGGTGGAACGCCGTACTGCGCGGGGATAACGA
>JAURCQ010000028.1 GCA_030828335.1 Gammaproteobacteria bacterium
ATTGTCTTTTTTAAGTCCCTCAATAGTCGGTTTTACAATGGTTTCTTGAATTTCATTATAAAACTTCTCATCCGCAAAGGGAACTGGAGAAATGGCACCCATTCCCCCGGTATTGGGGCCTTGGTCCCCATCAAAGCGCCGTTTATGGTCCTGGGAGGTTGGGAAGGCGACAAAATCTTCCCCATCGGCCATCACGATGAAGCTGGCCTCCTCCCCGGCCATGAAGGCTTCGATCACCACCTGGGCACCGGAAGTCTTTTCGCCCCCTAGCATCTGCTCAAGCGCAGCCAGGGCGTCCTCCTCCGTCATGGCCACCACGACGCCCTTGCCCGCCGCCAAGCCATCGGCCTTGATCACAATGGGAGCCCCCTGGGCGCGCACGTAGTCCTGCGCCGGGGCAAGGGCATCAAAAACCGCGTAGGCCGCCGTGGGAATGCCATGGCGCGCCAGAAAGGCCTTGGTAAAGGCCTTAGAGCCTTCTAGCTGGGCCGCCGCCGCCCGGGGCCCAAAGCAGGGCAACCCCTCGGCCTCGAAAGCGTCGACCACGCCGGCAACCAGAGGCGCTTCGGGCCCGACAAGGGTCAGGGTCACGCCCTCTTCCCGCACCAACGCGATTAACCCCGGGAAATCCATGGGGTCCAGGGCCACATTGCGAACCTTGGGCTCCTGCGCCGTTCCGGCGTTACCCGGGGCCACCAGGACCTCAGTCACCTCGGGGCTGCGCGCTGCCGCCCAGGCCAGCGCGTGCTCGCGCCCGCCACTGCCAATGACCAATAGCTTTTTCATGCCGTGCACTCCGAAGGCAGGTATTAGTGGCGGAAATGGCGAACGCCGGTGAACACCATGGCCATGCCAGCTTCGTTGGCCGCGGCAATGACTTCTTCATCGCGAATGGAACCGCCGGGCTGGATCACCGCCCGAATACCGGCCTCCGCAGCCGCATCAATCCCATCGCGGAAAGGGAAAAAAGCGTCGGAGGCCATGACCGAACCCGCGACCCGAAGCCCCTCATCTGCAGCCTTAATGCCCGCAATCTTAGCGCTGTAGACCCGGCTCATCTGCCCCGCGCCCACCCCAATGGTCCGCTGGGCCGAGGCATACACAATGGCATTCGATTTCACGTATTGGGCGACGGTCCAGGCAAAGCGCAAATCCGCCATTTCTTCCGCGGACGGGGCGCGCGTGGTAACCACGGTCAGGGCGTCCTCGGCGAGCACGGGAGAGTCGCCACTTTGGATCAGCATGCCGCCCCCCACCTGCTTATGCTGCGCCGTCTGCCCCGGGGCCGCGAGGGGCCCACAGGCGAGCACCCGAATATTCTTTTTTCCGGCGAAGGCGGCAAGCGCGCCGTCGTCAATGCTAGGGGCGATGACGACTTCCACGAACTGACGCTCAACGATGGCGCGGGCCGTCGCTTCGTCCAGGGCTTCGTTGAAAGCAATGATGCCCCCGAAAGCGCTGGTGGGATCGGTGGCGAAGGCGCGGTCGTAGGCTTCAGAGAGGGTGGGCGCTGTGGCTACGCCACAGGGATTCGCGTGCTTCACAATCACGCAGGTCGGTGCGGTGAAGGCCGATACACACTCCAGGGCCGCATCCGTATCCGCAATGTTGTTATAGGACAGGGCCTTACCCTGCAGCTGAACGGCTCCGGCCACCGTGCCCACCTGGGCCCAGCCTCGGCCTCGATAGAAGGTGGCACCTTGATGGGGGTTTTCTCCGTAGCGAAGCCCTTGCCCGCCTTCCAGGGTGAGGTGGCGGGTTTCGGGCACGACTACCGGGGCGCCCTCGTCATCCCGAGCGCCCAGCCAATTGGCCACGGCAGCATCGTAGGAGGCGGTATGAGCAAAGGCCCGGGCGGCCAGGCGGTAGCGAAGGGCAAGGTCCGTCGCGCCGTTCTGCGCCTCGAGGGCTTCGAGCACCCGGTCGTAATCCCGGGGATCGGTCACCACCGCCACCCGCGCGTGATTCTTGGCCGCGGAACGCACCATGGCCGGACCACCGATATCGATGTTCTCAATCGCGTCCCCTAGGGTGCAGTCCTCCTTCGCCACGGTCGCCTCAAAGGGGTAGAGGTTCACCACCAGCAGGTCAATGGGATCAATGCCATGGGCCGCCATGAGGGCGCCATCCATACCGCCGCCAGCACCATCCTCGCGCCCCAGCAAGCCGCCGTGGATCTTCGGATGGAGGGTCTTCACCCGCCCATCCATCATTTCAGGAAAACCCGTGTGCTCGGACACTTCGGTCACCGGCAAGCCCGCAGCTCTTAGCCGCTCACAGGTGCCGCCCGTGGACAGCAAGGCCACGCCCCGTGCCACCAGCGCCTCGGCAAAGCGCTCGATACCCCGCTTGTCGCTGACGGAAAGCAGGGCCCGACGAACGGGAATGGGGTGTTTCATAACCAATAACTCCGAGAGTTGGGGCTAAAGCAAGGCATGCGCCTTCAATTTGGAGCGCAGCGTACCGCGGCTAATGCCCAGAAGCGCGGCCGCCCGCGATTGATTTCCCTTTACGTAGGCCATGACCTGAGCCAGGAGGGGGCCTTCAACCTCGCCGATCACCAAATCGTAGAGATCCACCGGAACCTCGCCATCAAGATCCGCGAAGTAGCTCTCCAGGGCCGCCTCGACGTACGCCCGAAGGGGAATGCGGGAGGCGCCGGTCATGCGGCCACGCGCCGGGCGCCGTAAAAGCGGCTCAGTGCTTCCAGCTGGGCCTCCGGGACTTCTAGCGCATTGAAGCATCGGCGAAAGGCTTCGCCGGCCTCGCCAAGGTCCGCTAAGGCCCAGCCCACGTGCTTACGGGCGATACGCGCCCCGGGGATGGGGCCGTAGAAGGCATGAAGCGCGGCCACGTGTTCGGAAAGCAGTGCCCCTTGCTCCGCGAGGCTTGGGGCTTCTCTGGGCGCCCCCGCCAGGGCCGCCGCCACCTGCCCGCAGAACCAGGGTCGCCCCTGGGCCGCGCGGCCAATCATGATGCCCGCTGCGCCGGTATGCGCCAGCACCGCAAGCGCCTTCTCGGACGAGCAAATGTCGCCGTTCGCAAAAACGGGAATGGAGACCGCATCGACGATCTCGGCGATGGTGTCGTACTCCGCCGCGCCGAGAAAGCGATCGGCTCGGGTACGCCCGTGCACCGCCAGCGCCGCGATGCCCGCATCCTCAGCGAGGCGAGCGATGCGCACGCCATTACGATGCTCCGGGCTCCAGCCGGTGCGAATCTTCAAGGTGACAGGGACGGAAACGGCGGCTACCGTGGCCTTCAGAATCTCCGCCACCAGCCCCTCATCTTTTAGCAACGCCGATCCCGCCGCCTTGTTACACACCTTCTTTGCCGGGCAGCCCATGTTGATATCGATGATCTGGGCGCCCTCTTCAACGTTGAACCGAGCCGCCTCCGCAACGCTGGCGGGGTCACCACCAGCGATCTGAACGCTGCGCGGGCCGCAGGCTTCGAGGGGTCGGCGGCGCAGGGAGGACTTGCGGGTCTCCCGCAGGCGAGGATTCGACGACACCATCTCGGAGACCACATAGCCCACCCCAAGACGCCAGCAAAGGGCCCGAAAGGGCGCATCGGTCACCCCAGCCATGGGCGCGAGCACCACGGGATTACGAAGCCGATAGGGGCCGATGCTGGGCCCCAAGCCGTCGCTCGAAATCATGGGTTTAGCCTCCGGAGGGGCAACGCTAGGCCCTGAGAATCCTCGCCATCTTAATGGCCCTCGGGAGGGATTGAAAATCGGTGAAAAAAACCATTGCGACGGGGGACCGTTTCCGTACAATCGCGGGCCTCTTCGCCACTTGATGAGGCTTTATGCACCCCTGACGATGCGGCGCTCCTTAGAAGACGCCGCTAAGCAGAAAGCGAGCCGTTTGATAAAGGAGTAACCGATGCGAGCAGAGGCTGCATGGGTGGGCCGCGGCAATGCCGTTCCCCACGATCCAGGACCCCGGGCCAACACCGGCACCTTTACCCCCGAAGAGGGACGCCTAGACCACTTCATCCATCGCGATGGCATGGTCTTCGCTGGCACCCACCTCATCGTGGATTTCTTTGACGCCCAGGAACTCGATAACCTCGAGCTCATGGAGACGGCCATGCGCCGCGCGGTCAAGGTCTCCGGGGCTACCCTTCTCCATATTCACCTTCACCATTTCACTCCCAACGGTGGTATTTCCGGCGTTGCCGTTCTGGCCGAGTCGCACATTTCCGTGCACACCTGGCCCGAATGTGGCTACGCCGCCTTCGACATCTTTATGTGCGGCGATGCAAAGCCCGAACTTGGCGTGGAAGCGCTGAGGAAGACCTTTGCACCAAAGCGGCACGAGGTGGCGGAGCACCGGCGGGGCGTGATCGATGACGCGTAACGCCTTTACCGAGACGCTTTACGACGCCTACGGTCAGCGCTTCGCCATCGACGAGGTCTACTTTGAGCATCGGACCGATCATCAGCACCTGATGATCTTCCACAATGCGAAGTTCGGCCGCGTGATGGCGCTCGACGGCGTGATCCAGACCACCGAGCGTGACGAGTTCTACTACCACGAGATGATGGCTCACGTGCCGCTCTTCGCCCACGGCGACGCCAAGCGGGTGCTCATCATCGGCGGCGGCGATGGCGGCCTCCTCCGGGAAGTGCTGAAGCATCGCTCCGTGGAACACGTCACCCAGGTGGAAATTGACGCCTCCGTGGTGGAGATGGCCAAAACCTGGCTGCCCGGTCACTCCAAGGGCGCCTTTGACGATCCCCGCTTCCACCTAGTGATCGATGACGGCGCGGCCTTCGTCGCCAACTGCCAGGCGCAGTTTGACGTCATCATGATCGATTCCACGGACCCCATCGGGCCCGGGGAAGTGCTGTTTACGGAGCAATTCTATGGCCATTGCGACCGTTGCCTCGCCGACGGTGGGGTGATGGTCAATCAGAATGGTGTGCCCTTCATGCAGCTCGACGAAGTCCGGAAAACGTCCCAGGCGTTCCGGTCCTTGTTTGCCGATTGGCACTTTTATGGGGTAGCGGTTCCGACCTACATCGGCGGACTCATGACCCTAGGCTGGGCAAGCCAGACCCCTGCGCTTCGCCAGCAATCCATCGAGGTTCTTACCCGGCGTTTCGAGGACGCGGCCATCGAAACCCGTTATTACACCCCCGCGGTGCATGGTGGTGCGTTTGCACTACCCCGTTTCGTCGAGGAGGCGATCGGACTATGAACGAGGCGCTCGGCGTTGCTACGCCGGTTTTGCTGGAACCTGCTGGACCCGATTGGAAAGCGCTGGTAGCGCAGTACGGCTCCCCGCTGCTTGTGCTCGATTGCGATCGAGTACGGATGCAGTACCGCAAGCTCACCCAGGCTCTGCCTTGCGTGCGCCTGCACTATGCCATCAAGGCGCTCCCCAACGAGACCATGGTGGCCACCCTCGCGGAGGAAGGCGCCGCCTTCGATATCGCCACGAGCGGTGAAATTGCCATGCTGGAAAAGCTGTTCATTGATGCGGCGGACACCATCCATACCCACCCCATCAAACGCGACCAAGACATCAAGGACGCGCTGCGCTATGGGTGCACCACCTTTGTCGCCGACAACATCGATGAGCTGGAGAAGCTCGTGCCCTATCGCCATCGCGTTGCGGTGCTGATTCGCGCGAGCTTCCCGAATCCCGCAGCCCGGGTGGACCTGTCCCGGAAGTTCGGCTGCGCCATTGGCGAGCTTCCGGCGCTTCTGGCGGCCGCCGATGCCCGCGGGCTTCATGTGAAGGGCCTGTCCTTCCACGTGGGCTCCCAGGTAGACGGCAGCCATCGCCACGTCCGCGCCATCGAAGCGTGCCTTCCTTTTCTTCGGGAACGGCGGCCCGGTGCCCTTGCCCGCATGACCGTGCTGGATATCGGCGGCGGATTCCCGGCGAACTACGACGGCAGCGTGGAAGACATTGACGCGTTCTGTGCGCCGATTCGGGAAGCGCTTCAAGCGGTGCCGGAGCATGTGGAAGTGCTCGCCGAGCCCGGACGCTATCTGGCCGCGCCGGCGATGACCTGCCTCACCACCGTGGTGGGCCGGGCCAAGCGGGGCGATCGGATGTGGTACTACCTGGATGACGGGGTTTACGGCTCCTTCAGCGGGCAGATCTTTGATCACACCCACTACCCGCTCATCCCCCTGGACGCGGAAGGCGAGCCCCAGGCCAGCGTGCTGGCGGGCCCGACCTGCGATTCCGTGGACGTGATCGCCGAGGACTTCCCCGTGGGGGAAATGGCGATTGGTGCGCTGATCGTGGCCCCCATGATGGGCGCCTACACCGCGGCAAGCGCTAGTGAGTTCAACTCGCTGCCGAAAACCCGCGTCATAGCCTTAGCGCCGCCCGCCTCTGTCGACGAAGCGGACAACGTGCTACGTCTCGCCTAGCGAGGCCCGACGCCGGCGCTGGCGTGAGCCCTACTCACCCAGCGTCGGCGGCCCTTCTAAGAGCATGAAGCGGGCTTCGGCCTCCGCCACCACGGCTCCGCTGCGCTCGTCTACGATCTGCCCCTGAAGATCCACCACGCGCTTTCGCTGCTTTAAGCACCAGGCTTCCAGGCGCAGCGCCGTCCCCGTTGCCACGGGGGCGCGGTAGCGCACTTCGGAGCGCGCCGTGAAGCCCGCTAGGCCCTGGAGCCAGAGCCAGTTCGCCATCACCTCATCGAGGGCCGTAAACAGCAGGCCCCCGTGGGTCACCCCGCGCCAACCACAATGTTCTTCCGTTGGCGTGTAGTGCCCCAGGCACCGATCGCCCTGCATTTCAAAGCGCATGCCCAGGCTTTGGGGATTCGTGGTGCTGCAGGCAATGCAGTGTGCCGTTTCCTCAGCCATGGCTGACCTCCTCACCTTGCGCCGAAGCCGTACCCACGAGGCAAACCCAGCCGTCGGCTTCCCGATATTCAAAGTCCACCCCGACCCAAGCCTGGGCCACGGCTTCCGCTTGCGGCGGCAGGATGCCCGACAGGACGACCAGGGCTCCGGGCTTCAGGGTCTTCAACAGCTCCGGCGCCAGGCTGACCAGGGGGCCGGCGAGCACGTTGGCCAAGAGCGCATCGAAACGGGCGCCCGCGGGCACGGCATCTGTCACCAGCAACCGATCGGCCACGCCGTTCTCCACCCCATTGTGCCGCGTCGCCGCCAGGGCCTGGGGGTCGTGGTCCACCGCCACGGCGCCCCCCGCGCCGCAAAGCAGGGCCGCCAGCGCCAGCACCCCGGAGCCGCAGCCAAAATCCAGCACCGTCTCCCCGGCCCAGGTCCGTTCCGCCACCGCCGCGAGGCACTGCCGGGTGGTGGCATGGCCACCGGTGCCAAAGGCCAGCCCCGGCGCGAGGCGTACCTCCGCCGCCGTGGTGCCCGCCTGCGGCGCCACGGCGACGCCCCGGTCATCCACCGGCACCACGGCCAGGCGATCGCCAAAGCGCAAGGGCACGGCAAACTGAACCCAGGCGCGGACCCAGTCCGCTTCTTCCAAGGGCGTCATGGCGAGGGGGGGCAAGCTTTGCCCCTCGGCCACCTGCCACGCCGCTAGCGCTTCCCGAAGCCGTGGCGCTAGCGCATCGTCAAAGGGAAAGAGCCCAGACACCACCACCTCCTGCCACAGGGGCATGGCACCGGGGGGAGGCTCCAGCAAGGGCTGGTCCTTCGCATCCTCCAGGCTCACGGCGGTGGCGCCCTGCTCTTCCAGCCAATCCGCCACGGCCTCCGCGAGGCCGTCGGATACGCTCAGCTGAGCGCGCAACCAGCCCTCAGCCATGGGCTGCCGCATCCGCGTCGAGGCGCGCCACCGCGGCGTCGATCGCCAGCAGGTAGGAATGGATCCCAAACCCCGTTATCACGCCGATGGCCACATCGGAAAGGTAGGAGTGGCGGCGAAAGGCCTCGCGAGCATGCACGTTGGACAGATGCACCTCGATGAAGGGCAGCGCCACGCCAAGAAGCCCGTCGCGCAGGGCTACGCTGGTATGGGTGAAGGCGCCGGGATTGATGATGATCAAGGCCACGCCTTCCCGTGCCGCCTCGTGAATGCGGTCGAGCAGCGCCCCCTCGCTGTTGCTTTGAAAGGCCTCCAGCGCATAGCCCTGGGCCTCAGCCCGAGCCTGGCAATCGGCGTTGATCTCGGCGAGCGTGGCTCGGCCGTAGATCTCCGGCTCCCGGCTGCCCAGCAGATTCAAGTTGGGTCCGTGTAGCAGCAACAGTTTTTTCATCGCTTACTCTCCCTCTGGGGCGGCCCTAAGCACCGCCTGCAGCTGGCGGCTCAGGGAGGCCACGGTGGGCTCTCCCTGCAGCCGATAGGCCTGCAATTCCTGGCCTTGGCTATTAAAAAACAACAGCGCCGGGGGGCCAAAAAGCCCGTAGTCGGCCAGCAGGGCGCGATCTTGCGCCGTGTTGGCGGTGAGGTCGAGGCGCCAGCGCTCGAAGCGCGCTAGCGCTTCCGCCACGGGCGGAGCGGGAAAGATCGAGCGCTCCATGACCTTGCAGGCAATACACCAGTCGGCGTAAAGATCGAGCACCACCGGCGCGCTCCCAGGGGCGCGGGCCGCTAAGCGCTGGCGCAAGGCGTCGTAGCTGGCGAGGGTTTCGAAGGCCGGCGCACGCGCGGCCGCCGTGCCCCCAAGGGGGTGGAGGGGATCGTCGTTCCCCTGGAGTCCTCCCCAGGCCAGGGCCACCCCTACCACGAAAAGCAGCACGCCGAAGGTTTTGCCCACCACGCCCCAGCCCCGACGCGGCGCGAAGTCCAGCGCGCCCAAGGCAACCGCGGAGCCTAGGGCGAGCGCGGCCCACGCGAGCAGGGTGACCGGCCCCGGGAGCACGCGCTCCAATAGCCAGATCGAAACCCCAAGCAGCCCCACCCCAAAGGCTTTCTTTACGCCGTTCATCCAGGCACCCGCCTTCGGCAGCAGAGCCCCACCTCCAGCCCCCACCAGCAGCAACGGGGCGCCCATGCCAAGGGCCAGGACGAAGAGCGCGAGCCCCCCGAGGACGGCGTCGCCCGTGGTGCTGATATAGATCAGCGCGCCGGCGAGGGGCGCTGAGACGCAGGGTGAAACGAGTAAGCTCGACAGCACCCCAAGGAGGGCCACGGACCCTAGGCTTCCCCCCTCCCGGGGCGCGCCGAGCCATTGCTGCAGCCCCGCGGGGAGCTGAAGGGTGTAGACATCGAACATCGCCAGGGCGAGCAGGGCGAAGAGCGCAGCGAACACAATGAGCACACCGGGGCTCTGCAGCCAGCCGTGAAGGTTCAGGGCGCCCCCAAAGGCCCCCACCACCATGCCCAGGGCAGCGTAGGTGACGGCCATAGCCAGAACGTAGGTCAGCGTGAGCTGGAGGTTTCGCCCAGCGCTCGCGCGCCCCTGGCCCACGATGATGCTCGACAAGATGGGCACCATGGGGAGCACGCAGGGGGTAAAGGCCAACCCAACCCCCGCTAGGAAGAAGAGGAGGAGCGTGCTGAGGCTAAAGCCCCCCGCCAGCCGCGCGGCCAACGCCCCTTCGGGCGCCGCGGCCGCTACGGACGAGGCAGCGGCGCTCGGCGACGCGGCCCGGGCGGGGCCCGACGCCGAGACCATCCCAGCGTTGGCGCCCGCCAGCGCGATCCGGCGGGTCTCCGGGGGATAGCACAGCCCCGCATCGGCGCAGCCCTGGTAGCTCACGCGAAGCGCGGCGTCCTCCGGCACCGGGCCGTCGATATGAAGGGCCACGGAGAGATCGTTGTAGAAGACCTCCACGGGACCAAAGTAGGGATCGTCCTTGGCCAAGCCTGTGGGGATCGTAGGGTCTAGGCGCGCTTCCGGCGCCCCCTCGAGGGCAAAGGCCAGGCGCCCCCGATAGAGGTAGTAGCCCGGGTGGATTTGCCAGAACACCCGGGGCGACGAACCGAGGGAGGCCCCCACCACGAAGGCCTCATCCACCGGCAGGAACTCTGCGCTGGCGCTAAAGCCCGGCGGGTTCTGGGGGGAAAAGGGGGCCGCCGCCGCGGTGGCCCCGAGCGCGATCATCAGCAGCAATAGACAACAGCGGAAAAGGCGCACGGCGCTCGCTTAACCTCAAAATGGCCTAGGCGCGGGAGAATAGCAGCTCTAGCCCCCTGACGGCGCAGCCCTCGCGCCGTACACTGGGCCCCTGAGTCCTTTGCACACTCCCCACGATCCCCACCCCGGAGCCCCACCCCATGAACGCACTTCGCGCCCCCGGCATCGCCATGCTGCTCGCCGCCCTCCTCGCCGGCGCTGCAGGCTGCGCTCCGGCCGAGGAAGCGCCCCCGGCCCTAGCCCTGAGCGAAGGCTGGATCCGTCTTCCGCCCCCAGGCCAGGACCGGAGCGCGGCCTACCTCACCCTCACCGCCAGCGCCCCGGTGACGCTGGTCGCCGCGGAAAGCCCCCTGGCGGAGCGGGTGGAGTTTCACACCATGGTCCGGGACGGAGATCTCATGCGCATGCGCGAACTTCCAACGGTCAGCCTTGCGCCCGGGGAGACCCGCCGTTTTGCCCCCGGGGGTGACCACCTCATGCTGCTTGGCTGGGCACCACCCGCGGAAGGGGCGCTCGGAGAGATCACCCTGATCGACGCCAATGACACGCGCTACACCGTGACCCTCCCCCTTCGGGAGCGCTAGGAGAGCACCATGGAAGAGTCCCACACCGCGACCGCCACGCCCCAAACGCCCAGCCCCTCCCGCTGGCCCCTGCGCCTTGGCCTGGCCGCCGCCGGCCTACTTTTTTTGGGACTCACGGCCCTCGGCTGGTGGTGGAGCCGGGAGCCCGCCCCCTTCTCCGTGGAGGACGCGGCCCGGGCTCATGCTGAAGCGCAACAACGCCCCCTGGTGACGGGCTACCTGACGACCCACACCCTTCTCGCCCTGTCCCAAACGCTGCTCGAAAAGCCCGGCGGCTATCTATCGAACGACCTGCTGCCGCCCGGAGCCGTGGTGGACAACCTTCCAAATTGGGAGTTTGGGGTGCTGGTACAGATTCGAGACATGGCCCGGATCATGCGCAACGATCTTTCCCGGGCCCAATCCCAATCCGCCGAGGACCCGGCGCTGGCCGAAGCGGAAGGGAAGTTTTTCTTTGACAACAGTTCCTGGCTCTTTCCCCAGACCGAGAACGAGTATCGCGATGGGGCTCGCCTGCTCGAGGATTACCTCGCGCGCCTGTCCGATCCCCAGCAGCCCAACGCTCAGTTCTACGCCCGGGCCGATAACCTGCGCGCCTGGCTGGCCACGGTAGATACGCGCCTGGGATCCCTTTCCCAGCGCCTCTCCAACGCCGTGGGGCGGCGCCAGCTCGACACGGCCTTGGCCGGGGACCCCTCAGCCCGACAGGCGACGGTCCGGCCTCGGGAAAGCGCGGAGAAAACCCCCTGGCTGGAAATCGATGACGTCTTCTATGAGGCCCGGGGGCAAAGCTGGGCGCTTCTGCACCTACTTCGGGCCGTGGAGCGGGACTTCCATGATGTGCTGGTGAACAAAAATGCGCTGGTGAGCCTGCAGCAGATCATCCGCGATCTTGAGCCGACCCAGGACCCCATCTGGAGCCCCATGATTGTCAACGGCACGGGCTTCGGCTTTCTCGCCAACCACAGCCTGGTGATGGCCTCCCACATCGCCCGGGCCAATGCGGCCATCAGCGACCTCCGGGACCTCCTCGCTCAGGGCTAGGCTCGAGCGAGGGTGAATCCTACTGGGCGCCCTTGTGGCGCTCGACGGCGTCCTGGATCACCTGGCGAGCTTCCTCCGCATCGCCCCAGCCGGAAAGACGGACCCATTTACCGGGCTCGAGATCCTTGTAGTGTTCAAAGAAGTGCTCGATGCGCTGTCGCAAGGTGTTCGGGAGGTCGGTGATTTCCGCAACGTCTGCGTATTCCGCGGTGAGCTTGGCCGGCGGCACGGCGAGGATCTTGGCGTCGTAGCCCGACTCGTCTTCCATGCGCAGGACGCCCACGGGCTTAGCCACGATCACGGAGCCTGGCAGCAGCGGATAGGGCGTCACCACCAGCACGTCGGCGGGGTCCCCGTCCTCCGCAAGGGTCTCGGGGACGTAGCCGTAGTTGCAGGGATAGAACATCGGGGTGGCCATGAAGCGGTCAACGAAGATGGCGCCGGTGACCTTATCCACTTCGTACTTCACGGGCCCCGTGGCCGCGGGGATTTCGATCACAACATTCACTTCCTCCGGGGCCCGGGGCCCGGGGGAGACGCTAGAGAGACTCATCGGGGGATCTCGACTATAGACAACTTGAGGGGGTGAGGCGCAAGTATAGCGCGTAAGCCTAGGAGATGCCGGGGGATTAGCTCTTTTGCCCGCGGCTCCGGTATGATCCTGAGCGCTCAGCCTAAGCCGCCGGGGGGAACGGGGGTCCACACTGAGCTTTGGATCCGCCCATCGATAACGGCGCCCTAGAGCGCTGCTCCGATGGCTCGGCTCGGCTTACGCATTTTTTCCAATAGAGAGGTTTCCATGGCGGATTTAGCACAGTCCCTGCTGATGTTGCCCCCAGCCTTTGGGGTGCTGGGCCTACTGGCTGCCTTCGTGATCTACGGCATGGTGAAGCGCTATCCCGAAGGTCAGGGTAAGGTGAAGGAGATTGGTGATGCCATTCACCTCGGCGCCATGGTGTTCATGCGCCGGGAATACACGATGCTCCTTATGTTCGCGAGTATCCTCGTGGTGGCACTGTACTTCGCGCTGAACGCTCAAACTGCCATCGCCTTCGTGGTGGGGGCCGGTTCTAGTGCCCTCGCGGGCTGGATTGGCATGTACGCGGCCACCAAGGCCAACGTACGCACCACCATCGCTGCCCATGATTTCGGCGCCCCCCAGGCCCTCTCCGTGGCCTTCTTCGGCGGCTCCATCATGGGTCTGTGCGTGGCCTCCCTGGGCCTCCTCGGCCTTGGCGCCCTCTACTACTTCTTCGGCGGTGACCCGGAAAGCGCGCACAACATCCATGGCTTTGGCATGGGCGCCTCCTCCGTGGCCCTCTTCTCTCGCGTGGGCGGCGGCATCTTCACCAAGAGCGCCGACGTGGGCGCGGACCTCGTCGGCAAGGTGGAAGCGGGCATCCCGGAAGATGATCCCCGCAACCCCGGCGTCATCGCCGACAATGTCGGGGACAACGTGGGTGACGTCGCTGGCATGGGCTCGGACATCTTCGAGTCCTACTGCGGCTCCATGATCGCCTCCATCGCCATCGCCTCCACCCTTGGCATTGCAGCCCTCGCGGGCCTCACACCGGGGATTACGGACGAAGCCGAAGCCCGCGCCGCCCTCATGGGCCTGCCCCTGCTCCTGGCCTCCGCGGGTCTGATCTGCTCCCTCGTGGGCATCGTGCTTGTTCGCCTCATGTCCGACCGGGAGCCGGCGACGGCCCTTCGCTTCGGCACCATCGGCGCCCCAATCCTCTTTATCGGCGTGTCCTACTTCGTCATCACCGGCACCGGCGTCTCTGCTGACGTTTGGATGTCCGTGATTGCTGGCGCCGTCGGTGGCATCGTGATCGGTCTCACCACCGAGTACTACACGAGCTCCAAGCCCATCGTGCGCATCGCCGAATCGGGGGAAACGGGCTCGGCCACGGTCATGATTACGGGCCTCGCCGTGGGCATGCAGTCCGTGGTGATTCCCGTGCTCGCCATCTGCGCCATCATCTTCGCTTCCACCCAGCTCGCCGGTCTTTACGGCGTGGGCATCGCGGCCCTGGGTATGCTGGCCACCGTCGGCATCACCATGGCTATCGACGCCTACGGTCCCGTAGCCGATAACGCCGGGGGCATCGCGGAGATGAGCGGCCTCGGCGAAGGCACGCGGAAGATCACCGACTCCCTGGACGAGCTCGGCAACACCACGGCGGCCATCGGTAAGGGCTTCGCCATTGGTGCGGCGGCCCTCGCCGCGCTGGCGATCATCGCAGCCTTCGTGGAAACGGTGGAGCACACTAGAGCCAGCGCCGGCGCCGGGAGCTTCACCCTGCACATCGGCGATCCCCAGGTGCTGATTGGCCTGTTCCTCGGCGGCCTCATTCCCTTCCTCATTGCCTCCATCACCATGACCGCGGTGGGCGATGCGGCGATGGAAATGATTCAGGAAATCCGCCGCCAGTTCCGGGAAATCCCTGGCCTGCTCGAAGGCACGGGCACCCCGGACACCGCGAAGTGCGTGGACATCGCCACCTCCGCGGCGCTTAAGCGCATGCTCGTCCCCGGCGTGATTGCCGTGGCGGCCCCACCGGTGATTGGCTTTGGCCTGTCCGCAGAGGCCCTCGGCGGCGCCCTCGGTGGCGGCCTGCTGGGTTGCGTTCTCCTTGCGCTCACCATGGCCAATGCCGGCGGCGCCTGGGATAACGCCAAGAAGTACGTGGAAAAGGGCAACCTCGGGGGTAAAGGCTCGGACGTTCACGCCGCCGTTGTGGTGGGAGACACCGTGGGCGACCCCTTCAAGGACACCTCCGGCCCGGCGATGAACATCCTCATCAACGTGATGGCGATTGTGTCCCTGGTGATTGCACCCCTGCTGGCCTAAGCCCGCAGCCGTCTGGCCGCCACAAGGCCACAAAAAAGCCCGCGAAAGCGGGCTTTTTTTACGCCTAGGAAAACGCGCGGGGAAGCCTAGGGCGTGAAGGGCGGCAGCTTCTTCGGCACCAGCACGCGCTTCAGACGGGCAATCTTCGGCAACCCATTCACCCAGGGCGTCGGCGCTTCCCCAGCAATGAGGGGCGCTAGATAGCGCCGGGCCGCCGGGGTAATGCCAAAGCCGTCCCGGGTCATAAAGCTCGCCGGCAGCTTCTTTTCCTTGTTCGCTACCTTGGCCAGGGGCGCCTCGCCGATGGACCAGCGATAGCGGGCACCGGTGCCGCGGACGATGGTCGGCATCACCGCATTTTTGCCGGCCAGGGCAAATTCCACCGCGGCCTTGCCCACCGCATAGGCCTGTTCCACGTCCGTGGCGGAGGCGACGTGGCGCGCCGCGCGCTGGAGATAGTCCGCCACTGCCCAGTGGTATTTATAGCCAAGGGCGTCCTTAATCATGGCCGCGAGGGTGGGCGCGACGCCCCCGAGTTGCTTATGGCCGAAGGCATCCACCGTGCCCGTGTCCGCGAGGAAGCGGCCGTCGGCGTAGTGGGCCCCTTCCGAGACCGCAATCACGCAGTAGCCCACCCGATCGACGGTCTTTTTAACCTTCGCCAGGAAAGCCTTTTCGTCAAAGGCCCGCTCCGGGAAGACGATGATGTGGGGCGGGTCATCGGGCGCCTCCTGGGCGAGCCCCGCGGCAGCAGCGATCCACCCCGCATGGCGCCCCATCACTTCGAGAATGAACACCTTGGTGGAGGTCTCGGCCATGGACGCGACGTCCAGTCCAGCTTCCCGGGTGGCCACGGCCACGTACTTCGCCACGGAACCAAAGCCCGGGCTGCAGTCCGTAAGGGGCAAATCGTTATCGACGGTCTTGGGCACTCCGATGCAGGTCACGGGGAAGCCCATGGCCGTGGACAGCTGGGACACCTTGTGCGCCGTGTCCTGGGAGTCGCCGCCGCCGTTGTAAAAGAAGTAGCCAATGTTGTGGGCGGCGAACACCTCGATGAGCCGCTCGTACTCGGCGCGGTTCTCCTCCAGGGACTTCAACTTGTAGCGGCAGGAGCCAAAGGCGCCGCCCGGGGTGTGCTTCAGGGCCGCAATGGTGGCCGCGCTTTCCCGGCCCGTATCGATGAGCTCTTCCCGCAGCGCCCCTAGGATCCCTTTGGCTCCCGCGTAGACCTTGCCGATGCGGTCCTTGTGGGCGCGGGCCGTC
>JAURCQ010000290.1 GCA_030828335.1 Gammaproteobacteria bacterium
ATGGCTTTCGCGAAGCGTTGTGAAAACAACCACTTGGAGAAAGGTTTTAAGTGCGTAGGGCGCTCAGAATAGTTGGCACGGGCCTTGGATAAGGTTAGGCGTGCCTCAACAGGAGTGGCGATATGAGTATCTTTTCCCGTCTGTCTGACATTGTGAATTCCAACATCACAGCCCTGCTCGATCGGGCCGAGGACCCGGAAAAAATGGTCCGCCTCATCATCCAGGAAATGGAAGAAACGCTGGTCGAGGTGCGCACCCAGTCGGCGCGGGCCATCGCGGAGCGGAGCGGCCTTGAGCGTCGCCGAGAGGCTCTTGCTCAGGAGGTGTCGGAGTGGGAGCGGCGGGCGGAGGTGGCCCTTCGGAAGGATCGGGAAGATCTCGCCCGGGCGGCGCTCCTGGAGCAATCGCGGACGGAAAGCGCGCTTGCCGATCTCGATGAGGAGATCGGCGCCCTCCGAGAGGCCATCGAGCAGCTGAGCGGGGACATTCACCAGCTTCAGGAGAAGCTGAGCGATGCCCGCACGCGGCAGAAGTCCCTGGCCCTGCGGACCCGCACGGCGCAAACGCAGCTGAAGGTCCGCAAGCGCTTCTCGGCGGAAAGCATCGATCAGGCTCTGGACCGCTTCGATCATTACGAGCGGCGCATGGATGACCTCGAGGGGCAGGTGGCGGCTTATGACCTGGGGCGCAAAAGCCTCAGTGACGAGATCGCCGAACTCGAGGAAGATGACAAGCTCAACGAAGCCCTTGCTGCCCTGAAGGCGAAGGTGAAGGCTCCGAAGGACAGCGAATAAACGCCTCCACGGCTAAGGGATTGGCACTATGGAATTGGCAACGGCGCTGATGATTCCCACGGTGGTCTTCATGGTCCTCGTGGCGCCCATCTGGCTCATCCTTCACTACCGCAGCAAGCGCCAGCACGGCTCGGCGCTGAGCGATCGGGAGCAGGCGGAGCTCGATGCGCTGGCGGATATCGCCGATCAGCTGAGCGAGCGGGTCCGGACCCTCGAGGCCATCCTCGATAGCGAGGTCCCCAGCTGGCGCACCCCGGAGCGGGAATCGTGAGCGCTCAGGATCCGACCCGCGAGCGGCTGCGCGCCACGGCCGAGCGCCTTGAGCGCGCCCTTGAGGCGCTGAACGAGGGCCCCACCACCGCAGAAACGGTGGTGACGCAGCGGGACCTTGAGCGAGCCCTGGCCCGCATCCACGCCCAGCTAGAAGGGCACGGCCCCGGGGTCCGCAGCGCAGGCGTAGAAAGCACCGCCGCGCCGCGCCGGAGTAACGGTTGGCAGCGAGGACTCTATCGGGATCGGCGCAAGCGCCTCATCGGTGGGGTCTGTGCGGGCCTCGCCCGAGCCTACGGGGTGGAGCGATGGGTAGCCCGGCTGATCGCCGTGACCCTCCTGATCTTTGTGCCCCACATCGTGGTGCCGCTCTACCTACTGGCCCTGGTGGTTCTTGCGCCCCTGCCGCGCGCTGGGGAGGCGCGGCCAAGCTCCGGTCTCGGAGGCCCTCGGGCCCCGGCGCCGGAATTCGCCCCGGCGCCGCCGGCGCCGCGCTTTAGCGCCCGAGGCCTGCGGGCGCGCTTTCGCGAACTGGAACTGCGGCTCCAGCGCATGGAACGTACCGTCACGTCCCGCCAATTTCGCTTGGATCGTGCCTTTCACCGCCTTGAGAAAGAGGGGCAAGCCCCTCAGGAGTCCCCCTGATGAACACCCTTTGTGCCCGAAGCCGGGCTCTCCTTGCCGCCGGCCTCCTACTCCTCGGCGCCAGTGCCGCGGCGGAAGAAAGCCTGCAAGGGGCCCTCGAGACCTCCGTGA
>JAURCQ010000291.1 GCA_030828335.1 Gammaproteobacteria bacterium
CGCAGGCTGAATTTGCCTTCGATCTTCGGCGCGGTCAGGCCCTCCATCCCTTTTTCCAAGACGAAGCCGCGGATCTTCCCATCATCGTCCTTGGCCCAAATCACGAAGACATCGGCGATCGGCGAATTGGTGATCCACATCTTGCTTCCGCGCAGAATAAAGCCATCACCCTCTCTGGATGCGCGGGCCTTCATACCGCCGGGATCGGACCCCTGATCAGGCTCCGTAAGGCCGAAACATCCCACCCACTCACCGCTGGCGAGGCGCGGCAAGTACTTCTCCCGCTGCGCTTCCGAGCCATAGGCGTAAATGGGATGCATCACAAGGGAGGATTGCACGCTCATGGCCGAGCGATAGCCCGAGTCCACCCGCTCCACTTCCCGGGCCACGAGGCCATAGCAGACGTAATTCAGGCCAGCGCAGCCGTAGCGCTCCGGTAGGGTCGAGCCCAGCATGCCCAGGGCCCCAAGCTCATTCATGATTTCCCGGTGGAAGTGCTCCTTCCGGGAGGCCTCGAGCACCCGAGGCTGGAGCTTGTCCTGGGCGTAGCTCCGGGCGGATTCCATGACCATGCGCTCTTCTTCGCTGAGCTGAGCCTCCAGGCCCAGGGGATCCTCCCAATTGAACGCCGCCCGCGCTGCCTTTGAAGCCTGCTCCTGGCTCATGAGTGCTCTCCTCGAAAGTGGTCCCGGGATAATGACGGGCGAAGCCTAGAGCACCACCGCGGATCTGACAATCAAAGGGGTGTAGACTGCGCCCGAATCTGCCTAAGGAGCCCGTCATGCCTCTCGACCCCAGCACCCTCGAGCAACTGCAAACCACCGTTCGCCGCTTTGTCCGGGAGCGCCTCGTACCCCTGGAGGCTCAGGTGGCTCGGGAAGACCGCATCCCCGCAGAGGTGGTGCAGGAGATGCGCGAGCTGGGGCTCTTTGGCCTGACCGTCCCCGAAGCCTACGGCGGCCTGGGGCTCAACACGGAAGAGGAATGCAAGGTGGTGATGGAACTGGGCTGGACCTCCCCGGCCTTCCGCTCCGTCATCGGCACCAACAATGGCATCGGCTCCCAGGGCCTGGTGATGGACGGCACGGACGCCCAGAAGGACCACTGGCTGCCGCGCATGGCCAGCGGCGAAGTCATCGGCTCCTTCGCCCTCACCGAGCCCGACGCCGGCTCCGATGCGGGATC
Source organism: Gammaproteobacteria bacterium (assembly GCA_030828335.1). Lineage (GTDB taxonomy): Bacteria > Pseudomonadota > Gammaproteobacteria > Pseudomonadales > Azotimanducaceae > Salivita. Next base: position 1,186 of record JAURCQ010000291.1, read on the forward strand.
GGTCCGCACCCGCGCCGATCGCCAGGGGGACGGCTTCGTCATCAATGGGCGCAAGCGCTACATCACCAATGCGCCCCACGCTCAGCTGTTCACGGTCTTTGCCCGCACGGACCAGGATGCCCCGGGCTCCCGCGGGGTCTCCGCTTTCCTGGTTCCGGCGGACAGCAAGGGCCTGTCCCTGGGCAAGGCCGACAAGAAAATGGGCCAGCAAGGCGCACACGTATGCGATGTGGTCTTTGAGGACCTTTTCGTCCCCGCCGACGCCCTCCTCGGCGGCGAGGCGGCCCTCCACAAGGGCTTCCTCACCGCCATGAAAACCCTCGACCGGGGCCGGCTCCACATCAGCGCCCTGGCCGTGGGCTGCGCCCAGCGCCTCATCGAAGAAGCGACTCGCTACGCCGCGGAGCGCCAGCAGTTTGGCCAGGCCATCGGCGAGTTCCAGCTCGTGCAGGCCATGCTTGCCGATTCGGCGACGGAAGCCTACGCGGCCCAGACCATGGTTCTCGACGCTGCCCGGCGCCGGGACGAGGGCTCGGACAACGAAGCCCTCGCCTCCCGCAGCAAG
>JAURCQ010000292.1 GCA_030828335.1 Gammaproteobacteria bacterium
AAGGGCTGCTCATCAAGGTAGAGCGCTACGTTCGGGGCCAGACCTGCAACCCCAGCGGTGGTGAGGTTCGGCGTCGTGGAGGCCACGCCGCGGATGTAAATGGTGTTCTGCCCCGGGCCGCTGCCGCCGGCGGTGATGCCAGGCAGCTGGATCAGGTAATCGCTGAAGTTATTGATGTTGAAATCGTCGAGCGTGGACTCGTCGAGGGCCTGCACAGCCACGGGGATATCCTGCGTGCTCGCTGCCCGTTTCGTTGCGGTCACCACAACTTCTTCGATTTCGGCGAAGGCCGCAGGCGCCGCCACGGAGGACGCAGCAAGGGCCGAAAGAATGGCGGTGTGGAGTTTCTGTTTCTTGAACATAAGCACCCAAATGTTTACGACACAAAAGAAAGAAATGGGAACATACCGGAAAGGAACGGCCATTGCACCCTTGCAAGGCCCCCCTGGGGTTCCGGTTTAGTCTGCTTAATCATTTAAAAACAGCGATATAGGGTTTAAAAAGAAGGGTTTTTAAGCTGACCAGGGGAAAGGGTAGCGGGCCTAGGGGCTGGGTCAGGCGGCCATAAGCATTACGCCATCGAAGAAAAAATCCCTCTCAATAATTTAGATATTGGCAGTAAAGATTAGAGGGCTCGCTTTTGCGTTGAGGAGGCCGGGCCGGGCATTCTCGGGCCCTGACTAAGGCTGAAAAGGCGCGTGCGACGATGAAGCTTGCCCTATTGCACCCCGGGGCCATGGGCGCAGCCCTGGGGGCCTCCCTGCTGGCGGCGGGGCACGAGGTGCGCTGGTGCGCTGAGGGGAGAAGCGCGGCTTCCCGGCGCCGCGCGGAGGCCCTTGGGCTCACGGAGGCCCCAAGCCTGGGCGCGGTGCTGGCAGGGGTGGACGCAGTGCTTTCCATTGTCCCGCCCCATGGCGCCTTGCCCCTCGCCCAGGCTGTCGCGGCTGAGGGCTATGGCGGGCCCTATTTCGACCTGAACGGAATTTCCCCGGAAACGGCCTCGGCGGTGGCCGCGTGCTTCCCCCCGGGCGCCTATGGGGATGGGGCCGTGGTGGGCTTGCCCCCCGGCGAAGGGGAGACCGCTACCCTCTTACTAGGCGCGCTGGCCGCTGCTCGCTTGCCGGCCTTTGGGCCTCGCTTCACCCTTCAGAGGGTGCCCGAGACGGCTGGGCCCTTCGGCGCTTCGGCCCTCAAGAACACTTTCGCCGCCTGGTCTAAAGGATCAAGCGCGTTGTTGCTGAGCGTAGAGGCACTGGCCGAGGCCTTGGGGCTGAAGGAGGATCTTCACGCCCTGTGGGACCGGCACAGCCCTGGGCTAGGGGAGCGAGCGGCGGCCACGGGCCGCGCCGTGGCGCCGAAGGCCTGGCGCTTTATCGGGGAAATGGATGAGATTGCCGCGACCTTCCGCGCCGCGGGTCTTTCCCCCGGGGCCTTTGAGGCGGCCGCTCGGGTCTTCGAGCAGCTGGCCAAGGATCACGAGGGTGCGCCTCCATCGTGACCTGCTCGGCAGAAGGGGCTATGCTCCGCCCGCGTCTGGGCGTAGCTCAGCCTGGTAGAGCACGGGCTTTGGGTGCCCGGGGTCGCAGGTTCG
>JAURCQ010000293.1 GCA_030828335.1 Gammaproteobacteria bacterium
GCGTCGTCGTCGTCGTCGCGTCGTCTCCCGTCTTCGCCTCCGCCTGCGCGCGGTCGTCGCGCCACCGATCGCGACTCGAGGTCAGTCCGCGTCGTCTTCGCGCGTCGTCGCGCGTCGCTCGCGTCGCGCGCGCCATCGCGCGCCGTCGTCTCGTTCGATCCCGCCGCCGGCGCCGATCGCGCCTTCGGCCTTCGCGTCGCGCGCGCGCTCGATCGTTCGCGCGCGTCGCGCGCGCGGACGTCGACGCGACCGCGCGGCCGCGTCGCGCGCGCTCGGGCGTCGCGTACGCGTCGTCGTCCATCGTCGTCGCGCGTCCGTCGATCGTCGCGCCGTCACCGCGCGACGCGCTCGAGCGAGCGCGAGCGCGAGACGCGCGCGACCGAGCGCGAGACCGCGCCCGACCGAGACCGCGAGGACGCGCGCGCGACGACGCGCGTCTCCAACGTCGTCTTCGGCTTTTTCAGCATCGGCGGCACGAACTTCTTGTGAAACGCGGGATTGACGAATCGATGTCTCTTCGCGCGCGCCGCCGTCGCCGCGGCGCCTCCGTCGCCGCTCGTTCCCACCTCGCCTCCGTCCCGTCGCTCGCCCTCGTCCACGCGCTCGTCCAGGTAGACGCCGTATTGCGCGCCGAGATGGACGTCCGCGCCCGCCTCCATCAGCGCCCAAGCAACCGCCTCGTGCCCCCACAGAGCGGCACCGTACAGCGGCGTCTCACCGTCATCCGTCGCCTGGTTGACGTCCGCGCCCGCCTCGATCAGCGCCCGAGCCACCGCCTCGTGGCCCTCTTGAGCGGCAATGTACAGCGGCGTCACACTGTTATCCGGCGCCTGGTTGTCGTCTGC
>JAURCQ010000294.1 GCA_030828335.1 Gammaproteobacteria bacterium
AGGTTAACACAGGGGTTGATATCAAACTTTCCAGGGAAGATCTATGTGATGCCTACGCTCATATAGAATCTGGTAAGCTTCCTCTACCGCCATTGGTCATGACACGTGATAGGACCTATCTTATGGATAAACGTTCACCCCTCACACAACGTGACTATGATAGTTTATTTTCGTCTTCCATCTTACGAAAGGATCTTGAGCGTATTGCACGAAAGGTTGATATCAAGAAGATAGATGGTTTGACCAAGGATCAATTAAAAGACCGTATCGGTAATCGATTGACGACCATGGGTATACGAGAACCCATACAGGTTGGTAAAAAAAGGGTTGTCAAAACACAAGTGAACACGAACGTGAACGTCAACTCGAACATGAACATGAACATGAACACGAACTCGAACTCGAACTCGAACTCGAACACGAACATGAACAATCAGAGAAACGTGAACAATCAGAGAAACGTCAACACGAACGTGAACAATCAGAGAAACGTCAACTCGAACACGAATAATCAGAAAAAGCCCACCTTCCCAGATGACCTCTTTAAAAATACAAAGGCTCCACAGTTTATTACGAAAGAAAAACCACCGAGTCTTTTTTTCAAGTCGACCCCTAAATTCATTTTAAACGCGAGAAAGAAACCCATTGTCAATTATAACGAACGACGTAACATTGTCAAGAATTTGACATTGAATAATACACCATCTCAGAATGATAGTAAAAATCTTTTAAATTTTATTCAACAGAAAAACACATCTAACATAGAGAAAGAGAAGGAGAATCAACGCAGGGTTGAGGAACAGGAAAATCGTTTGAAGAAGGAACAA
>JAURCQ010000295.1 GCA_030828335.1 Gammaproteobacteria bacterium
GGCGTTGCCGACATCCTCACTGGCCATGCGCACGAGGCGCCGGGCGATATATAAGGGGTCCGCACCGCCGTCGATCATGCGCGCCAGCCAGTACAGGGCCCCATCGGCGGAGGACCCCCGCACCGCCTTATGGAGCGCCGAGATCTGATCGTAAAATGCGTCCCCGCCCTTATCGAAGCGCCGCGTACTGTCCTCAAGAAGCTCCTTCACCGTGTCCAAGGAAAGGCGCTCCGCCCCCGGCGGGAGAAGGTCAAAGGCAATTTCCAGCAGGTTGAGATAGCGCCGCGCATCCCCGTCGGCCACCTGAATCAGGGCCGCTTGCGCGCCCTCCTCGACCCTCACGGCACCGTCGCCAAGGTGTGGCAGAGCCCGCGCCAGAAGCGCATCAAAGGCGGGAGGATCGAAGGGCCGAAGCTTGTACACCCGGGTCCGGGAGAGGAGCGCAGAACGCACCTCGAAGGACGGATTCTCTGTGGTCGCCCCGACGAAGATCACCGTGCCGTCTTCGACGTAGGGCAGGAAGGCATCCTGCTGGGCCTTGTTGAACCGGTGGATCTCGTCGACGAAGACGATGGTGCGGCGGCCGCCGGAGCGGTGCAGGCTCGCGGCCTGGCGCATCACCTCGCGCACCTCCTTGATACCCGACATCACCGCCGAGAACGGTATGAACTCGGCCTGGGTGCGGCGGGCGACGATCCGCGCCAGCGTGGTCTTGCCCGTGCCGGGCGGCCCCCAGAAGATCATCGAATGGGCACGCCCCTGTCCGATGGCCCGCTGCAGCGGCTTGCCCTCATCGAGGAGGTGGCGT
>JAURCQ010000296.1 GCA_030828335.1 Gammaproteobacteria bacterium
CTTGGCACGACTCAGTGACTCGTCCAGGTTGGCGGGACCGCTCTCCGTCAGAGACAGGTAGGGGAGCTGGATTTGAGTGCTCGACGAGGTCGAGAGCTCCTTCTTAGCCTGCTCCGCTGCTTCTTTGAGTCGCTGCTTCGCAATCTTGTCATTCGACACATCAACACCGGTGGTCTCTTTAAACCTGGTGGCCAAGTAGTCCACGATGCGCTCGTCCCAGTCATCTCCACCGAGGCGGTTGTCACCGGCGGTGGCGCGAACCTGAATGGTGGAGAACTCGTCGTCCTTACCCACCTCGAGCAAGCTCACGTCAAAGGTTCCTCCACCGAGGTCAAAAACGAGAATGAGCTCGTCTTCTTTACCCTTGTCCAAACCGTAGGCGAGGGCTGCGGCCGTGGGCTCGTTGATGATGCGCAGAACATTGAGGCCCGCGATCTCACCAGCCTCTTTGGTGGCCTGACGCTCAGCGTCATTAAAGTAGGCGGGGACAGTGATGACCGCATCGGTCACCGACTCGCCCAGGTACTGCTCAGCGTCACGCTTGAGCTTCGCAAGAATACGTGCAGAAATTTCCTGCGGCGTGTACTTCTTGTCATCCACCTCCATGGTCCAGTCAGTCCCCATGTGACGCTTGACGGACGAGATCGTCCGATCCACGTTGGTCACTGCCTGGCGCTTGGCGGTCTCTCCAACAAGAATCTCGCCATCTTTCGTGTATGCCACGACGGAGGGAGTCGTGCGAAGCCCCTCAGCGTTTGCAATAACGGTGGGCTCGCCGCCCTCCAGTGCG
>JAURCQ010000297.1 GCA_030828335.1 Gammaproteobacteria bacterium
GCGCGACCCTGAGCCTCCTGAGGCACCAGGCGGACGCGGAGGCGGACGAGGAGGACGAGAAGGCGGAGCAGAGGCTCCGGGAGGAGCGCCAGCGCGCGGCGGAGCTCAAGGAGGAGCGCAAGAAGGCGCGCGCTGCGGAGCGGGAGGAGGCGGAGCTGAACGAGATCAAGCGCAAGGCGGAGGAGGCGGACCGCAAGGCGGACGCCGAGCGCGCCGAGGCGGACCTCCGCGAGATGGCCGAGGTCGCCGAGTCGGTGGCTGCCGCGCAGACAGAGAGCGCGCGGAGACGAGCGGAGCGCGCGGCGTTTTCAGAATCGTCTCCGGAGAGGTCGTCTCCGGAGACGACTCCCGCGTCCGCGCTCCTCCGCGCCGCCGTGCGCGAGAGCGGTCGGTCCCCGAACGCGTTCGCGGCGTCCATGGCGTCGCGGCGAAGGCGCGGCGCGCCGCGCGGCGACGACGGTGCGTCGTTCGCGCCGCCGGCTTCGTCGGCGTCCGCGCGGTCGGCGCCCGACCCCTCGACGCCGGGCAACACGCGCCTCCGGACCGCAGCGTCCTCGCACCTGCGCGGCAAGACCGGCGCGTCGCTCGACGCCGCCGCGAGCCTGCGGCCGCGCGGGGCGCCGTCGCCGCCGGCGCCAGACACTCCGCGGTGCTCGTCGAAGAGAAACAAGAAAACGGCGAAGGCGAAGAGAAAACCGGGAAGACCGCCCGACGGGTTTTCCACGCGTACACGTGGGGCGCGAACGACGCGGGGCAACTGGGGGGG
>JAURCQ010000298.1 GCA_030828335.1 Gammaproteobacteria bacterium
AAAGGATGTTCTGAAAAAGAAGGGGCTTCGACAAAATTAATTGTTCGAGTTTGAGTTTGAATTATTGGCGTTTACTGGAGGATACTTTTTTATGTTACGCTTCTTGAACAATTTTCGCTTGAGAGGAGTCCGAGCCTTGACTCCAGCCTTTTTAGAGGCTTTCAGAACTCCTGTAAGAACTCGCTTGTTGTAAACGTGGTTAATCTTGTTGTTGTTACCCACGTTTGTCTGCACATACACCCGTTTAGAGGCGGGAATGTTCCTTTTATTAGCCTCCATCACGTTTTTGTTTATGAATTTTTTGACATTCTTGTTCAGCTTATGGGGTTTGTTGTTTGAGTTCGCATTGGAATTGTAGTTCGAGTTCGAGTTCGAGTTCGAGTTCGAGTTCGAGTTGAAGGAAATGGCTCGGCGAACGGGTTCCAGGTTATTGGAACGACGAACTCGTCTCCCACGGATGACAGGGCTATTATCGAAATAGCTACGAATTTCTGCCCACCCGTACTGATTATCATTGTTTCGCGATCGCCTTGGACTACTCATAGTTACTTATAACTGATATTTTTATGTAAATATGACACCAAATCGTTTCGTCATGTACTTCTTCGCTAGTGGTAAAGAAGGTTGACTCCACAATAACCATCGTGACCAGAAACCAGCTGTCGCGATACCGTTGATGCCCCACTTTTCTCTATCACTCCGGTTGACATTCAACATTCGCTTATGAATCGTCTGATCAACG
>JAURCQ010000299.1 GCA_030828335.1 Gammaproteobacteria bacterium
AGGAACTTTAGCAGTATCAAGTAGTCAAACAGTTTATGTATCAGCAGGTGAAGGTGGTTTACAAGGACCAGGTGCTACAAAAGGTGGTTTTTTAAATGGCGGAGATGGTAACGCTGCTGATGAAGGTGGTGGAGGAGGATTAGCAGGAACTTTTTCTGTTGATTTAGTTCCTTTATGTGCGCCTCAATATTCAGCCCCTACAGCTTATGTAGTAGCGGGATCTGGTGGAGGTGGTGGAGCTACAGGTCTAGGTGGACCTGGAACATCAGGAACAGGAAATACTCCTCCCGTTAGTCCTCCTCAAGGAAATAATGGTGGAACTGGTGGATCTTCGGGTGGTGGAGGTGGTGGTGCAACAGTGGCTGGTTCTAATTCAACAAGTAGCACTGGAAGTACTGGTGGAGCAGGTGCAACAAGTTCAATTAATGGTACACCAACAGGAAGAGCAGGAGGAGGGGGTGCAGGTGGTTATAGAGAAGGTTATAATCCAGGATCTTATACAGCTTCACCTTTAGCAACAACTGCTTTACCAGTTTCAGCATCACCTTATCCAATTACAGTTGGTGGCGGAGGTGCTGCTGCTCCTGACCCTTGTGGTACTAATCACGGATCTCCTGGATCAAATTCAAGTTTTTCAACTATTACATCAGCTGGTGGTGCTGGCGGCGCAGGAAGATGTACACCTGGTTGCTCACTATCTGGCGGATCAGGAGGTGGTGCTGCTTCTGCTGGAGCTGGTGA
>JAURCQ010000029.1 GCA_030828335.1 Gammaproteobacteria bacterium
TCGCAATTTCCTCCCGGAGAAAGGTCGCTTCCCCATCTGCCGCCTCGAGCGCCGACACGATGGAATCCTGGAGGGTCTTTAAATAGTCGACAAAGGGGCCGACGGAAGGTTGCTGAGCCATGAAAGTGGGTTCCCTATTTAAGCAATCATCACCATAGCTTGAGCATGCCGGAGCAGGCCAGGGGGTGCCTTGTCTCAAATCAAGGCTTATGCTCGAGCCCTGGGGACAATTCATGCACAAAAAGGAAGGAGGGGGCATGGCCGGTATTTCCGCCTTTGGCGCGTATGTTCCGCGCTTACGTTTGGCCCGCAGCGCCATCGCTGCGGCGCACCAGTGGTCCGATCCCAGCTTCAAGGGAAAGGGGAAGGGCGAGCGCGCCATCGCCAATTGGGATGAAGACGCCATCACCATGGCCGTGGAAGCCGCTCGCGATTGCCTCGCCCACGGCGCTGCGCCCGGGCCGGAAGCCGGCGCCAGCCTCGATGCGCTCTACCTCGCCTCCACCACCTTGCCCTTCGCCGACCGGCAAAACGCAGGCATCGTGGCCACAGCCCTGAGCCTCGACGGCCAACGTCGCACCCTAGACATCACGGGCGCCCAGCGCGCCGGCACCACGGCGCTGCTCGAGGCCCTGCAGGCCGTTTCGGGCCCCCATAGCAACCAAGCCCTGGTGGTGGGTACGGATAAACGGCAAGCCAAGGCCGCTTCCGCCGGGGAGCTTGCCTACGGTGATGGGGCCGCAGCGCTGCTTGTGGAGGAGGGGGAGGGGCTCCTCACTTTCCTCGCGGGGGTGACGGAAACGGCCGATTTCGTCGATCACTTCCGCGGCGCGGGGGACGCCTTCGACTACACCTGGGAAGAGCGCTGGATTCGGGACGAAGGCATTAGCCAGATCGTTCCCGAGGCGGTCAACGCGGTGCTCGCTAAGGCCGGAGTCGAGGCCAGCGCCATCGACCACTTCATCTTCCCCTCCACCATTGGCCGGGCCGCCGACGGCGTCGCCAAAAGCGTGGGCATTAAAGCTGAGGCCCTTGCCGACAATCTCTCGGCAACGCTAGGGGAATGTGGGACCGCCCACGCGCTGGTGATGCTGAGCCACCTCCTCGAGGGCGGGCTGAAGCCCGGAGCCCTCGTCCTCGTGGCGGCCTTTGGGCAGGGCTGTGATGCCTTGCTGTTCCGGGCCACGGAGGCGGCGGCCACGCCCCAGGGGACGCTTGGCGTGCGGGGCCACCTTGCCCTCGGCAAGACCAGCGATAACTACATGCAATATCTCGCCTTCAACGATCTGGTCACCCTCGAGAAGGGCATGCGCGCGGAGCGGGATGATTATAAAACGGCCCTGTCCGTCACCTACCGAAAGCGGGACATGCTGCTGGCTCTGGAAGGGGGCAAGTGCACCCAGTGCGGAACGCTCCAGTTCCCGCGCACGGACATCTGCGTCAACCCCCAGTGTGGCGCCCACCATACCCAGGAGCCCCACAGCTTCCGGGATAGCAAGGCGTCCGTGCTGACCTGGTCCGCGGACTACCTGACCTACATCCCCAACCCCCCAAGCCACTATGGCATGATCACCTTCGAAGACGGGGGCCGCTTCATGACCGATTTCACGGACGTGGACGTTGGCGAGCTCGACGTGGGCACCCCGGTAAAAATGATGTTCCGCATCAAATCGAGCGATCGCCTCCGGGGCTTTGTTCGCTATTTTTGGAAGGCCGTGCCGCAGCGCGGCCAAGACGCCTAAACCGCGGGAGGGCTAGGCAATGGCACGAGGAATCAAAGATAAGGTCGCAATCCTAGGCATGGGTTGCTCACGCTTCGGCGAGCGCTGGGAGAGCGGCGCCGAGGAGCTCATGGTGGAGGCCTACGAAGAGGCCCTCCTGGATGCAGGCATTGACGGCAGTCAGCTGGATGCCGCCTGGTTCTCCACCCACTACGAAGAAATCAACGTAGGCAAGGGCGGCCTTCCCCTCGCCACCGCGCTCCGCCTGCCGAACATCGCGGTGACCCGCGTCGAGAACTTCTGTGCCTCGGGCTCGGAAGCCTTCCGGGGAGCGGTCTACGCCGTGGCCTCCGGGGCCTGCGATATCGCTCTGGCCCTCGGCGTCGAGAAGCTCAAGGACACGGGCTACGGCGGCCTGCCCGGCAGCCTTGGGGGCACGCTGAATGCCCAGTGGGCAGCCACGGGCTCGGCCCCGGGGAACTTTGCCCAGCTCGCCTCTGCCTATCGCGCGAAGCACGGCGTCAGCCGCGACGACCTGAAGCGCGCCCTCGCCCATATCTCCGTGAAGTCCCACGCCAACGGCGCCAAGAACGATAAGGCGCACCTGCGCAAGCCCATCACGGAAGAGCAAGCCTTAAGCGCCCCCATGATTGCCGAGCCCCTGGGGCTCTTCGATTGCTGCGGGGTGTCCGACGGCGCAGCGGCCTGCATCGTCACCACGCCGGAGATCGCAAAGCAGCTGGGGAAGGAGCGCATCGTCACCGTGAAGGCGCTGCAGCTTTCCCTCTCCAACGGTAGCGAAGCCGGGCATAACAGTTGGGATGGCAGCTACTTCCACACCACGCGCATTGCTGCGCGGAAAGCCTACGAGGAAGCGGGGATTAAAAAGCCCCGGGAAGAAGTCTCCATGTTTGAATGCCACGACTGCTTTTCAGTCACCGAGCTGGTCACCATGGAAGACCTCCAACTGTCCGCCGAAGGCGGGGCCATTACGGACGTACTCGATGGGTTCTACGACGCCGACGGCACCATTCCTTGCCAAATCGATGGCGGCCTGAAGTGCTTCGGCCATCCCATCGGGGCCTCGGGCATTCGCATGCTCTATGAGATGTACCTGCAGCTGTCCCACCGGGCCGGGCCCCGGCAGCTCGAAGCCCCGCGCATTGGCATGACCCACAACCTCGGGGGGTCGCCCATGTCCAACGTGGCGGCGGTGTGCATTATCGGCGCCGCCGAGTAAGTGCCCTAAGCCCTGGGCCTTTCCGAAGGCCTAGGGCTCAACTTCCCAGCGATAGCCCACCCCGTATACGGAACGAATGCCCATGGCGTCGCCCATCACGGTCATGAGCTTCCTCCGCAAGTTCTTCATGTGCGTATCGATGGTGCGATCGCTGACCACGCGGTGATCCTCATAGGCGGCGGCGATGAGTTGATCCCGAGAGAGGATAACCCCCTCCTGGGCGAGGAGCGCCGACAGGATCCGAAACTCCACCCGCGTAAGATCTGCCGCCGCGCCCTCGTAGACGGCTCGCAAAGCGTCCTCCTGGAGATCCAGCCCAGTCTTAGGGGTTCCCCGGACCCAGCCCTGGCGCCGGAGCTGCGCCTTTACCCGGGCCACAAGCTCCCGAGGGCTAAAGGGTTTGCAGAGGTAATCATCCGCCCCCACTTCCAGGCCAAGGAGCCGATCCACTTCCTCCACCCGCGCCGTCACCATAATGATCGGAACGGTCGACTGGGCACGGAAGGACTTGCACAGCGTCAGACCATCCACCCCAGGCAGCATCAAATCCAGCACCACAAGATCAAAGGCCTCGTCCGCGAAGCGCGCCTCCGCCTCATCTCCGCGGTGGACCTGCACCGTTTCCCATCCCGCCGCATGGAGATAATCCGCGGCAAGGCGAGCGATCTTCGGCTCATCCTCAACGATTAGAATGCGAGCAGCCCCGCTCATGGGCGACCTCCCTCTGGCTCCTGGGTTCGGAGCAAAATCGAAATGCGTACACCCCCAAGGGGGCTGGGCTCCGCAAAGGCGTCGCCCTCATGGGCGCGGCTGATGCGCCGGACGATGGCGAGGCCCAGGCCAGCGCCGCCGCTGGCCCGAGCCCGGGACGCTTCCTGGCGCCAGAAGCGGGTGAACATGGCTTCCCGGGCCTCATCACTCACCCCCGGCGCCGAGTCCTCGACTATCAGTCGCGCCCCCTGGCCCTGGGGCTCAAGGCGCAGACGCACCTTCCCTGGGGCATCGGTGTAGCGCAGCGCATTTTCCAGCAGGTTATCGAGCAGCTGAGCAATCCGCACTGGGTCCAGGGAAAGGGTGAAGTCGCTCGGGCCAGGGTCGAGCACGAGGGAAAGGCCAGCGTCCTCAAAGCGACGCTGGTGGCGCGCTAAGGCTTCTTCTAAGAGCCGCTGGAGCTGGCAAGGCTCGTATTCAAAGGCGAGGGCGCCGGCATCCGCGAGCGCCAGAGCATGGAGGTCTTCCACAAGCCGCCCGAGCTGACGCACTTCCGTATTCAGGGACCCAAGGTTTTGCGGCGTCAGGGGCCGCACCCCATCTTCGAGCGCTTCCAGCTCCCCCCGGAGCACGGTCAGGGGCGTCCGGAGCTCGTGGGCGACGTCCGCGAGCCAGCGCTGGCGCGCCGAGCGAGCCTGCTCCAGAGCTTCGGCCAAGCGGTTGAAGTCCCGGCCAAGGGCGCCAAATTCATCGCTCCGCGTGAGGTGCAGCCGGGTACCGTAGCGCCCCGCAGCCAGCGCCTTGGCCCCGGAGGCGAGGTCCCGCACCGGGGCCAGCAGGCTCCTCGAAAGACGCCAACCGGCAAAGCCCGCTACAAGAAGAATGAGGGCCGCAATCACCCACAGGGTTCGAAGCAGATCTGCCTCAAAGCGCAGATCCGTTTCCTGATCGAGGCGCCGCACGGGATATAGCGTGATATAGCCCACAACCTCGCCAGCCCAGCGAATCGGTTGGCGCCGCACCTCCGCTTCCCCGAGTTCCTGCATGGGAGCAGGCACGCGAACCTGCCCAGCTTGGTCTACCAGGGCGAGGCGCGACATGGTGGGGCGGCGCAGGGGGCGGCTCGAGGGTCCGGCGAGGTCGCTCCGGCTCGGGCTCAGCAGGCTCTCCGGGGGGGCCGCCAGGGAAGCATTCGAAGGGAAAGGCGCCACGGGGGCATCAACCAGGGCGTCGATGCGATTTCCCGGCACCTCGCGGCTGGAAACGCGCGCCGACCATAGCAGAAGCCGCCGCGGCGGAATGGCCTCGGAAAGCGCATCCCAATCACCGTAACGAGCGTAGATCTCGGCAATCTGCTCCGCCATGCGCTCTAGGATCGCCGCTTCCTGCTCGTTGACGTAACTCAAAAACCGGGACTGAAAGGCGAGGCGGGAGGCCACCGTATTCACCACAAGTACGAGAGAAGCCACGAGCATAACCACGGCCGTGACCCGAGCGGTCATACCGAAGCGAAAGGGAGGAAGGGACGCAGGCTCGTTCATGCCCAAATCATACGCTTCCCGGAGCGCAGAGGACGAGCCACCTGCTATCCTAGGGCCCTTTCTTGCCTCAGCTGAGGAGTTGCCGTGAGCACTGCCGAATCCCTAAGCGCGGCCCCCGCCGCAGACCTTGAGCGCTATGAGGCAGCCCTCCAGGGCATGGAAGCGTGCCTCGGCGCCGCGTTGGCGCACGTCAAGGGCCAAAGCGCTGACCTCTCTCCCGGGGAAGACCTAATCGATCAACACCAGCTTGCGGTCTACGATCTCGCCTTCTTCCGCGCAGAGCTTTCCGCCGCCCAAGCCATGCAACACTGGGCCACTGCTCAGAGCGGCAAGGACGGAGCCTTCTGCCAAGCCCTTGCCGGGGCGGTGATTGCCGACACCCTGACCCAGCTTCGCCAGCGGGTGGGGGCCCGGGCCCGGGATTACGGCATGACCCGCGCGGCCTTCGAAGCGCCCTTCAGCGGCGCCATCGATGAAGCCCTTGAGCGCGCGAACGACCGCGCCGCCCTGGAAGCGCTAGGAGCGGAGATTCTGGCCCGGAAGGGGGATCTTGGGCCCGTGGTGCTTCCGGAAGCCACGAGCATGATGCGCGACACCTTTGAGCGCTTTGCCCGCGAGGTCGTCGCCCCTCAGGCCGAGGCCATCCACCGGGAAGATCTCACCATCCCCGACGACATCATCGAGGGGTTGAAGGCCCTGGGCTGCTTTGGGCTGTCGGTTCCGGAGCGCTTCGGGGGCCTGCTCCCCGATGATCGCGAGGACACGCTGGGCATGATCGTGGCCACGGAAGCCCTATCCAAAGCCTCCCTGGGGGCGGCGGGTAGCCTCATTACCCGGCCTGAGATCCTGGCCCGGGCGCTCCTCGCCGGGGGCACGGAGGAACAGAAAACCCATTGGCTGCCGCGCATCGCCGCCGGGGATCCCCTGGTAGCCATCTCCGTGACGGAACCGGGGACGGGCTCCGACGTGGCCTCCGTCGCCCTCCGGGCGACGCGCTGCGAGGGCGGCTGGCGCTTAAACGGCGCCAAAACCTGGTGCACCTTTGCGGGGAAGGCCGAGCTGATCCTCGTGCTGGCGCGCACGGACCCGGACCCCAAGGCGGGGCACCGGGGCCTTTCCCTGTTCCTTGTGGAGAAGCCAGGAACGGATGCCCACGAGTTCGCCCATGGCAGCCCCGGCGGTGGGGAGATGAGCGGCCGCGCCATCGCCACCTTGGGCTACCGAGGCATGCATTCCTACGAGATGTTCTACGACGACTTTTTCGTGCCCGACAGCCATGTGCTGGGCGGGGAAGAGGGGCTCGGCAAGGGCTTTTACTACCAGATGCGGGGCTTCTCCGGTGGCCGGATTCAAACGGCTGCCCGGGCCACGGGGCTCATGGAAGCGGCCTTTGAAGCGGCCCTTCGCTACAGCGAGGATCGCACGGTCTTCGGGCAAAGCGTCAGCCGCTATGGCCTCAGCAAGGTCAAGCTGGCGCGCATGGCCATGGCCCTGCAAAGCTCGCGCATGCTGACCCTGGAAGTGGGCAAGCTGCTCGATGCCGGGGCAGGGCAAATGGAAGCGAGCCTCGTTAAACTCTACGCGTGCCGCGCGGCGGAGACGGTCTGCCGGGAAGCCCTGCAGCTCCACGGCGGCATGGGCTACGCCGAGGAAACCGCCGTATCCCGCTACTTCGTCGATGCGCGCGTGCTGTCGATCTTTGAAGGCGCGGAGGAAACCCTCGCGCTGAAGGTGGTGGGCCGGGCCCTCTTGGCCTAGGCCTTCAATTCGCGCTTTCCAAAGCGCCTAACCGGTGGGCAGCAGGGGCTGCCCCGCAACTGGGAGAACCTGCATGGCCAGTGAAGGAAAGGGCGGCGCTTCCGCTCTACTGTGGACCGGCATCGGCCTCGGCGCCGGCATTGCCCTAGGCTGGTGGACGGGACAGTACGCGGTGTACACCGTGTTTGGTGTGCTGTGCGGCTGGATGACGGGCCTATCGCTGGCCAAGGCTGGCCACTAAGACAACAGAAACAGGCAATAAAAAGGGGAGGCGGCCCGGGCCGTCCTCCCCCTTTCCCATCTTTTAAGAACGCCCCTCAGAACGTTCGATACGCCCCCCGCCTAAGAGAGCTCGTGCGCCCGAGCAAGATCGGCCTTGAGGGTTCGGCCCGCAAGCAGATAGCTCCCCGTGGACAGCACGTTGAAGATCAGCACGATCACCAGCGCCATCTGCAGCGACCCCTCCCCATAGCTAGACCTCAGCACATCACTCATGATGCCCACAAACTGGGGC
The DNA here is from genome assembly GCA_030828335.1 of Gammaproteobacteria bacterium. Classification (GTDB taxonomy): domain Bacteria; phylum Pseudomonadota; class Gammaproteobacteria; order Pseudomonadales; family Azotimanducaceae; genus Salivita. The sequence goes on from JAURCQ010000029.1 coordinate 7,486, forward strand.
CCAAGGCCCAGTCCAATGAGGTTCAGGATGAAGAGCAGAATGCTCGCGGCGAGGGCGCGCATGCGCAGCCCCACGAGGCTCTGAGCCAGGGAGAAGGTTGGGCCCAGATAGTAAGACCCCAGGAAAGTCGGAATGGCGTAAACCCAAAGACCAAACCAGGGGTCCTCGTGGGTATACACGTAGTAGGCGAAGGGCACGGAAATGAGCGTGGCGAGGCCCGGGAGCCACACGTACCAGCGCACGTCCCGCTTCGCGAAGCGATCCCCGAGCAGCCCCCCCAGGAAGGTCCCGGCCATACCTGGAATCCCGAGCCAGAAGAGGGCCGTACCAATATCCGTGCTGGTGAAATCGTGGGTGCGCATGAAGAAAGCGGGGATCCAGTAACCCACGCCATAGCCTACGAACGCATGAAGCCCGCCCCCAATGGCCATGTAGCGGAAGCTTTTCCTCGCCCAGAGGGCAAGGAACACCTCTTTCACCGGCGGCAGCGCCGCCTCTTCCTTTGCCGGTTCGGTCACTTCGGGTTTCGGATCCGCCGCCCCGCGCACCGGCTCCCGGAGGGTGAAGCGCACCAAAAGCGCCAGCCCCACCCCGGGCATGCCCACGAGGAAGAAGGCCGTGCGCCAGTCAAAGGCGTCGTTAATCCAACCCCCGAGAAGGTTCCCCAGCATGGTTCCCACGGGAATGCCGAGGGCATAGATCCCGAGGGCCGTCGCGCGTCGGTCGGCGGGGAAAATATCAGAAATCATGGAGTGGGACGGGGGACTGCCTCCAGCCTCACCCACGGCAACCCCAACGCGGCAGGCCAGGAGCTGAATAAAGCTTCCGGCGAGGCCGCAGAGCGCGGTCATACCGCTCCAGATGGTGAGGCATACGGCGAGAATATTTCGGCGCACGCCCCGATCCGCGAGGCGCGCAATGGGAATGCCTAAGAAGGTGTAGAAGAGGGCAAAGGCGATCCCCCCCATGAATCCCATTTGCGTATCGGAAAGGCCCAGGTCTTCCTTAATCGGCTGGGCCAAGATGCCAAGAATCTGGCGATCAATGAAATTAAAGATGTAAACGACGAAGAGGAGCCCCAGCGCATACCATCGATAAACGGGCCCAAATTGCTCGTCACCCTGCGCCGAAGCGCCGGCCCCCGGTGCCTGCTCTGCCATGCTGTTCTCCCCCGGACGCGATGCGCGTCTTTTTATAGCTTTTAGCCCGGGAAAAAGCGGTGGTCAAGGCAATGCAAAGGAAGAAATCGCTGCGTATACTCGGGGTGAGCGGGCACCGCTGTGACTAACCACGAGGGAGCACCTATGAACGTTGAGTTCTCCGCCGAGGATCTCGCCTTCCAGGCCGAGGTTAAGGCCTTTATCGACGAAAACCTCACCCCAGACATGCGGGAAGTGCTGCAGCGCAGCCCCACCGGGCACCTGTCCAAGACGCTGCAGATTGAATGGCAGCAGCGCCTCGCCAAGAAAGGCTGGGCCGTACCGAACTGGCCGGCAGAGTGGGGCGGCCCGAGCTGGACGGCCACGCAGAAGTACATCTTTGATCTCGAGATGTCCAAGGCGAGCGCGCCGCGCGTATTGCCCTTTGGCGTCACCATGGTCGCTCCGGTCATCATGAAATATGGCTCTCAGGAGCAAAAGGAGAAGTACCTTCCCGATATCCGGGACTCCAAGGTGTGGTGGTGCCAGGGCTATTCCGAGCCCGGCTCCGGCTCGGACCTAGCCTCCCTCGGAACCACGGCCAAGCGCGAAGGCGATCACTACATCGTCAACGGCACGAAAACCTGGACCACCCTCGGCCAGCACGCCGACATGATCTTCTGCCTGGTGCGCACTTCGAAGGAAGAGAAGCGTCAGGATGGGATCTCCTTCCTCCTCATCGATATGAAGAGCGAAGGCATCACGGTGAACCCCATCGTCACCATCGATAATCCGCCCCCGGGGCACCAGGAAATCAACACGGTCTTCTTCGAGAACGTGAAGGTGCCGGCGGAAAATCTCATTGGGGAAGAGGGCAAGGGCTGGACCTACGCGAAGTACCTCCTTGAGTTCGAACGCGGTAACGCCTATGCGCCGGGGCTGCTCGCCAAGCTCGACCGCATTCGCAGCTATGCTAGCCAGCTCGAAGCCAGCGGCGAGCCCCTCGCCGCCGATCCCGGCTACCAGCGCAAGCTGGCGGATACGGAAATCGCCATCCGCGCCATGGAGTTCACGGAGCTGCGCATTTTGAGCGCCCTGTCCTCGGGGCAAAACGTGGGCCCGGAATCGTCCATGCTGAAGTGCCGGGGCACGGAGCTCCAGCAGCAGGTGGCAGAGCTCGCGCTGGAAACGGTGGGGGCCCAGGGCATTCCCTTCCACCATCCCGACCCCAGCGCAGGCATCAACGAAGAGCCGGTCTACGACTGGACCTCCGCCAAGGCGCCGTTGCACCACTTCAACATTCGTAAGGCCTCCATCTACGCGGGGTCGAACGAAGTGCAGCGCAACATCATGGCGAAGCTGGTGCTGGGGCTCTAAGAGCCCCGACCTGCCATGCGCTTCGGCGTATTGGACCAAACCCCGGTCCGTCCGGGGAGCACGCCGGTCGAGGCGCTCGGGGAATCCGTGCGCCTCGCCCAGCATGTGGAAGCCCTCGGCTTCGATCGCTACTGGCTCGCGGAGCACCACGGGGGGCAAGCCCTCGCGGGCCCCGCCCCAGAAATCCTGACTGCCCGCATCGCCAGCGCCACCTCCACCCTCCGGGTGGGGACTGGCGGGGTGATGCTGATGCACTACTCGCCCTTCAAGGTGGCTGAACAGTTCCGCGTGCTCGAGGCGCTCTTTCCCGGGCGCATCGATCTAGGCATCGGCCGCGCACCGGGGGCCGACGGACATACCACCGCGGCCCTGGGCTACGGCAACGCCGTGGGGGTGGACTACTTCGCGGCGAAGGTCGCGGACCTTCAGGCCTGGCTGACCGATGGAACGCCCCATACCCAAGCCCTAAGCACCGTGCCCTGCGGGCCTAAAACCCCGTCAGCGCCGGAGCTTTGGCTTCTGGGCTCGACGGACCAAAGCGCTCAGCTTGCAGCGCATTTGGGGCTCCGCTTTGCCTTCGCCCACTTCATCGCCCCGGATCACGCCGCCGCTATTTTGAAGCTTTATCGGGACTGCTTCCGACCCTCACCCACGCTGGCCGCGCCCTATAGCTCCCTTGGGGTGTTCGCCCTCTGCGCCGATACGCCCCGGGAAGCCGCTGCCCTGGCGCGCTGCCGGGATCTCTGGCGCCAACGGCTCATGCGCGGGGAGGCTGGCCCCTGGCCCACCATCGAAGAAGCGGAACGCATCTTGGGGACCGACAGCCCCGCCGGGGGCGCCCATGCGATCGCCGGAACGCCGGGCGTGGTCCGCAGCCGGCTGAGCGCGCTCCTTGAGGAAACGGGGGTCGATCACTGCAGCGTGATCACCATTACGCCGGAGCATGAGCAGCGGGAGCTGAGCTACCAGCGCCTCGCGGAAGCCTTCTCCCTGAAGGCGGAAGCCGCCTAGAGCCTAGGCAGCGGGGAAGGGCAGGGCCGTGGCTTCGGGCTCCGCGATCACCACGTTCTCGATCTCTCCGAGGCCCTCCACGGCCACGCGCACCCGATCCCCCACCTTGAGGTAGGCCGGCGGCTTCATCGCATGACCGATGCCCGCAGGGGTTCCGGTAAAGATCATGTCCCCGGGCTCTAGGGTGAAGGCCGTGGACAAATGGGCGATGAGCTGGGCGCAGGAGAAGATCATGAGCGCCGTGCTGCTTTCCTGCCGCAGTTCGCCGTTCACCCAGGTCTGAAGATTCAGCGCCTGAGGATCTTTGATCTCATCGGCCGTGGTGAGATAGGGGCCCACGGGGCCGTGGGTGTCGAAGGATTTACCCATGGTGAACTGGGGTGTCTGCAGCTGCCAATCGCGCACGCTAACGTCGTTGCCGACGCAGTAGGCCCCCACCACTTCCAGGGCTCGGGCTTCCGGCACATGGCGGCAGCGCTGCCCAATCACCAGCACCATTTCCCCCTCGTAATCGAGGGCCTCGGAAACGCGCGGCCGATGGATGGGGGCAAAGGGCCCGGTGATGCAGCTCACCTGCTTCGTAAACACCGTAGGGCAGGGGGCCACGGTCCCCCCAAACTCCTCCGCATGGGCCCGGTAGTTCAGCCCAATGGCCAGGCATTTCTCAGGCTTCAGGGGCGCGAGGAGGGTACCTGCGCTCAGGGGACGGGGCTCTCCCGCCTCCGCCGCCTGGGCTACGGCATCGCGCTCAGCGGCGGACCAGGCCAAGCAGGCGCGAAGATCCTCCGGGGCTTCCCCCCCCGGTAGCGCCGCGGCTAGGGTGGAGAAGGGCACGAAGGCATCGAGGGCCTCGCCCAGGAGCACGCCGAGCTCGGCGGTGTCTTCGCCGACGGGACGAAAGCGGGCCAATTTCATCGGAAATCCTTACTTAGGCGGACACGCAGCTGCGGCAGCGTCCCCGCACCTCAACGGTTTGAAAGGTGGGTTCAAAGCCCGCGTCTTCGGCCTGGGCTTCGAGCGCCGAGGCCAGCTTGGACGAATGCAGTTCTTCAACCAGCCCGCATTCATCGCAGATCAGAAACTGGCACACGTGGGCCCCCTCCGGGGCTTCGCAGCGCGTAAAGCCGTTCGCCGATTCAATGCGATGGATGAGCCCCAGATCGAGCAGGAACTCAAGGGCTCGGTAAACGGTGGGGGGCTTGGCTGCCGGATCTTCCTTCTGCAGCGCTGCCAGCAGATCGTAGGCGCCCACCACATCATGAGAGCTCCAGATCAGCTCGAGCACGCGGCGCCGGTTGGGCGTCAGGCGCGCCTTCTTCAGGGTGCATATGCGCTCCGCCGCGGCGAGGGCTGAAGCCACACAGGCATCGTGATCGTGATGATGGGGGCTCGTCATCGTCCACCTCCGTAGAGCGCAACGGAATCGGCTTCGATTTGATAGGCCGCCTGGGCCATGGCGCTATCCACGGCGGCCGTGCGCAGCACGCCTTCCACCTCCCAGGCTTCGTAGATCCGGTCCGCGGCCAAACCCGGGGACGTCGTCACGTAGATAATCTGATTTGCCGGGGGCGGCGGCACGTGCACGCAGGCGCCGAAGTAGGGCACGAGGAGGAATTCGTCCACCGTTTGGTCCCGGGTAATGTTCAGGGGCACGATAAAGCCGGGGATGCGTACCCGGGCGGCGTCGAGCTCCGGAACCACCAGTTCGCTCATGGCGAGGGCCCCCCAGGGGGTGGGCTGGGCCATGGGATCGGGGCTCGCGTGGTCGATCGCCGATGGCGTCAAGGGCGTGGCAGCGAGGTGGGCAGGAATGAGCTCGGTCCATTTCAGGCGCCGAGCCTCCTCCGCGCTGGCGTCGACTGCCAGCAGGAGCAGGATAACCCCCGCAAGCCTGCGCCCTAGGCCGTGGAACATGAGCGTACTCCCTATCGCGACTCGCTTAAGTGTACCCTGGGAACGCCCATAACCAAGAGGAAGCGCTCGGGAATGACCGGTATCGGCGAGGCCCTCGTGGCGTACCTTGAGGCGAACCCCGCCCGCTGGCCCTTCGAAGCCAGCGAACGCATCGAGCGCGTGGCCACCCACAGCGCCTGGGTACTCCTCAGCAAACACTTCGCCCTGAAGATCAAAAAGCCCGTGAATTTCGGCTTTCTCGACTTCTCCACCCTAAGCCGGCGGCGCGTCTGCTGCGAGGAGGAACTCCGCTTAAACGGCCGCTTTGCGCCGGATCTCTATAAAGGGATGGTGGCCTTTCGCATGGCGAACAGAGGCTTTGAAATCGTGGAAGACCGCGAGGACGGAGAGGAATTTGCCGTGCTCATGGCGCGCTTTCCTCAAGCGGCCCAGCTCGATGAGCGCCTAGCCCAGGGCGCGCTTTCCGCCGATGCCCTCCGCGCCTTCGGCGCCCACTGGGCGGCCCGCCAGGCGGGCTTCGAACGCGCTCCCGAGGGCGGCCCCTGGGGAACGGTCGATGCGGTGCAAAAACCCGTGGCGGCGAACTTCTTCCATCTGTGGCCCAAGGTGGCTTACCTAGAAAACGGCGCGGCGCGCCTAACTGCGCTCGAGCAGCAAAGCGTGGAGGAGGGCGCCGCCCTCGCTTCTCGCTTCCGAAATCGCCTGGCCCGGGGCTTTATTCGCGAGGGCCACGGGGATCTCCACCTTAAGAATCTCTGCGCCTACCCAAATGCCATCCAAGCCTTTGATTGCATTGACTTTTCTCCCCAGCTCCGATGGATCGACACGGTCAGCGATTTAGCCTTTCTTTTCATGGACTTACGGGCTCGCGGGGCCTCCCGGGAAGCCTTCAGCTTGCTGCAGGGTTGGCTCGATGGCTCGGGAGATCATGATGGCATTTCCGTGCTGCCGTATTACGTGCGCTACCGCGCGCTGGTGCGGGCCAAGGTTGCAGCCCTAGATCTGGCCCAGGCCGCGCCCGAGGCCCGGGAGGACTGCGTTGGCCGCCTGGAGGCCCAGGTAACGTTTGCGGAGGCGCCGCTGTCCCAGCCCGCGCTGGTCCTCCTGCAGGGCCTTTCCGGCAGCGGCAAATCTTACTGGGGACAGCGGCTCGGCCCGGCGTTGAGCGCGCTTTGCCTGCGCAGCGATATCGAGCGTAAGCGGCTTTTGGGCCTTGCGCCGGAAGCACGGCCCGCAAATGTGCAGGAGCGAACCGCGCGCTACAGCCCAGAAATGAGCGCGCGTACCTATGAGCAGCTTCAAGCTCTCGCGCAGCAGCACCTAAAAAATGGCTTTGCGGTGATCGTTGATGCCACGTTCCTCAATACCAGCGCCCTGATAGCCTTCGAAGCCCTGGGCAAAACGCTTGAAGTGCCCACGGCGCTCGTGCGCTGCGAAGCCCCGGAGGGCGTGCTGCGGGACCGAATCCGTGCCCGCGAGCGTACGGCCAGCGATCCTTCCGATGCCGATGAAGCGGTGCTCGAAGCGCAGCTGGGTGCAAAAGTTCCGTTGCCCGGGACACCCGCCGTGGTTTTAACGCCGGACACGACGGAGGAGATGGCGCTGGCAAGGATAAAGGAGGCCCTTGGCTTCAAGGCCACCTAGCGTGCGCCCCTTCTGGCCCACAGCTATAACTGCGCATAATACATATTATGTTAAATAATGCTTTTCCAAGGACCCGCACGAGGAAGGGCTAGCGCGCCCTATTGTTATGTTATAGCATCTGCGGCGTTTCCTACGGAGAGCGCCCTGTGGCCTTTAAGAAAGTCGATCTCGCCGCCATCGTGCTATCCGGGCTCTGCGTGCTGCATTGCCTGTCCGTACCGCTGCTGGTGTCCTTTGCGCCGTTTGTTTTCGCCACCGGCGGCAACGACGAGTTGGTCCATAGCCTCTTCTTCTTCATCGCATTACCGTTGTCTGCGCTCGGCTTCTGGCAAGGCTTCCGCCGCCACGGGGTGATCTTCATCCCGGCCCTCGGCGCCCTTGGGCTTCTGCTCATGGGCTACGACCTCCGCCCCCTGGTCCACGACCTCGACCACGCGCACAATCTCACCTTGCCTGGGGTGTTGTTGGTGGCGGCGGCTCATCTTTGGAACATTCGCTCGATCCGCCAGCGCGCCCTCGCCTAATCGTTGGCCCCTCGGGGCCCGGCTTGGAGTGGTGCCATGGCGTATGCCTTAAGTTTTCCCCGTCTTCTTCGCTTGGGCTTCGGTGCCCTTGAACAGCTTCCCGAGGTGCTTAGGGTCCTAGGGGTTAGAAAGCCTCTCTTGGTGAGCGATCCCGCCATGGAGAGCCTGGGCCATGTGGCCCGGGTTCTCGAGGTGCTTACGGGCGCCGGGTTGGAAGCGCAGGTTCATACGGACACGGAGCCGGAGCCGGCGGATGGCAGCATTCTTCGCGGGGTTTCCGTGCTGACGGCCTCCGGCGCGGACGGCGTGGTGGCCCTCGGGGGCGGAAGCGTTATCGACAGCGCCAAGACCATGGCCGTGATGGCCGCGGGGGGTGGCGGGATTCGCGACTACGCCGTGCCCCGGGAAGTCACCCTGCCCCGCATGCCGATTATCGCCTTGCCCACCACCGCCGGCACGGGGTCGGAGGCCACGCGTTTTACGGTGATTACGGAGGCCGCCAGCCAGGAGAAACTCCTGTGCCGAGGCGCCGCCTTCCTGCCCGATGCAGCCGCACATCACCAGCATGTTGATGATGCCGCGATAGTTCATGTCCATGTGGTACCAGTGGTTCAGACCGGCCCCGAGGATGACCATGCTC
>JAURCQ010000002.1 GCA_030828335.1 Gammaproteobacteria bacterium
ATGTGCAGGACGTCGAAGCCCATGTCCCCGGGCCGCGCCTTGCCCAGGATGGCGTTCAGGTTGGCGCCGTCGTAGTAAAGCAGCCCCCCAGCTTCGTGCACCGCATCGGCGATGGCGCCGATGTTGCGCTCAAAAACCCCGCAGGTGCTTGGGTTGGTCATCATGAGCCCGGCAGTTTGGGGCCCCAGCGCCGCCTTCAGATCCTCGAGATCGACGTCTCCGGAGGCGTCGACCTTTACCTCCCGGACCCGATAGCCGCACATCACCGCGGTGGCTGGGTTCGTCCCGTGAGCGGCCACGGGAACGATGATTTCCTGCCGCTCGTGATCGCCCCGAGCCTCGTGGTAAGCCCGGATCATGGCCACGCCGGCGAATTCTCCCTGGGCGCCGGCCATGGGCGCGAGGGAAACGGCGTCCATACCGGTGATTTCCGCCAGCATGTCCTGGAGGTCATGGAAAACACTCAGCAGCCCCTGAGACAGGGACGGCGGGGCCAGCGGGTGACGACCCAGGAACCCGGGCAGGCTCGCCGCCCGGTGCGCGCCCCGCGGGTTGTACTTCATGGTGCAGGAGCCCAGGGGGTAGAACTGCCGATCGATAGCAAAATTTCGACCCGACAGCCGCGTAAAGTGCCGCACCACCTGAAGCTCGGAAACTTCTGGAAGCGCCGGCGGTGCCGCCCGGCGAAGGCCCTCGGGCAGGTCATCGAGGGGTGGGGGCGGCGGGAGCAGCTGTGCGCCGGCGCTCCGACCGGGGACGCTTTGATCAAACAGCGTTGCGCCCAGGGCGACGCCACCCTCTTCGAGTTGCATGCTCATTGGGCGACCTCCGTAACCAGGGTTTCCAGAACCTGCCCCAACGCTTTCTTGTACTGCGCGATGTCCTCGGCCGTGCGCTTTTCCGTCGCACAAATGAGCAGCTCATGGGTGCGCTCGGGCCAGTAGTCGCTCAGGGCCACGCCGGGGAGGATGCGCTGCTCCGCGAGGGCCTCCACCACGGCCTTTGCCGGGACGGGAAGCTCGATCACCGCCTCGTGAAAGTGCACGCCGCTGTGCACGGAGCGCACCCCGGGCAGGCTCGTGAGTGCCGCAAGGAGCGCGCGGAGCTGGCCATAGCAGTGCCCCGCCACTCGGCTGAGCCCCTCCGGGCCGAGCAGCGCCATGTAAATGGTGCCGGCGGTCATGAGCAGGCCTTGGTTGGTACAGATGTTTGAGGTCGCCTTACCCCGGCGAATGTGTTGTTCCCGGGCCTGCAGGGTGAGGGCATAACCCGTTTTGCCGTCGAGGTCGACGGTACGACCCACGATGCGCCCGGGCATCTGCCGCACCAGCTTCTGCCGTGCGCACAGGAAGCCGAAGTAGGGACCCCCGGAAGCCATGGGAATGCCCAGGGGCTGGCCGTCGCCCACCACGATATCGGCCCCCGCCGACCCCCAGGCCCCGGGAGGCGTCAGCACCGCCAGGGCAATGGGATTGACCACGGCGATGACCAGCAGCCCCGCCGCCTGGGCCTGCTCCGTGAGCACATGGACCTCTTCCAGCACGCCAAAGAAGTTCGGCTGGCTGATCACCAGGGCGGCGCAGTCCTCGTCCATGGCGGCCTCGAGGGTGGCCGGGCTTAGGGTGCCATCGGCCTCCAGGGGGAGGTCCCGAAGCGTCAGCCCCTGATGCTGCACGATCGCTTCACAGGCCGCCCGATAGCGAGGGTTTAAGCCCCCGGCGAGGAGCAGCGTACGCGCGTGCTTGCGCGGCGCGGACCGTACGGCCATGAGGGCCGCCTCGGCGAGGCCTGAACCGCCGTCGTAAACGGACGCGTTCGCCACGTCCATGCCCGTCAGCTTGGCGATCATGGACTGGTATTCGTAGATGGTTTGCAGCGTGCCCTGGCTCGCTTCCGCCTGGTAGGGCGTGTAGGCCGTCATGATTTCCCCACGGCTCACCAGGTCCCACACGGCTGCGGGAATGTGATGGTCATAGGCGCCGGCACCCGCAAAGCACAGGACGTTGTCGTCGCGGCGGGCCCGGGCGGCGAAGTCCGCCATGAGCGCCATCTCGCTTTCCCCCTCGGGAAGCGCCAGCGGCGCAGCGAGGAAGCCCTTGGGGATTTCATCGAAAAGCGACTCGATGCTGGGTACGCCCAGCGTTTCGAGCATGGCTTTCGTATCGCCTTCCGTGTGGGGAATGAACGGCATTTCACTGTGCTCCCATAGGCCTAGCGGAGCGAACGTCCGCTAGGGGAGGGCCCGTGGAAAACCTCGCCCCGGGGCCGGGGCAAGAACTTAAGCGTCGGCGTCGCAGACGTCCGCGTAGCCGTCCGCATCGAGGAGCTCCTCGAGCTCCCCCGCATCGGCGAGGCGAAGCTTGAAGAACCAGCCTTCACCATAGGGATCGCTGTTGACCTGCTCCGGGGCGTCTTCCAACGTGCTGTTCACGGCGATCACCGTGCCCGAGAGCGGCGTATAGATATCGGAAGCCGCCTTCACCGACTCCACGACGCCGGCTTCATCCCCGGCGCTCAGCACAACGTCCACCTCCGGGAGCTCGACATAGACCACATCCCCGAGAGCGTCCTGGGCGTGATCAGTAACCCCTACGGTCACGGTGCCATCCCCTTCTACGCGCACCCATTCGTGGGAAGCGATGTATTTGAGATCGGCGGGGATATCACTCATGGACAGGGTCTCCCAGGTTGATCGGGGTCGCTGAATTTGCGTGGCATTCTACGCCCTTAGACGCGTCATGGGAGCTTTTCCCCCCATACCATGAAGGCTTTTCATGACGTCAGGAGCGCTTTTTGATGAACGGTGGGCGGCACCGCAACACCCGTCGGTATTGGCCGCGCATTTCCACCGCAAGCATGGCCGCCTTGGGTACGGTCGCTTTGATGCGCGCCAACCCGATGCCCTCCTTTAGGGTTGGGGAAAAGGCTCCGGAGGTGAGGGTACCCACGGGGGCCCAGGCACCGTCCGGGCCTTCTTGGAAAACCTCGAGCCCCCCCCGAAGCACGCCCTTGCCCTCCAGGCGAAGTCCCACCTGACGCGTTGGCACCCCCTCCGCCTTCAGCGCAGCAAGCGCCTCCCGGCCGAGGAAGGCTCGATCCTCCGGGGCCCAGGCTACGGTCCAGCCCATGTTGGCTTCCAGCGGCGATACGGCCTGGTCCATGTCCTGCCCGTAGAGGTTCATGCCGGCTTCGAGGCGCAGCGTATCCCGGGCGCCCAGCCCCGCCGGAGCCAGCCCTGCCGCAAGCAGCGTCGCCCAAGCGTCGACGGCCTCCGCCGCCGGCAGCACCACCTCAAAGCCGTCCTCTCCCGTATAGCCGGTCCGCGCCAGAAACCGATCACCGTCTTCCATAAAGGCGAAGGCGGGCAGGGCCGCCAGGGCTGGCGCCGCTGCACCCAGCCAAGCCGTAGCCCGTTCCAGGGCCTGCGGACCCTGCACCGCGAGCATGGCGAGCTCGGCGCGCTCCGTGATCTCCACCGCGCCCGTGCGATGGGCCTCCAGCCAGGCGAGATCCTCGTCCCGGGTGGCGGCGTTAACGATCAAGCGGTAACCCTCAGCGCGGCGGTAGGCAATAAGGTCGTCGATCACGCCCCCGGCCTCGTTGAGCAAAGCGCCGTAGCTGGCCTGCCCCGGGGCGAGGGTCGCCACATCCTGGGTCAGCAGGCGCTGCAGGAAGGCCGTCGCATCGGGGCCAGAAATATCCACCACGGTCATGTGGGAGACGTCGAAAATGCCGCCGGCGCTGCGCACCGCGTGGTGCTCCTCGAGCTGGGAGCCGTAGTGGAGAGGCATTTCCCAGCCAAAGAAGGGGACCATCTTGGCGCCGGCGGCCTCGTGCGCTGCAGCCAGGGGGGTACGTTTCAAAGCGCTGCTCATGGGGAGACTCCTGAGGTTTCGGACTCGGCAGCACCGGCCTCCGGGGCAAGCCCCAGGGCCTGCGCCATGAAGCGCCGGCGCAACGTCGGTTGATGATCAAGGAAACCCAAGCCCTGCTGGCGAAGCCAGGCCGTGGGGCCGGACGCCGGCGCAAAGGCCCGCTTCAGCGCACTAAAGGCCCGCAGCATCAGGGCGTTATCCCGGCGCCGCTGCCGCTCATAGGCCCCGAACTGGGCGGGGTCCCCCAAGGTGCCCTGGCGAAGCCCGGCCCGCAGCGCTGGCACGAGGGCCATGACGTCTCGCAGGCCCAAGTTGACCCCTTGCCCGGCCAAGGGGTGGACCACATGGGCCGCATCGCCCAGCAGCACGAGGCCCGGGGCCGCGTAGCGCTCCGCGTGGCGCTGTTGCAAGGGAAAGGCCGCCCGGGGCGCGGCGGATAAAACCGCGCCCAAGCGATACTCGAAGGCCTCACTCAGCGCTGCGCAGAAGGCGTCGTCGTCTAGCGCCTCCAGCGCTCGCGCCCGATCTTCATCGGCGCTCCATACCACGGAGCACCGGTGGCGCCCCTCGGCGTCATCATCCAGGGGCAGGAAGGCCAGGGGCCCCGTGGGTAGAAAGCGCTGCCAGGCCGTAGCCTCGTGAGGGCGCTCGGTCACCACCGCCGTCACCACGGCGCGCTGGTGCATGGGCTCATCCTGCACCCCGATACCTGCGAGGCCACGCAGCGGCGAAGGGCCCCCATCTGCGGCGCAGACCAGGGCCACGGAAAGGGACTCGCCGTCCTCTAGGGTCAGCTGCGGGCCAGCGCCTAGGCTTGGCCAGCGCACCTGGGCGACCCGCGTCCCCCAGCGGAGGGACACACCGCGAGCCTCGAGGGCCTGCGCGAGCGCCCAGCGGAGCCGGTCGTTCTCCACCATGGCCCCGAGGCGAGGAAGGCCGACCTCAGCGGCGGAAAAGTGCAGCGCCGCCGGCCCGCTATGGTCCCAGACGGTCATGTGCGCATAGGGGGTGCACGGCACCTCAACCCCCAGGCCATCGAGAAAAGCCAGCACGTCCGGCGCGAGGGCCACCCCCCGCCGGGGATCGCTCTCGGGCCCCGGGGTCGGCCCCCGATCCAGCAACACCACGGGCACTCCGGCGTGATCAAGGGCCAGGGCGAGGGCACAGCCCACGATGCCCCCGCCAATCACCGCCAGCGGGATGGGCTCCGGGGCCTCGGTCACGGCGCGCTCCGGGCCATAAGCGCTTCGATCGCGTTTGCGTCCCGGGGGGCCGCGGCCGTGAGCACTTCATAGCCCGCGGCCGTCACCAGCACGTCATCCTCAATGCGAAGGCCGATGCCCGCGAAGGCTCGGGGCGTTTCCGGAAGGTCAGCGGGGAAATAGAGGCCCGGCTCGATGGTGAGCACCATCCCGGGCTCCAGAATTCGCCAGGCCTCGCCAAAGCGGTACTCGCCGACGTCGTGGACATCGATCCCCAGCCAGTGGGAACAGCGGTGTACTAAAAAGGGCATGGCGCTGCCGTCGGCCAGGATCCCCTCGACCGTGCCGGAGAGCACCTCGAGTTCGATGAGCCCTGCGATGAGAACGCGCTGGGAAGCGAGGTGCGGGTCATTAAAGGTGGCGCCGGGGCGCACAGCCTCGATGGCGGCGGTCTGCGCCGCGAAAACGAGGTCATAGAGCTGGCGCTGGAGCGGCGTAAAGCGCCCGGAAGCCGGGAAGGTGCGGGTGATGTCCGCAGCATAGCCCTGATACTCCGCGCCGGCGTCGATGAGCACGAGCCCGCCCTCCGGTAAGGGGGCGGCGTTATCGACGTAATGCATGATGCAGGCGTTCGCGCCGCTGCCCACGATGCTGGGGTAGGCCGGCCCCGTGGCGCCCTCACTGCGAAAGGCGTAGGCGATCTCCGCTTCTAGCACGTACTCAGGCACCCCCGGCGCCGCGCGCGCCATCGCGCGCTCATGCGCCAGGACGGAAATGCGCGCCGCTTCGCGCATAAGACGAAGCTCCGCCGGGCTCTTAAAGAGGCGAAGTTCGTGGAGGATGTGTCCCGAATCGGTGAGCTCAAGGGCCGCCACGGGGCCCCCACGCCGGCTTCGGCAATCGTCGATCCACCCCTGGACCTGGCTTTCGAACACCTCATCGGACCCCAGAGGCAGGTAAACCTGGCTGCGATCCTCGAGCAGCCCAGGCAAGATGTCGTCGATATCGCTGAGGGGGAAGGCGTCGTCCAGGCCCAGCGCCTCGGCGGCTTGCTCCGGGCCTAGGCGAGGGCCGTCGTAGCGCTCCCGGCGGGCGTCATGGTCCCGGCAAAAGAGCACCGTTTCCCCAGCCCGGCGCCCGGGCAGGAGCACCAGAATGGCGTCGGGCTCCTGAAACCCCGTGAGGTACAGGAAATCCGAGCTTTGCCGGAAGGGGTAGTGGGTATCGCCGTTGCGAAGCTGCTCCCGCCCCGCGGGCAGAAGCAGCGCGCTTTGAGGTGCTATGGCGTCCAGCGCCGCGCGACGGCGCTCCGCATATTCCTTGGCGGAGATTGCTTGCACAGCCTTCCTGGCAGTCATGCCGTTGCTCCCGGTTCGGCCAGATTGAGCACCACAATGCGCACATGCTCAATGAGCACTTCGAGATTTTGCGCGTTCTCTTCGTCGTCATCGAGCTGATCAGACAGCTGGGCGATGGCCGCCAAGTCTTCCATCGCCTCCCGATCCTCGGCGTCGAGCTGCCCCCCGCTTAAGCCGTAGCCCGAAAGAAAGGCGCCGCAGAAGCGCGCAAGGCCATCGGCGCGATCTTCGAGGGGGGCCTCATCGTCGGGAAGCAGGAGCTGGAAGGACAGATTTTCATCGGCAAGGGCCTGGCCCTGAGCCGCGGCGAGCGCATCCACGGCGTCGATGAGGGGCGCTTCTTCCCCAAAATGGGTGCGGAGCATTTCGTGCCAAAGGGCCTGCGCCGGCGCTGCCTTGCCAACGCAATAGACGCCACAAAAAAGCCCCTGCACCTCCATGGGGGTTGCAAGCGGGCTCAGGACCTCCACGGCCGCATCAAAATCGCCCACGTTCCTGCTCCTTTCCTTGGGTTTTTAGGAGTTTAACACGGCCGTTGGGGCGCTCTGGTGCGCAAAAGCAGACCTGTTATCATCTCCTTGTCTCGCTATTATCCGGGCCCCCCATGAGCCAGCTCGATCTTGCCACGCTAGAGCGCCGCCTCGAGGAGCTGATTCGCCTCTGCGATCAGCTGTCCCGGGACAATCAGGCCTTGCTCGCGCGCCACCAGGAGTGGGCCCAGGAACGGGCCCGGCTGATCGAAAAAAATGAGCTCGCGCGCTCGAAAATTGAAGCCATGATTGGGCGCCTGAAGGGCCTGGAGCAGGACGGATGAGCGACCCTAAAACCCTCACCGTGCATCTCCTGGGCAAGGATTACCAAGTCAGCTGCCCCCCGGGGCAGGAGCGCGGCCTCGAACGCGCCGCCCAGCGGCTGGACCAGCAGATGCAAGCCATCCGCAACGGCGGAAAGATCATCGGCCTCGAGCGCATCGCGGTGATGGCGGCGTTGAATCTCACCTACGAACTCATCGCCGCGGAAGATGGCCAGGAAGACCTGAAGGCCGATAGCCAGAAAGAGATCGACCGGCTCGCCGAACGCGTGGGGCAAGCCCTTGGTCAGTTGCGTCAGCTAAAGCTCAATTAGGCCCCCGGCCCTCCCGGTAAAACGCTATAATCCCCGGGCGCCCTGGGGTGTTCGCCAGCTGATGCAGCTCTCGAGCCTTATAGCACTACCCGGAGGTGAAGTGTTGAAGCCGGTGTGCATGTCCGCGCGTCGGAAAGCCTTTGGCCAGACCTGAACCTCCACCTTGGACCGCTGGGTTCAAGGGCACAGTCAGCAGCGGCATTCCCGGGGATTCTTATGCGCAACGACGCCGAGCTGCGCCGCCTTCGTCGCACCCTCCGCCGGCAGCGCCGGGGGCTTTCCCCAACCTTTCGCGCCGCCGCTGCTGCGAGGGCCGCTGCGGCCCTGGCTCGCTGCGCGCCGCTACCGCCCCGGCACCTCGGGCTCTATAGCCCCAGCGACGGGGAAATCGATCCCGCGCCCCTGGCCGCGACCCTAAGCGCCGGCGCCACCCAAACGTACCTACCGCGCCTTAGCCCCTTTGCCGGGCGGCCCCAGCTACGCTTCGGGGACCCTGCCTCCCTTGCCCCGGGCCGCTTTGGCATCCCCGCCCCTAGCCAGGGACTGCGACCCGCCTGGACCCTCTCCTGGGTGATCGTACCCCTGGTGGCTTTTTCCACCGCCGGTGATCGCCTCGGTCGCGGCGGCGGCTTTTACGACAGTAGCTTCGCCGCCCACTGGCCCCACCAGCCCTTTTTGCTCGGGCTTGCCTATGCCTTTCAAGGCTGCGCGCCCTGGGCGAGCGCGCCCCATGATGTGCGGTTGGATGCGGTGGTGACGGAGGCCGGGGTGCAATGCTTCTCTCCCCGGGCGCAGCGCCTCCTCGGCGCCGCTCGAGGCTAGCTAGCCGAGAAAGGCCTTATAGGCGGGGTTGTCCGTCTCTTCCCAGAAGCGGTAGCCCGTAGCCGTAAGGGCGTCGCGAAGGGCTGTTCGGTCCGCCGGCGTCGCTTGAAAGGCCACGAGAACCCGGCCCCAGGCGGCGCCATGGTTCCGATAATGGAAAAGGGAAATGTTAAACCGCGTGCCTAGCACGCCCAGGAACTGCCCGAGGGCCCCGGGGCGCTCCGGGAATTCAAAGCGGAAGAGGCGCTCGGGAATTTGGGCGGCACTGTGCCCTCCCACCAAATGGCGCACATGGACCTTAGCCATTTCGTTGTCCGTGAGGTCTTCCACGGCGTAGCCCGCGCTTTCCAGCTGGGCCACCAAGGCGGGGCGATCGCTGCGCTCAGCGATCTTCACACCCACAAACACCTGGGCTTCGCTGGCCTCGGCGTAGCGATAGTTAAATTCCGTGACCGCGCGCTTGCCGAGCACCTTGGCAAAGCGTCGGAACGCACCGGGGCGCTCCGGCAGGGTCACGGCGAGAAGGGCCTCCCGCGCTTCCCCCACCTCGGCGCGCTCGGCTACGTGGCGGAGGCGATCGAAGTTCACGTTCGCGCCGCTATGGATCGCAATGAGGCGCTGCCCCGGAGGGGCCCTTTCCGCCCACTTCTTTAGCCCTGCGAGGGCAAGGGCCCCCGCCGGCTCCGCGAGGGACCGGGTGTCTTCAAAAACATCCTTGATGGCGGCGCAAATCTCGTCGGTGGAGACCGTCACCACATCATCAACCCAACGCCGCGCGAGCTTCCAGGTATGGGACCCCATCTGCGCCACGGCCACGCCGTCGGCGAAAAGGTCCAGGGATTCAAAGGGTAGGCGCACGCGGCGGCCAGCCTTCCGGGCCGCAGCGAAGCAAGCCGAACCCTCCGATTCCACCCCGATCACCTTTACCTCGGGGCGGAGGTATTTGACATAGGCCGCAATGCCCGCCAGCAATCCGCCCCCTCCCACGGGGACGAAGATGGCATCGAGGGGCCCGGGGTGCTGGCGCAGCATCTCGAGAGCCACCGTGCCCTGCCCCGCAATCACCAGGGGGTGATCGTAGGGCGGCACCCAGGTCAGCCCCTCGGCCTTCATGCGCGCTTCCGCAAACACCCGGGCATCGTCAAAGCTGTCCCCGTGGAGGACGACATTTGCCCCCCGGGCGCGCACGGCGCGAATCTTGATGTCCGGGGTATTGTTCCCCATGACGATGGTGGCCTTGATACCCAGCTTAGCCGACGCGAGGGCTACGCCCTGGGCATGGTTTCCGGCGGAAGCAGTGATGACCCCGCGGCGCCGGGCGTCCTCGTCGAGATGCGCCATCATGTTGTAGGCGCCCCGAATCTTGAAGGAGAAGATGGGCTGAAGATCCTCGCGCTTTAGCCAAATCTCATGGCCCAGGCGCGCGGACAGGAAGGGCGCGGGGGACAGGGGGGTCTCCTGCGCCACGTCGTAAACCTTCGCTTCAAGAATGCGCTTGACTGTTTGCTCAAGCATGATGAGCATGCCGGCGGCTTCGGGGGGCGCAAGACTAAACACTCCGCTGCCCCAGAGCCAGCTTCCCGGACTCGAGGACAGGACGCCATGACCCAAGATGAGCAAAAACGTCTCGCCGCCGAGGCCGCCCTGGAAGCGCTTCGGCCAACGCTTGGAGCCGGGGTAGTGCTGGGCATTGGCACCGGGTCCACCACGAACTGCTTCATTGATGCGCTCGCACCCTTGAGGGATCAGTTCGATGGGGCGGTGGCCAGCAGCGTCGCCTCCGCCAGCCGGCTGGAAGGCCACGGCATTCGCGTGCTGTCCCTCCAGGAAAGCGGCCCCCTCGCCCTCTACATCGACGGCGCCGATGAGGCAGATCCAAACCTCGCTCTCATCAAGGGGGGCGGCGCAGCGCTCACCCAGGAAAAGATCGTCGCCAGCGCCGCGGAGGCTTTCTATTGCCTGGTGGACGAAAGTAAGTGCGTGGACACCCTGGGCGCCTTCCCCCTGCCCATCGAATACATCGAGCTCGCGGAAGCGCCCCTACGCCGGGCGCTCAGCGCCCTGGGTGCTGAGGCGACGCGGCGCCCGGGGGTCATTACGGATAACGGCCACCCCATCCTCGACGTTCGCGGCCTAGACCTCAGCGACCCCGCTGCCCAGGAGCGGGCGCTGAATCAGTGGCCCGGGGTGGTGTGCAATGGTCTATTCGCTCTGCGCCGCGCCGATCAGCTGTTCGTCGCCAGCCCCCAGGGCGTGACGGTGAAGACTGCCCCTCGCTAGAGGAGCTTCCCGGGGTTCAGCACGCCGTCGGGATCAAAGGCCTGGCGCACGGCCTTCATGAGGGTGCGCTCCGCCTCGCTGCGAGAGAAATGGAGATAGTCCTTCTTCAGCAGGCCCACCCCATGCTCTGCGGAAATGCTCCCCCCCAGGGCCTGCACGGCGGCAAAGATGTCCGGGGAAACGCGGTGACAGCGCTCGTAGAACGCCTCTTGGGACACCCCGTCGGGCTTAAGAATATTCAGGTGCAGGTTGCCGTCTCCGATATGCCCAAACCACACCACCTCGAGATCGGGGTAGGCCGCGGTCACCCGTTCGTCCACCGCCGCTAGGAACTCGGGCACCGCCGCCACGGGCACGGCGATATCATTTTTGTAGGGCGTCCAGGCGGAGATGGTCTCGGAGATATCCTCCCGGAGCCGCCACAGGCGCGCGGCCTGCTCCCCGCTTTGGCTGATTACCCCATCGCTGGCCCAGCCCGCCTCGAGGCACTGCTCGAAGGCCTCCAGGGCCATCTCCCCGTCCCCTTCAAATTCGATGAGGGCGTAGAAGGGCGCGGGCTCGGCAAAGGGGCGGGTGAGGTCCCCCCGGGCCACCACCTTTTGGAGCGCCAGCTCGGAAAAAAACTCAAAGGCCGTTACGGGCACAGCACGCTCAAAGGTGGACAGCACCTTCATCACGTCCGGAAAGGCCGGGAGGGCCAGCACAAGCACGGACAGGGGGCCCGGCGGCGAGGTGAGGCGGACCGTGACCTCGGTGATGAGGCCCAGCGTGCCCTCGGAGCCAATCACCAGGTGCTTGAGGTCGTAGCCCGTGTTGTCCTTCACCAGGCCCCGGCCCAGCTCGAGCACCTCGCCCGTACCCGTTACCACGCGCAGGCCTGCTACCCACTGCCGCGTCATGCCATAGCGAATAACCTTAATGCCGCCCGCGTTGGTGGCCACGGACCCTCCGAGCTGGGCACTGCCCGCGGAGGCAAAGTCCACGGGGTAGTAAAGGCCTTCAGCCTCCGCCCGGGCGGCCACCTCGGCGACAACGACCCCGGGCTGGCACCGCAGCAGGCGCCCGGCGGGGTCGAAGTCCAGCACCTTGTTCATGCGATCAAAGGAGACCACCACTTCCCCGGCGGGCGCCACGGCACCGCCGGAAAGGCCCGTGCGTCCGCCGGAGGGCACGAGCTTGAAGCCATGGGCTCGGGCCAGCCCCACGAGGGCTTGGACCTCTGCTTCCGTCTCCGGGAACACCACGGCGCTGGGGGCCACGGTAAAGCTTCGAGTCCAGTCCCGGCCCCAGTGGGCGAGATCCTCGGGGGCCGTGCTAAAGCGTTCGCCGAAGGCCTCGGCGAGGGCGGTGGCCCCGGCGCTCGAGAGGGCAGAGGAAGGCGCTGTAGCGGTGGTCATGGTCGGCTCTCCGGCCTATGCGCAGAAGGCCGCTATGCTACCATGGACGGCTTCTCTCCCCCCTCGCGAGATCCCCCATGGCCGCCCCTGTCACGTCCCTCTCGAAGGACAAGATTCGTATTCTATTGCTGGAAGGCATCCATGCCTCCGCCGTCGATAACCTGGCCCGAGCCGGCTATCACAACATCGAGCAGCTAAAGGGTGCGCTGGACCGCGACACGCTCATCGAAAAGGTGAGCCAGGCGCATATGGTGGGCATCCGCTCCCGCACCCAGCTCGACGCCGAGGTGCTTAAGGGGGCGCGGCGGCTCATGGCCATTGGCTGCTTTTGCATCGGCACCAATCAGGTCGACCTGAAGGCCGCCCTGAATCTCGGCATTCCGGTCTTCAACGCGCCCTTTTCCAACACCCGCTCCGTGGCCGAGCTCGTGCTCGCCGAGGCCATCCTGCTCCTTCGCGGGGTTCCGGAGAAAAGCCATCGGGCCCACGAGGGGGGCTGGCTAAAAAGCGCCACGGACAGCTTTGAACTTCGGGGGAAGACCCTCGGCATCATTGGCTACGGCAACATTGGAGCGCAGCTGGGGGTGATGGCGGAAGCCCTCGGCATGCGCGTGTGCTTTTACGACGTGGTACGCAAGCTAAAGCTCGGGAACGCAGAGCAGATCGACGATCTGGGGACGCTTCTTGCTCAGGCCGACGTGGTCAGCTGCCACGTGCCCGCCGCGAAATCCACGGAAGGGCTCATCGACGCCACGGCGATCGACCGCATGAAGCCCAAGGCCGTGCTCATCAACGCCTCCCGGGGCAAGGTCGTGGACCTCGACGCCCTGGCCAGCCGGCTCAAGGCGGGGCATCTCCTGGGCGCCGCGATCGACGTCTTCCCCGTGGAACCCAAGAGCAACGACGACCCCTTCGAATCCCCCTTGCAGGGGCTCCGCAACGTTATCCTCACGCCGCACATCGGCGGCAGCACCATGGAAGCGCAGGAGAACATTGGCGCCGAGGTGTCGGAAAAGCTCGCGCTCTATAGCGACAACGGCTCCACCGTGGGCTCGGTGAACTTTCCCGAAGTGGCCCTGCCCCAGCACGAAGGGTCGCACCGGCTGCTGCACATCCACCGCAACGTGCCCGGGGTGATGTCCGGCATCAACGCGGTCTTTTCCGAGAACGGCCTGAACATTTCGGCGCAGACGCTGCAAACCAATCCGGAGATCGGCTACGTGGTGATCGACACGGACGCCGAACACAGCGAACAGGCCCTGGCAGGCCTGCGCGCCGTTCCCGGGACTATCAAGACCCGGGTGCTGTTCTAGGCTGACCTAGGCCAGTACCGGGTCCAGGCTGCCCGCGCGGTAGCGATCGCTCATGGCATCGAAGGACAGGGGCGTGATCTTGCTGGCCTGCCCTGCGGTGCCGAAGGCTTCGTAGCGAGCCTCCACGATCGCCTTCATGGCGCTCATGGTTTCCTTCAAGAATTTCCGGGGATCGAACTCCGCGGGGTTGTCCGCCAGGAAGCGGCGCACCGCCCCGGTGGAGGCAAGGCGAAGGTCCGTGTCGATGTTCACCTTGCGCACGCCATGGCGAATCCCTTCCTGAATTTCCTCCACGGGGACGCCGTAGGTTTCCGGGATCTCTCCACCGAAGCGATTAATCACTTCGAGCCACTCCTGGGGAACGGAGGAGGAGCCGTGCATCACGAGATGGGTGCTGGGAATGCGGGCGTGGATGGCCTTAATCCGGTCGATGGCCAAGATGTCGCCGGTGGGGGGCCGGGAGAACTTATAGGCGCCGTGGCTGGTGCCGATGGCAATGGCGAGGGCGTCCACCTTGGTCGCGGCCACAAAGGCCGCGGCTTCTTCCGGGTCCGTCAGCAGCATGTCGTGGCTGAGCGTGCCCTCGGCGCCCACGCCGTCCTCTTCCCCGGCGGTGCCTGTTTCCAAGGACCCCAGGCAACCGAGCTCCCCCTCCACGGACACGCCGCAGGCGTGGGCCATGGCCGACACCTGCGCCGTCACCGCCACGTTGTAGTCGTAATCCGCCGGGGTTTTCTGATCTTCCTTCAGCGAGCCATCCATCATCACGGAGCTAAAGCCGAGCTGGATAGAGCGCTGGCATACGCCGGGCGAGGTACCATGATCCTGGTGCATGCACACGGGGATGTGGGGGAACTCCTCCACCGCCGCCAGAATGAGATGGCGAAGGAAGTTGGGGCCTGCGTATTTCCGCGCGCCAGCGGAAGCTTGGACAATCACCGGGCTATCCGTTGCCGCCGCGCCTTCCATAATCGCGCGCATTTGCTCAAGGTTATTCACGTTGAAGGCTGGCACGCCGTAGCCATGTTCCGCAGCGTGATCCAGGAGCTGTCGCAGGGTAATAAGGGCCATGGGAAGAAACTCCGCTTCCAGGTGGGTTTAGGGTCAGTCTACCTTGGGTGCCGCCTTGGGAGCACGGGGGCCGCGCTGCCAGCCCGAATGGGCATCCAGCGCGCTCCGGTAGGGGCTCAGGCGGTTTACGTCGTAGGGCTTTAAATCCACGGGCCGGGTGCCTAGGACGGTCCAGCCCTGGGGATCCGGGGCCAGGGCCACGGCCTTAAACTGCACCCCCTTCGCCGCGGCCTCCCGGGCCTTTTCGGCAAAGCGTGGATCGTGGAGATCGCTGGGGCGCAGGCTTTTCGCGTCGTCGCGCTGAATGACAAAGAGCACGGTGGCCTTCGCGCCAGAGGCCACCACCTCCATGAGCGCCTCCAAATGGTCCGAGGCCCGCACGCTCACGGAATCGGGGAAGTAGGCCCGCCCGTCGGGGTAAACCAGATGGCAATTCTTCACTTCCACGAGGTGGGGGCCCGAGGCGGTCTCTAGCCAGAAATCGATGCGGGAGCGCTCTCCGTAGGGGACCTCAGCGCGCAGGCTGCGAAAGCGCTTAAGCCCGGGAACGACCCCCGCCAGGAGCAGCTGCTCCGCGAGCCAATTGGGCACCACGGTGTTCGCGCCAACGATCCGACCATCGGCCTCAAGCAGCTCTAGCGTGTATCGAAGTTTGCGCTTACTGTCGTCCGGGACTTTTGAAACCCAGGCTTTTGCACCGGGAATCACCAGGCCTTCCATGCGGCCGGGGTTGACGCAGTGGGCGCGGATGGGGGTGCCATCGGCAAGGGTCAGCTCGGCGATAAAGCGATCAAAGCGCGCGTTGAAGCGCGCCTCCAGCAGCGGCGCCCGGGGCTGCAGCAGATAGGGCGCCGCCGCTGCGCTCATGCGTCGGCGCGGGCGCTGAGGGCGGCCACGGCGGGCAGGGTTTTACCTTCCACGAACTCTAGGAAGGCGCCCCCTCCGGTAGAGATGTAGCCCAGCTGATCGGCGATGGCGAACTGATCGATCGCCGCTAGGGTGTCGCCGCCGCCAGCAATGGAAAAGGCCGAACTGGCAGCGATGGCCCGGGCCAGGGCTTCCGTCCCGGCGCTGAAGGCGGGGAATTCGAAGACGCCCACGGGACCGTTCCAGAGCACCGTCCCCGCCTGGGCAATCAGCTCGCCGTAGGCCGCGGCCGTGGCGGGACCGATATCGAGGATCATTTCGCCATCCCCGACCTGATCCACGGCGCACACCCGGTGGGGCGCATCAGCCGCAAAGCCCTTGGCCACCACCACGTCTTCAGGCACGGGGATGGCCACCTTCTTCGCCAGCTCCGCTGCCGCGCTCACCAGCTCTGGCTCGAGCAGGGAGGCCCCCACGCTGTGCCCGGCGGCAGCGATGAAGGCATTAGCGATGCCGCCGCCGACGATCACTTGATCGGCGACCTCCGCCAGGCGCTCCAACACGGTTAGCTTAGTGGACACCTTGGAACCGCCAACGATCGCCACGAGGGGGCGCGCCGGGGTATGGAGGGCCTGACCGAGGGCATCGAGTTCGGCGCACAGCAGGGGGCCCGCGCACACCTGGGCGGCGTGGCGCATCACCCCATGGGTGCTGGCCTGGGCGCGATGGGCCGTACCAAAGGCGTCCATCACGAAGATGTCGCAAAGTCCGGCGAGGCGCGCGGCGAGGGCGTCGTCATCGGCCTTCTCGCCCACTTCCCAGCGAATGTTTTCCAAGAGCGCCACGGATCCCGGCGCCGGAGGCTGGGCCGCCGCGGCAGCGAGGGAGGACAAGAGGGGCACGGGCTGGCCCAGCAGGGCCTCCAGGCGCGCCGCCACCGGCGCCAGGGAAAAAGCGGGCTCGTCGGCGGCGCTAGCGCCTTCCGTCGGCCGGCCCAGGTGGGAGCAAAGGAGCACCGAGGCCCCGGCGGCCAGCGCCGCCTGAATGGACGGCAGGGCGGCTCGGAGCCGCGCATCGCTTCGCACCGTGCCGTCTTCCACGGGCACGTTTAGGTCCTCGCGCATGAGGACCCGGCGCCCCGCCAGATCCAGCTCGGTCATGCGATTGAAGGCCAGGGCCATAGGGCTCGTCTCCTAGGCGTTGAGCAGGGCCAGGGCCTCTGCGGTCACATTTTCCGGGGTAAAGCCGTAGGCCGCGAGAACCTCGTTTCCAGGACCGGAGGCGCCGAACTGATCGACGCCCAGGACCTGACCGCGACCCCCGGCGATGCGCCACCAGGGCGCCGGATGGGCCGCCTCAATAATGAGGCGCGGCACCTCCGGCGGCAGAAGGGCCGCCTGGGCCTCGGCATCGGCTGCCAAAAAACGCTCCACGCAGGGCATGGACACGACCCGTACCCGCCGGCCCTGCGCCCGAAGCGCTGCCGCTGCCGCCTGGGCGAGGGACACCTCCGACCCCGTGGCCACAAGCACCAGCTCCGGGGCCTCCTCGTCCTCGAGGGCGTAGCCGCCCTGGGCGATGGCCGCCACCTGGGCGCTGTCCCGGCTCGGCACGGGAAGGCCCTGGCGGGACAAAATCAGCGCCGAGGGGCCGTCGGCCCGGGCCAGGGCTTCACGCCAGGCAATCGCCGTTTCCACCGTATCGCAAGGGCGCCAGGTTTCGAGGCCCGGGGTCATGCGTAGGGTGGCCAGCTGCTCCACGGGCTGGTGCGTGGGGCCGTCCTCGCCCACGGCCAGGGAATCGTGGCTGTAGACGAAAATATTCTGCACCCCCATCAGCGCGGCGAGGCGCACCGCGTCCCGGGCGTAGTCCATGAAGGTGAGGAAGGTCGCGGAGTAGGGCAGAAGGCCACCGTGCAGGGCCATGCCGTTGCAGGCGGCGGTCATAGCGAACTCACGCACACCCCAGGAGAAGTAGTTGGCGTCGGCGTTCTCGGCGCTGAGCACCCGGGCGCCGTCAAAGCGACTGCCATTGGAGCCGGACAGATCCGCCGACCCCCCGAAGAGGGAGGGAAGGCCCGCAGCGATGACGTCCAGGGCGGCCTTGGAACTTTGCCGCGTGGCCAGCGCCTTGCCCTCCGCCTGGGCAGCCTCCGCAAAGGCCGTCAGGGCAGACAATACCGCCTCGGGCACGGTCCCCAGCGCTGCCTCGAAGGCGGCGTGCTCGTCGGGGTAGGCTTCGGCGTAGCGCGCCTTTAGGTCGCACCAGGCGGCGTAGGCCTCGGCGCCCCGGGCCCGCCCGTCCCAGCCTTCCCGCACGTCCTCAGGAATCTCGAAGGGGGCCGCGGTCCAGCCGAGGGCTGCGCGGGTGGCCGCGATTTCCTCGTCCCCCAGGGGCGCGCCGTGCACCGCTGCCGTACCGGCCTTGGCCGGGGAGCCAAAGCCAATCTGGGTGTTGCAGACAAGGAGCGCCGGACGATCGCTCGCCCGCGCCGCGGTCAGCGCCGCCGCGATGGCATCCCCGTCGTGACCATCAATGGCGTCCCACACTTCCCAGCCTGCGGCGCGGAAGCGCCCCGGCACATCTTCTGTGAACCAGCCCTCAACCTTCCCATCGATGCTGATGCCGTTGGCATCGTAGAAGCAGATCAGCTTCCCAAGGCCCAGGGTGCCCGCAAGGGAGATCGCCTCCTGGGAGATCCCCTCCATGAGGCAGCCATCGCCGAGAAAGACGTAGGTGTGGTGATCGACAAGGGGGAAATCCGGGCGATTAAAGCGCGCTGCTAGCACCTTCTCCGCCAGGGCCATGCCCACGGCCATGGCCACGCCCTGGCCGAGGGGCCCGGTGGTGGTTTCCACCCCGGGGAGCTCGCCGTATTCCGGGTGCCCTGCCGTAGGGGCATGGAGCTGACGGAAGTTCTTCAGATCTTCCGTGCTCACCTCGTACCCCGCGAGATGCAAGAGGCCATAAAGGAGCATGGAGGCGTGGCCGTTGGACAGCACAAAGCGATCCCGGTCGAACCAGCTAGGCACCTCCGGATGATGCTTTAGGGGACCGCACCAAAGGGCCTCGGCCATGTCCGCCATGCCCATGGGGGCCCCAGGGTGGCCGCTGTTAGCGCGCTGTACCGCATCCATGGCCAAAACGCGGAGCGCGTCGGCGCGGGTTCGACGGGTAATCATGGGGCAGGTCTCCGGACCAGGGGGGCGCAGGGCGCGTAGTTTCCCAGCCCCATGGGGGATGCGCAACGGCGGCGCGTTCATGCAGCGCCCTCACGGTGACTTGTGAAAGACTCAAGGCGACCGGAAGGCGCCTTGCATAGCATGGCGATCCACATTTTGACCTTGCGCCGCGGGCGGTCCCCCCTTGGGCACCGGGACGGGGTAAGCACATCCGTTAAGGGGGCTCTCCATGGCCGAGTACCAACTGTTTACTTCCGAATCCGTCAGCGAGGGCCATCCCGACAAGATGGCCGATCAGATCTCCGACGCCATTCTCGATGAGATGCTGCGCATCTCGCCGGACGCGCGGGTAGCTGTGGAAACGCTGGTGAAGACCGGCATGGTGGTGCTGGCTGGGGAAATCCGCCTGCCCTCGGGAAGCGCCGTGGACTATGAAGGCATCGTCCGCCGCACCGTCGCCGAGATTGGCTACACCTCCAGCGAAATGGGCTTCGACGCGGAAACCTGCGCCGTTATCAACGCCATCGGCGCCCAGTCAGCGGATATCGCCATGGGCGTGGACGAAGCCGCGGACCACGAGCAAGGGGCCGGGGACCAGGGGCTGATGTTTGGCTACGCCACGGACGAGACGGACGTGCTCATGCCCGCGCCCATCACCTACAGCCATCGCCTCGTGGCGCGGCAAGCGGAAGTGCGGAAGAACGGCACCCTGCCTTGGCTGCGCCCGGACGCGAAAAGCCAGCTGAGCTTCTCCTACGACGCCGAGGGCCGCCCCCAAAGCGTGGACGCCATCGTCCTCTCCACCCAGCACGATCCCTCCATCAGCTTGGAAGACCTCCGGGAAGCGGTGATGGAAGAAATCATCAAGCCCGTGGTCCCCGCGGCGTGGATGACGGCGCAGACGAAGGTCTACATCAATCCCACGGGGAACTTCGTGATCGGGGGGCCCGTGGGCGACTGCGGCCTCACGGGGCGGAAAATCATCGTGGATACCTACGGCGGCATGGCCCGCCACGGCGGCGGCGCCTTCTCGGGCAAGGATCCCTCCAAAGTGGACCGGAGCGCCGCCTACGCCGGGCGCTACGTGGCGAAGAACATCGTGGCCGCGGGCCTGGCGAAGCGCTGCGAGATCCAGGTCTCCTACGCCATTGGCGTCGCCGAGCCGACGTCCATCTCCATCAACACCTTTGGCACGGGCACGGTGGACGACGCCACCATCGCCGCCCTGGTCCGCGAGCACTTCGATCTGCGCCCGAAGGGCCTCATCGCCATGCTCGATTTGAAGCGCCCCATCTACCGGGCCACCGCGGCCTACGGCCACTTCGGCCGGGAAGAGGACGCCTTCACCTGGGAGCGCACGGACAAGGCCGAAGCCCTGCGCGCCGCGCGCTAAGCCCATGGCTACGCCCCTGCCCCTGTCCTTCGAGTTCTTCCCGCCGAAAACGCCGGCGGGGGTGCGCAAGCTGGCTGCGGTGCGCGATCGCCTCGCGGCCCGGGGGCCGGAGTACGTCTCCGTCACCTACGGCGCTGGGGGCAGCACTCGGGAAGGCACGCTGAGCACGGTGGAGTCCATGGCGGCGGCGGGGCTAGACGTGGCCCCGCACCTGTCCATGGGCAGCGATGCCCCAGACACGGTGCGGACGCTTATCGACCGCTACCGCGATCTCGGCATTCGGCGCATCGTTGCGCTCCGCGGCGACATCCCCTCAGGCATGGGCACGGGGCGCCTCCACTACGCCGTAGAACTGGTGCGCCTGCTTCGAGAACACGCCGGGGATCATTTCCACATCGAGGTGGCGGCCTATCCGGAAATCCATCCCGACGCCCCCTCGGCAGACGCCGATCTACGCTTCTTCGCCGAGAAATGCGCCGCCGGCGCCGACAGCGCTCTGACCCAGTATTTTTACAACGCCGATGCCTACTTCGACTTCTGCGACCGCGTGGCGGCCCTGGGCGTGACCACGCCCATCATTCCCGGCGTCATGCCCATCACCAACAGCACGGGGCTACGACGCTTTTCCCGCGCCTGCGGCGCGGAAATCCCCCGCTGGCTGGATCGGCGCCTCGACAGCTACGAGGAAGGATCCGCGGATTTCCTTGCCTTCGGCCTGGATGTGGTCACGTCCCTCTGCGAGCGCCTCATCGCCGGCGGCGCTCCGGGCCTTCATCTCTACACCATGAACCAAGCGGAGGCCCCCGAGGCCCTTCTCGACCGCCTCGGGCGCTAACCATGCGCACGCCCCGGCTATATTGGCCCGCGCCCCTGCCCACGGGCACCGTCCCCCTCCCCGACGCCGCCGCCCGGCATCTTTTGAAGGTGCTTCGCCGCCGGGACGGCGACCCCGTGGCGCTATTCGACGGCGCGGGCTGGGTGGCCGAAGCCACCCTATGCGACGTCTCGCCTAAGGGCGGCCAGCTGACCGTGAGCGATGCGCGGGAAGATCGGCACAGCGAACCACCCCTCCACCTCCACCTCGGCCTGCCCCTGCTCCGCGGTGAGCGGCTCGATGTGGCTTTGCAAAAAGCCTGTGAACTCGGGGTTTCAGAAATCACCCTCCTGCAAACCCAGCGCACGGAGGTGAAGTTTGATCCTGGCGCCCGGGGGGCGCGGCGCCTGGCCCACGCCGAAGGCGTGCTGGTGCACGCGGCGCAGCAAAGCGGCCGCACGGTGCTGCCCCAGCTTCATGGGCCCCAACCCCTCGAGCAGTTCGCCGCCGATCGCCCCGAGGCCCTGAAGGTCGTGCTTGACCCCGAGGGCATGGCCCTGGCGGCCTCGGAGAGCGAGAAACCTCGTTCCGTAGTGCTGGTAACGGGCCCGGAGGGGGGGCTTAGCGATGAGGAATGCAAGAAGCTCGCGCGCCAGGGCTTTGTCCGCTGGCGCCTGGGGCCGCGCATCCTCCGCGCGGAAACGGCGCCCCTAGCCGCCCTCGCGACCCTGTCCGCTCGCTTCGGCGACTTCTGAGCCATCCCCCTTCGACAACACCCAATGCAGCGCACGGGGACCGGCGGTGACCCCCAAAGCCCCCGCGGGGGCCTGCGCCCCCGCGCCTAGGGCATAGGCCAGAAGCACCGACGCTTCGCCATACTCGTCGGCAGCCATCGCCGGCGGGGCAAGGCTGACCGCCGCTCGCGTCAGGCGAAGCACGGTCCAGGGCAGGGTCCGCTCCCCATCAGCGCCCTTGGCCCGAAGCGTCGCGCCGTCGAGGGAGAGCCCCTCCGCAGGCCCTAACCCACCGCGTTCCGCCTCCCCAAGGGCGACGGCAACGGATCGTTCGACCGCCGCCAGGGGCGCCGCCAGCACCACGGGGTGGCCCAGGGCACGCTCCAGGCCCTCGGCGTCAAACCACAGTAGCGGATTCAGCGCTTGGTGAAGCTGCTCAAGGCGCCGCCGAAGGGCCGGTGCTGCCTGTGAGGCCTCCGCTTCGAGGGCAGTCAGGGCGGCCAGGAGGGCCCCATCATCGCCGAGGGCGGCGACCAGGGAGGGCTGAGCCGCCCTGTGGTTTAGGGCGGGATCCCGCGCCGGGGATGGCTCCGGCACCACATCGGGCGACCCCATGGGCTCGGGAGCCGACGCCGTCGGCGGCCCGCTGGCCAGCGCGGCGGGGGGTGCGGCAGGCGGTTCGGGGAGAGGCGCCGGCGGAGCCTCGAAACCGGAGGCCCAGAGGTCAATCTCCTCAATCAGGGCCGAGAACCGCTCATCCTCAAGCACCGCCCGGGGCTCCGCGAACACCTCCAGGAGCTCGGGCAAGCGCGCATCGAGGGCGCCAGGGGCCGGAAGCACCCCGCTACGCCGTTGGGCCGCCAAATTACCCAGGGCCCAGGCCCACTCCCAGCGCTGCTGAGCAGCGGCGTCCCCCTGGGGCTGCGCGGACAGGGCGGCGAGCTGCGCTTGCGCCGCCCCCAAGGCCTGATCCTCTCCCGGGGTGGTGCGCAGCGCCTGAGCCAACGTCCAAAGGGTGGGCGCGTTCGGCGCCGCAGCAGGGCCCGCGGGATCCTCTGCGGCGCGGCCCGCGGCGGGTAAGCGCCCCAGGGCCAGGGCCTCCGCGCCCCCCTCCGGCACGTAGGCTGGCAGGGTGCGCGCCTCGAAAAAGGCTTCATCCAAACGCCGGAGGCCCGGCAGCACGGTGGCGGGCTCGGCGTCGGCAGCGTCCAGCAAGGCGCTGGCCGCCGCCCCCCAAAAGGCTGGCCCCGCCCCCTCCGCAAAGCAGCCCTGCACCCAGGTGGCCACGAAGAGGTTCGGGAGCAAGGCGCCCCAGAGGGCGGGGGTCGCCGTGATCAGGCTAAAGGCCCGACGGTAGATTCGATGGGGCGTTCCCGCGTCGAGGTGGGCCAAGGCGAGGGCCTCGAGCGCCGCCTGACGCGTGGGGCGATCCGCGGGGGAGGCGGCTTGCCACGCCGCCGCCGCGTCTCCAAGGGCCTCCGCCCCAGGCCCGGCTTGGAGCGCAGCGAGCGCCAGGCATGCCCAGGGCCGAGCGTCGTCGCCGGCCTGCGCAGCGGCGAGCGCTTCCGCGCTGGCCCGGCGAAAATCCATGGGCGGGGAAACCAAGGGCCTAGGCCTCTTCGGTGCTGCGGGAATGGGGGGCAAGATCCGTCTCAAACCCCTTCAAGGCGGCCTGCCCCGCCGCCAGTGCCGCTTCAAAGCCTTCTAAGGCCACGGGGGCGGGGGCTTGCCCCTCGGCCTCGCGAACGGTGGCGGCAAGGTCGGCAAGGGCCTTGGGCGTCTCCTCGAGCACGGCGGCCAGCCCCTCCAGGGGGGATCCGAGGGCGGTGAGCTGATCGGCAAGGCTGGCCTGCTGCTCCCCTAGGGCCCCCATGGGGTCGGCAAAGGCGGCTTGCTCCGCGGCCAAGGCCCCGCTGCGCTGGGCCAGGGTGTCCGTGGCCAGGGCCAGCGTGTCCCGAAGGGCCGGCAAGGCCTCGAGCGCCTGATCACACGCCTCCGCTACGGCCGCGCCACCCTCGCACTCGGCGGCCTCCTCCGCCAGCGTATCGAGGGCCTGATTCAGCTGCTGATCCAGCTGCCCAAGACCATCCTGAAGCTGGGCAAAAAGCGCACCCAAGCCCGCCCCCTGGGCGGCGATGGCCTCCACGGGACGCACCAGCGCTTCGCGATAGTCAGCGCCTTCGGCCGCAAGGCTTTGGCTGGTTTGAAGGGTCGTCGCCGCGGTGGCGCAGGTCCCTTCCGCCATCCGCAGCGAAGCCATAAGGCGTTGCATCTCGCCGTCCACCGTGGCCAAGGCCGCCGTGAACGCCTCTCGCGCCGCCGCGCTGGCCGCGTGCTGCGCGGCGAGGCCCGCGCGAAGCGCCTCGGCTTCTTCAAGCAGGCGGCCCAGCTGCTGAGCCTGGGCGTCCCGCTGGCGCAGCAGCCGCTCGAGGCCGGCCCCAAGGCCCTGAAGAGTCGGGGGCAGGGGCAGGGACTCGAGGGAAACGTTGAGTGCCGATTCCGCGCTCCCGACCTTTCCCTGCAGCACCGCTATGGCTTGGCGAAGGGCTTCCCCTGCCGCCGCTTCCTCGGCGATGGCCTGCTGCGTGCTGCGCAGCAGCAGCGCCCCAAGCAGGAGCGCCAGAGCCAGGGCCCCCGCTGCCCAGCGCAGCACCGCCGGGGCCGATTGTCCCGAGCCGAGCACCAGGGCGGCCGCGACGGTCCCCCCTGCAAGTACCAGAGCCACCATAAAGAGCCGCCACCAAAGCCGCTGTTGCCGCGTTGCCCGTTCAACCATGGGGGGGGAGATCTCCAACAAAGGGATTAAAGGCGGGGTCTTCGAGGAGCGTCGCCAAGGAAAAGGCCGAGGCGTCGGGCTCGGGGAGAGGCGCCCAGCCAAGCACCCGCTCCGCGGCCAAGGCCAGCTGCCCGCCGGCCAACAGCAGGAGCGTGCGTGGCCGTCCCGCGCGCCCCCAGAGATAGGCACCGGGAGCACGAACGCACCAGGGCCGGCCCGCTGCCAGCGCAAACCCTAGGCACCAGGGATAGGCGCCGTCGGATCCTAGCCAAGCCTTCGGTGCCGCCAGGCCAAGGAGCGCGCCGCGGGGGATCAGCACCCGGGCTGTTCCCGGGGCCCAGCGCACGGCGAGGGCCGCTCCCTTGCTCCACCGCAGGGGGCCCGCTACGCTCGCCGGCATTCTCTCCCTGGGTGCGCTCACCATGATCGACCTCGCTATTGTTATGGACCCCGTCGCGGGGCTATCGAAGAAAAAAGACTCCACCCTGGCCATGTGCCTAGCCGCCCAGGCGCGAGGCTGGACGGTCTACAGCATCACGCAGGACGGGCTGTATTTCGCCGAGGGGCAGGTATTGGCCCTGGCGACGCCCGTGACCGTGGATCTTTCGGCGGACCCCTTTTGGCACCTTGGGGAAACGGTCACCCGCCCCCTCGCCAGCTTCAGCGGCGTGCTGATGCGCAAGGATCCGCCCTTCGACATGGAGTATATCTACACCACCTACCTGTTAGAACGCGCGGAGGCCGCAGGGGTCCCGGTGTTCAACCGTCCAGCGAGCCTTCGGGACTGCAACGAGAAGTTCTTCGCCACGGCCTTCCCCGAATTCACCCCGCCGCTGATCGTGAGCAAGCGCGCAGAACAGCTTCGGGCCTTTGCGGAAGCCGAAGGGGATGTGGTGATGAAACCCCTGGATGGCATGGGGGGCGCTTCCATCTTCCGCCTTAAGCCGGGAGATTCGAACCTGTCCGTGGTGATCGAGACCCTCACCGCCGGGGGCACGCAGCAAATCATGGCCCAGCGCTATCTGCCGGAGATTAAGGACGGGGATAAGCGCATCCTCATGATCGAAGGCAAGCCCGTGCCCTACGCCCTGGCGCGCATTCCCGCCGCCGGGGAGAGCCGGGGCAACCTCGCCGCTGGCGGCCGGGGCGAAGCCCGGCCCCTAACGGACCGGGATCGGGAAATTGCCGAGGCCGTGGGGCCCGAGCTGGTCCGCCGGGGCCTGAGCTTCGTGGGCATGGACGTGATCGGCACCCACCTCACGGAGGTGAACGTCACCTGCCCCACCTGCATTCGCGAGCTCGATGCGCAGTGCGGCCTCGACATCGCCGGGGATTTTCTCGACGCCATCACCGAGCGGCTGAAGCCCGTCGCGTAGGGCAGGGCCATGGCGATCCTCGCCTCCCCTCGAGATCGCCTCGCCGCCGCCTTTGGCGCGGCGCTCCTCTGCCACGGGGCGCTCCTTTTGGTCGAACGCGTCCCACCCCAGACGCCGGAGCCTGCGGCCCCGGCCACCCTCACCATCGGGTTGGCTGCCCCGCTCCAGCCGCTAACCGCGGCGACGGCTGCGACAGAAAGCCCACCGCCAGCTCCGGCGCAGGAAGCCTCCCAAGCCGCACCCACGGCGACGCGACGCGCGAAGGAAAGCCCGGCCCTCGCCGAACGCGTTATCGCGCCCCCCAGCGCGCCTGAAGCCCCGCCGGTAGCGGCGCCAGGCCCCGCCCTGAGCGATCTGTTAGCTGCGGCCCGGCGCTATAGCGAGGGGCCGGAGGTGCGCCGCCTCAGTCCCGCCACCGTGCTCACCCCGGCGGAG
The DNA here is from genome assembly GCA_030828335.1 of Gammaproteobacteria bacterium. Taxonomy (GTDB): domain Bacteria; phylum Pseudomonadota; class Gammaproteobacteria; order Pseudomonadales; family Azotimanducaceae; genus Salivita. The sequence goes on from JAURCQ010000002.1 coordinate 26,021, forward strand.
GATGCCTACCTTCGAGGCTGGCGAACCCGCATCGAGCGCCTGGGCACGGTGAACTTTCCCCCGGAAGCCCGCCGCGCCGCAGAACGAGCCGGGGGCCAGGCCACCCTGCGCCTCCGCGCTGAGCTCCATCGGGATGGCCGCCTTGGGGATCTTGCCGTGGTCATTGGCAGCGGCGATGCGGCGGTGGACCAGGCGGCGCTGACGCTCGTGCGAAGCGCCCATCCCTATCTACCCTTCCCCAAGGCTCTTAGCCGTCACGAGCGCCTGGAAATCGTGCGAGATTTCACCTTTCGCCTCCCCTAGGGGCGCGCCGTGTAGCCGGAGCCCCGGTGACCGCCCTATCATGGCCCCATGGATCTTAAGCACCAGTTTCTCATTGCCATGCCCGGGCTCGACGGGAGCACCTTCGGAGGCACGCTCAGCTATCTTTGCGAGCATAACGACGAGGGCGCCTTCGCCCTGGTGGTGAATCAGCCCCTGGAAGGCGTCACCCTCGGCGCCATCTTCGATCAGCTGTCCATCTCTGGGACGGCTCACCGGGACGTTCCCGTGCTCGACGGTGGCCCGGTGCAGCGGGACCGGGGCTTCGTACTCCACAGCGATGATTGCTGCCTACCGGCCACGGTGAAGCTGCAGCCTGGGCTCGCCTTGAGCACCGTCCGGGAAATGCTCACGGCTATCGCCGACGGGTCAGGACCCGCTCAGTTCCTCGTATGCCTGGGTTACGCCGGCTGGGGGGAGGGGCAGCTCGAACAGGAAATGGCGGAAAACGCCTGGCTATCGTGCCCCGGAGACTTCGAAATCCTCTTCGAAGTGCCTCTAGGAGAACGGCGTCAGCGCGCCGCGGACAGCCTGGGCATCGACCTCGCCCTCTTCCCCGGCGCCCCCGGCCATGGCTAAGGCTAGCGCTGGGGCTGGAGCGAGGACTGAGCCTGGGCTTCTCCTCGCCTTCGACTTTGGCCTGCGCCACATCGGCTGGGCCACGGGCCAGCATCTCACCGCCAGCGCCACCGCCGGGAGCGCCCTCGCAGCCCAGGAGGGCACTCCAAACTGGCAGGCGGTTCAGGCCCTCCTGGATGAATGGCAGCCCGTGCGCATCATTGTGGGCCTGCCCCTGAACATGGACGAAACGGAAAACGACATGTGCGCCCGGGCCCGGCGCTTTGCCCGGCGCCTTGAGGGGCGCTTTGGTATTCCCGTGACGCTCCAGGACGAGCGCCTCTCCAGCCGGGAAGCGGGGGATCGCTTCCCCCACCGAGACCGAAACGATCGCCACGGCGAAGCGGCCCGCATTATTCTTGAGGACTACCTGCGGCAGACGGGCTCCTAGAAATTCTCCGGGAAGCGGGCCCGGCTCCGGGCCTCCGCCGCGGCCACCTGGCCTGAGGCCACTAAGGCCTCAAGGGCCTGGTCCAGCGTGTTCATCCCATACTCGGCCCCCGTTTGAATGGCCGAATACATCTGCGCCACCTTGTCTTCCCGGATGAGATTCCGCAGCGCCGGCGTGCACACCATGATTTCGTGGGCCGCTACCCGCCCGCCCCCCACTTTTTTGAGCAGGGCCTGGGACACCACGGCCTGGAGAGACTCGGACAACATGGCGCGCACCATGGCCTTTTCCGCTCCGGGAAAGACGTCGATCAGGCGGTCGATGGTTTTGGCCGCCGATTGGGTATGGAGGGTGGCAAAAACCACGTGCCCCGTCTCCGCCGCCTCGAGGGCCAGGCGAATGGTCTCGAGATCCCGAAGCTCCCCCACCAAAATCACGTCCGGATCCTCGCGCAGGGCGGCGCGAAGGGCGCGGGAAAAGCTCACCGTATCCCGATGCACTTCCCGCTGGTTGATGAGGCACTGCTTGGGGCTGTGGACGAATTCGATGGGATCTTCGATGGTGAGGATGTGCTGCTGCTGCGTGTTATTGATGTGGTCCACCATGGCCGCAAGGGAGGTGGATTTCCCGGACCCCGTGGGCCCCGTGACCAGCACCAGGCCCCGGCTCAGGGAAGCGAGGCGCTCAAAGATGGGCCCAAGGCCCAGGTCCCCGAGGCTGAGCACGGTGGCCGGAATGGTCCGGAATACGGCCCCCGGACCTCGGTTCTGGCGGAAGGCGTTCACCCGAAAGCGGGCAACCCCGGGCACGGCCAGGGAGAAGTCGCTTTCCCCCTCCGCCGCGAAGGCGAGGCGCTGCGCCTCCGTCATGGCGGCCTCAATAAGCGCCCGGGTGGCCGCCTCATCGAGGGGCGGCGCCGCCAGTTTACGCAAGCTGCCATCGACCCGAACCATGGGTGGCAAGCCCGCGGACAGGTGTAAATCCGACGCCCCCTGCGCCTGGGCAAAGGCCAGCAGCTCCGTGATGGTCACCCGAATGCCTCCCGTCAGGCCTGACGGGCCCTCGCAGACCCGTTAGACTTTTACTTTCTCCCACTGTAACGGATCTCGGGCCATGGCTGGGCTAGAAGCACGGGTGCAGGCGGTACAGGAACGCATTCGCGCCGCCGCCCTGGCCGCGGGCCGGACGCCGGAAGCCCTGACCTTAATCGCCGTGAGTAAAACCCAGGGCGCGGACGCCGTGGCCGCCCTCGCTGCGCTTGGACAGCGGGATTTTGGGGAGAACTACCTCCAGGAGGCGCTGGATAAGCAGGCGGCCCTGGCCCCCCTGCCCCTCTGCTGGCATTTCATCGGCGCCCTGCAAAGCAACAAAACCCGCCCCGTCGCCGAGCACTTCAGCTGGGTGCACACGGTAGACCGGGCAAAGCTCGCGGAGCGCCTCTCCGCCCAGCGACCCCGGGCCCTGGGGCCCCTTAAGGTGTGCCTACAGGTCAAGCTTGACCCGGAGGAGACCAAAGCCGGGGTGGCCCCGGAGGATCTCGCGGCGCTGGCAGACGTTGTACAGGGCTGCCCCGGGCTCGAACTCGTCGGGCTCATGACCCTTCCCGCGCCGCGCACCGGTTTTGAAGCGCAGCGCGAAAGCCTAGCTCGGCTAACGGCCCTAGCGTCGGCCCTTCCGCCCACGGCCACCGTACTGTCCATGGGCATGAGCGACGATCTCGAGGCCGCCGTCGCCGCCGGCGCCACCCACCTTCGCCTGGGCACGGCCCTCTTCGGGCCCCGGGCCCCCAAACGGGAAAGCACAGCATGACCGAAAGCACCGCGATGGCCGCGTCCCAAGCGCTGCCAAAGACCATTGCGTTTATCGGGGGCGGCAATATGGCCCAGGCCCTGCTGGGGGGCCTGCTGGCGAGCGGCGCCGACCCCACGGCCCTGCGGGTTTCCGATCCGAGCCCCGCTTGCCGGGAGGCCCTCGCTGCCCTCGGGCCCCTCGCCGTCTTTGAGGAGAACGCCGCCGCCGTGGACGGCGCCGAGGCCGTAGTGCTGGCGGTGAAGCCCCAGGTACTCGGGCCCATCCTCGCGGCCCTTGCGCCGGTCCTGGCCGCTCAGCGGGCCACGCCCTTTGTGCTTTCCATCGCCGCCGGCATCGACTGCGCGAGCCTGCTCCACTGGGGCGGCGGGGTCCCCGTCGTGCGCGCCATGCCCAACACCCCGGCGCTCCTTCGCAGCGGCGCGACGGCGCTGTTTGCCACCCCCGGGGTGAGCGCTGCGCAGCGGGCCCAGGCCGAGGCCCTCATGGCCATGGCCGGGACCACCTATTGGCTCGAGGAGGAAGGGGATCTCGCTGCGGTGACCGCCGCCTCCGGCAGCGGTCCCGCCTACTTCTTCCGCCTCATGGAATGCATGATGGACGCCGCCATCGCCCAGGGGCTGTCCCCGGCGCTGGCACGCGCCTTGGTGACGGAAACCGCCCTCGGCGCAGCCCGCATGGCCACGGCGCCCGGGGCCGACCCGGCGGCCCTCCGCGCCGCCGTGACCTCACCCGGCGGTACGACCGCTGCAGCCCTAGAGGCCTTTGAAGCCGCGGGCTTTGCCCCCATGGTGGAAAAGGCGATGGCGGCGGCAGCCCATCGCGCTGACACCCTTGCCGAGGAACTCGGCGTTCCCAGCGCCCTGCGCGCGCATCCCCAGGGAGATGAAGCATGAACGAAGCGCTCTCCGGCGGCGGCCTTTTTCTGCTGCGAACCGTTCTCAGCCTCGCCAGCTTTCTGTTCCTGCTACGCTTTTTGCTCCAGGCGGTGCGGGCCGACTTTTACAACCCTCTCACCCAGGGGGTAGTGCGCTTCACGGACCCCCTCCTTAAGCCCCTGCGCCCCCTCATTCCCGACCTGGGCGGCCTCGATATCGCGGCCCTGGGGCTGACCCTCGTGGCAGAACTGCTGCTGTGCATGCTGACCTTTGGCCTGCCCCTGGGGTCGGCGCTCCTGGTGGCGGCCTTCCGCCTGCCCATGCGCCTGCTGGAGCTGTATTTCTGGGCGCTCCTCATTGTGGTGATCTTAAGCTGGGTGGCGCCCATGAGCCGGCACCCCGGCGCTGAGCTGCTGGAGCAGCTCACGGCCCCGGTGCTCGCGCCGATCCGCCGGCTGCTGCCCCCGGCGGGGGGCCTCGATTTCTCCGTCCTTGTCCTGTTTTTGCTCCTGACCCTTTTGCGGGACTACCTCGTGCCCGGCCTCGCCCTCGAGGTCGGCATCCCCCGCATGCTTCTGCCCTAGGGGTAGTCCCTTGCGAGGGCCCTGGGCCCCTCGCTAGACTTCGCGCCCATTCCGGGAGAGGCAGCTGATGGCCGAAGCGGCGCCCAGCGATCATCACTCCGTCGGCCTTGTGACGGCGGAAAGCGCGGATTTTTCTGGCCCCTTCCCCCTGGCTAGCGGCGAAAGCCTGCCCGCCTATACGCTGGTCTACGAGTGCTACGGCGCCCTAAACGCAGATCGCAGCAACGCCCTTTTGGTTTGCCATGCGCTTTCGGGCCATCACCACGCCGCCGGCTACTACGATTTGGAAGATCCCAAGCCCGGCTGGTGGGATACGGCCATTGGCCCGGGCAAGGCCATCGACACCAACCGTTTCTTTGTTGTCGCCTTGAATAATCTTGGGGGCTGCCACGGCAGCACCGGGCCCACCAGTACGAATCCGGCGACAGGGCGGCCCTACGGCCCGGACTTTCCCACGGTGACGGTCCCGGATTGGGTGAACGCCCAGGCCGCCCTGGCCGATCGCCTCGGCATCGAGCGCTGGGCCGCGGTGGTCGGAGGCAGCCTCGGGGGCATGCAAGCGCTTCAGTGGGCCCTGTCCTATCCCGATCGGGTGGGCGCCACGGTGGCCATTGCCAGCACACCGCGCCTTTCCGCCCAAAACATTGCCTTCAATGAGATTGCCCGGCAGGCCATCACCGCCGATCCGGACTTTCGCGAGGGCCGCTACCTGGACGCGGGCGTAGTGCCCACGGCGGGGCTGCGGCTGGCGCGTATGCTCGGCCATGTCACCTACCAATCCGATGACGGGCTCCGGGAGAAGTTTGGGCGCGCCGTGCGCACGGGGGATCTCGATATCCTCCAGGACGTGCAATTCCAGGTGGAAAGCTATCTCCAGTACCAGGGGAAATCCTTTTCCCGTCGCTTCGACGCCAATACCTATCTGCTGATGACCCGAGCCCTGGACTACTTCGATCCCGCCCGAGCCTATGGAGACGATTTGGTGGCTACCTTCGCCGCCATGAAAGCCAAGCTGCTGTTCATTTCCTTCACCACGGACTGGCGCTTCCCGTCGGCCCGGTCCCGGGAAATGGCCCTGGCAGCTCTGCGCGCAGGCCGGGAGGTCAGCTACGTCGACGTCGACGCCGCCCAGGGTCACGATGCCTTCCTGCTCCCCGTGCCCCGCTACCTTGAGGTGCTCGGGACCTATCTCCGGGGCCTGGAGCCAAACCCATGACCCTTCGCCCGGATCTCAAGCTGATTGCAGCCATGGTGCCGGAGGGTGCGCGAGTGCTCGACCTCGGCTGTGGCGATGGCGCCCTCCTGGCCTGGCTGGCGGAGCACCGCGGGGTGCGGGGCTATGGCATCGAAATTGATGAAGACCAGATCACCCGGTGTATCGACCGGGGCGTGAGTGTTTTGGAACGGGACATCGACGAGGGGCTCTCCGATTTCCCCACGGACGGTTTCGACGTGGTGGTGATGGCGGAAACGCTCCAAGCCGTGCGCAAGCCCGGCACCGTGCTCGAGCATATGCTTCGCATCGCGCCCCGGAGCATCGTGACCTTCCCCAACTTTGGGCACTGGCGCTGCCGCCTAGAGCTGGCCAGCGCCGGGCGCATGCCCATCGCTCGGCACCTGCCCCACGCCTGGCATGACACCCCAAATATCCACCTCTGCACCTTCGCTGATTTCGAGGCGCTGTGCGCTGCACGCTCTCTTACTATATACGATAGAAAGGTAGTGAACGCTCACTACGAAAGCACCTGGGCCATGAACCATTGGCCCAACCTGTTCGGCACCATTGCGGTCTACGGGCTTAGCCGCCCCGGCGCCTAGGCCGCCCTCCACCCCGGGAGACTTCGCTCATGGCAACGCTGCTTCGCTTACTGGTTTTACTGACCCTCGCCGGAAGTGCCCAGGCCGAGCAGGTCAAACGCTTCGGCGATTTGTCCGTGCACTACATCGCCTTAAACAGCACCAGCGTCCCGGCCAACGTGGCCGCGGACTACGATTTAGATCGGGGGGAAAACGTCGCCCTCATCAACATCGCGGGCCGCCGGGAGGGGGGCGCCCCGGGGGATACGACCCCCGTGCCCCTCGCGGTAGAAGGCACGGTACGCAATCTCCTTGGGCAAACGATCACCCTCACCTTCCAGGAGGTGCGCGAGCCCGGGGCCATCTACTACCTCGCCACCACGCGCTTCACGGACCGGGAAGCGCTGCGCTTTGAACTCACCGTGGAAGATCTAGAGCGGGGCCAGCGCCACGCCCTAAGCTTCCAGAAAACCCTCTGGGCCCAATGAAAACGCCCCTTCTGCTTGCCACCCATAACGACGGCAAGGTCCGGGAGTTCGCGCGGCTGCTTCCGGACTTTGCCCTCACCGGAGCCCGCACGCTCCAGCTAGACGCACCGGAGGAGACGGGGCAGACCTTCATCGAAAATGCGCTAATCAAGGCCCGGGCCGGGGCCCAGGCGTCCGGTCTCCCCACCCTGGCCGATGATTCCGGGCTCATCGTTCCCAGCCTTGGCGGCGCCCCGGGGGTTTACTCCTCCCGCTACGCTCACCCCGAGGCGACGGACCGGGAGAACTGGCAGGCCCTATTGAGGGCCCTCGAGGGCACGACGGACCGGCGCGCCGCGTTCTACTGCGTGCTCGTGCTCATGAGCCACCCGGAAGATCCCTGCCCGCGCATTGCCGAAGGGCTTTGGCCCGGGGAGATTGCTCGGGCGCCGGAGGGCGAGGGGGGCTTCGGCTACGATCCCGTGTTCTGGGTACCAAGCCACGGCCGCACCGCCGCCCGCCTAGCGCCGGAGGAGAAAGCCGCCCAGTCCCATCGGGGCCGCGCCGTGGCCGCCCTAAAGGCCCAGCTCGCTGAGCGACCGCTCGCCCCGTGAGCCCGCCTACCCTGCCGACGGCCGTTTATATCCACGTCCCCTGGTGCGTGCGCAAATGCCCCTACTGCGACTTTAACTCCCATGAGCGCGGGGACGGGCTACCGGAAGCGGCGTACCTCCACCGCATTCTTGCCGATCTCACCTGGGATCTAGAATGCTTCGGCCCGCCGGCGGCCCCGATCACCAGCCTCTTCTTCGGCGGCGGCACGCCCAGCCTGCTGCATCCGGAAACGATCGGCGCGGTCATTGAGGGCATCGCCGCTCGCCTACCCCTCGCTGCGGATTGCGAGATCACCCTGGAGGCGAATCCGGGCACGGCGGAGGCCGGGCGCTTTCAGGGTTACCGGGCTGCGGGGGTCAATCGCCTGTCTCTGGGCGTTCAGAGCTTTTCCTCCCGCGCGCTGACGGCCCTGGGGCGAATCCACGATGGGGAGGACGCGCTGCGCGCCCTTGCCCTCGCCAAGGCCGCAGGCTTTCCACGCATCAACCTGGACCTGATGCACGGCCTGCCGGGGCAGACGGTGGCGGAGGGGCAGCGGGATATCGAACTGGCCCTCGACGCGGGCGTATCCCATCTGTCTTATTACCAGCTCACCATCGAACCCAATACGGCCTTCTACCGTCGTCCGCCAACGCTCCCGGAGGAATCGATCCTCGAGCGCCTCGAGGACCGGGGGCGGCGCCTGTTGGAGGAAGCGGGCTTTGAGCCCTACGAAATCTCCGCCTGGGCCCGGGATGGGCATTACTGCCGCCACAACCTGACCTATTGGCGCTTTGGGGATTACTACGGCCTGGGGCCCGGGGCCCACGGAAAGCTCAGCCGCCGGGACCGCGCGGGCGGGCTTCAGGTGATGCGTACCCAGCGCAGCCGGGTGCCCGAGCACTGGCTCCGGGGGGATGGCGCGCCAAGCGCCCAGACCGCGGTCGCAGGGGAATCCCTCCGGGAAGAGTGCTTGCTAAATGTGCTTCGGCTTCGGGAGGGGATCAGCTTCGAGGCCTTCGAGGCCCACACGGGGCTGCCCCGGGCCTGCTTGGAACCGCAGCGCGAAACACAGGTGGCGGCGGGGTTACTTCAAGCCGACCGGCTGGCGCCTACGGACCAGGGCCTGCGCTTTTTAAACCCCCTGCTGGCGGCCCTCTCCCGCTAAGGGGCACTCAGTTGCGCTAGGGCAGGCGCTCGAGAAACAGGTCCACCACGGCATGACCCTTCTTGAGGCCGCGCCGTTCAAAGCGCGTTTCCGGCCGGGGCGGGGCGGCAGGGAGGGCTTTCCATGCCGGCACCTCGGCCAGGGCCTCCCCCATGGCCTCGGCGTAGGGGGCCCAGTCCGTGGCCAGCCAGAGGTGCCCTCCGGGACGGACCAGGGAGGCCAGCCGCTCCAGGAAGGGGGGTTGAATGAGGCGACGCTTGTGATGGCGCTTCTTCGGCCAGGGATCGGGGAAGAAAATCTGCACCCGATCAAGAGAACCGGGCTGGAAAAGGCGCTCGAGCGCGGGCACCACGTCGCCCTCAAGCACGCGCACGTTGGTGAGGTTCTGATCCTCAAGGGCCGCCATGAGCGCGCCCACGCCAGGGGTGTGCACCTCAACCCCAAGGAAGCGACGCTCCGGCTCCGCCGCCGCCATGGCCGCCAGGGACCCCCCCATGCCAAAGCCAATCTCGAGGGTCATGGGTCCTCGCTCGGTGAAGCACTCATCCCAGTAGTCGGCCGGGAACGGAGCTTCGGGCCAGGGAATAGCGAAGCGTTCCGCGAGCCGGGCTCGAGCCCGAGCCTGGCCTGGGGTTTCCCGCCCGGTGCGTAGCACAAAGCTGCGAATGGGCCGCCAGTGCTCGTTCACGCACGCAGCCCCTGCACCAGCACCAGGGCCCAGGCCACGATGAAGGCCAGGCCGCCCAGGGGCGTGATCGGACCAAGCCAGCGCGGCCCGCCGAGGGCCAGGGCATAGAGACTGCCGGAAAAGAGGACGACCCCAGCGACCGCAAGCCAACCGGAAAGGCGAAGCCCCGGGGGCGCGCCGAGGCGCAGGGCCAACGCCAGGGCCAGGCAGAAGAGGGCGTGGATCAGGTGGTACTGCACGGCCGTTTCCCAGACCGATAGGCTGGCGCCGAGGCGCGCCTTCAGCCCGTGGGCCCCGAAGGCGCCTAGGGCCACCCCGGAGGCACCGAGGAGGCCCGCGCTGACGAGAAGCAGATCGCGCACCTTAGGCGGCGATCGCGCCCTTGAGCTTTTTCAACGCCCCAAGCTCAAGCTGTCGTATACGCTCAGCGGACACGCCGTAGCGGTCCGCGAGGGTGTGAAGCGTGGCCTTATCTTCCGCCAGCCAGCGGCTTTGGATGATGTCCCGGCTTCGTTCATCCAGCCCCGCGAGCGCCTGCTGAAGGGCGCCCACGGTGGCGTCTTCCCAATCCTCGGCCTCCACCTGCTCGGCAGGGTCGGCGCCCTCCGCGGCCAGGTAGGCGGCCGGGGCGGTCATGGGGGCGCTGTCGTCCTCGCTGTGGTCGAGGTCGAAGTGGGCATCAAAGGCCGCCATGCGCCCTTCCATGCGGGTGACCTCTTCTGGGCTCACCCCCAGGGTCTCTGCGACGGAGGCGACCTCCTCCGCGTTCATCCACCCCAGGCGCTTTTTCTGGCTGCGAAGATTAAAGAACAGCTTGCGCTGCGCTTTCGTCGTTGCGACCTTCACGATGCGCCAGTTGCGGAGGATAAATTCGTGCATCTCCGCCTTGATCCAATGCACCGCAAAGGACACGAGGCGCACGCCGAAGTCCGGGTCGAAGCGCTTCACGGCCTTCATGAGGCCCACGTTCCCTTCCTGGATGAGATCGGCCTGGGAGAGGCCATAGCCGGCATAGGACCGGGCCATGTGCACCACAAAGCGGAGGTGGGAAAGCACGAGACGACGAGCGGCCTCGAGATCCCCTTCATCGCGCAGGGCCCGGCCTAGGGCCGCTTCTTCCTCTGCGCTGAGGATCTCAAAGGAGCTCACGGTATGGATGTAATGGTCGAGATCACGGCCCGGCGATAAGGCGTCCATGGCCAAAAGGCGAGTGCTCATGATGGAACCTCCAAACTCAATGCGCCCATTTTAGCAGTCTTTACAGGAGAGTGCTAAAGCCCGGCGCTCGGGGCCGTTAAGCGGTCGAAGCGTCCTAGCACCCACAGCCCAGCGCCCAGGGCGCCGAGGACGGCGAAGCCCACCGCCTGGGTCAGCACGGAGAAGGCCGCCAGCGCAGCCGACCCCCCGGGGGCGAGGGGGAGCGCATAGGCCGTCGCCAGGGCCTGAAGGGCTGGAGTGAGGCTGCTTTCCAGCGCGAGGAGGGAAAGGGCCGCCAGCAGCCCCCCAGCCACCCCGTAGGCCAGCGCCTGGTAAAGGAAGGGTGCAAGGAGAAAGCCGTCGCTGGCCCCAAGCAGGCGCAGGGTGCGGAGCGCAGGCAGCCGCTCCAGGAGCGCCATGCGGGTGAGGGCGCCCACCAGAAGCACCACCGCCGCGGTCAGCAAGCCCTGGAACAGCACCAGCACCTGGGTGAAAAAGCCGAGCGTGCCCTGGAGCCGTTCCACCCAGGCCAGATCGACCTGCACCCCCAGGGCGCCGGCCTCCCGGCCCAGCCCTTCCGCCAGGGCCTTCAGGCGGGCCGCGCTCTGGGCTTCCGGGCGCGGGGTGACGATCACCACGGAGGGCAGGGGCGGCATGGCCTCCCCCGCAAGGCCCCGGCTTAGGGCGGTCTCCATGCCCAGCGCCGCCTGAAACTCAGCTTGGGAGGCCTCCGAGGACTGCACGTCTAAGGCCGCGATTTCCGGATGCGTACGCCAGCGGGCAAGCAGCGCGGCCGGGGGCTCGGGGCTCGCAAAGAACACGTTGATCCGGGGGGTCGTGGGCCAGTGCGCCAGATTGCCTTCCGTGAGCGCGAGCACCCGCCCGAGGGCCGCCGGGAGCAACAGGGCAAGGGCCAGGGTTAGGGCAATGAGGACCGTTCCCAGGGGCTGGGCCCGCAGCGTTTGCCACGCTTCCATGAGGGCATAGCGCTGATTCGCGCGCCAGCGCGCCAGGCCCTTCAGGCTGCCCCCTTCCCCCGGGGCCGGAGCACTCACGACGCCCCCCCAAGGGCCGCCCGGCCCACCAGCCGCCCCCCTTCAAGGTGCAGGGCCTGGCCAGAAAAGCGCTGCACAAGATCCACATCGTGGGTGGCAACGACGACCGTTACGCCCACCTGCTGAAAACGCTGGAAGAGGCCCATGATCTCGGCGGAGAGGGCGGGATCGAGGTTCCCCGTGGGCTCGTCGGCTAGCACCAGGGCCGGGCGATGGACCAGGGCCCGGGCAATGCCCACGCGCTGCCGCTCCCCCGTGGATAGAGCCCGGGGCAGGCGCCCTTCGGCGCCGGCAAGCCCAACCTGGCCCAGCGCCGCCCGCACCCGGGGGCCCTGAGCGGCCTCGGCATAGCCCGCCAGCTGAAGGGGCAGGGCCACATTTTGATAGACCGTACGATCGGCCAGGAGCTGGGGATCTTGGAACACCGCGCCCACCCGCCGCAGGTAGGCCGGCCGCTGGCGCCGGGGCAGGGTGCCAAGGTTAATCCCGGCCACCTCCACCTGCCCGGCGTCCGGGCGCTCCAGGGCTAGGAGCAGGCGAAGCAGCGTGCTTTTCCCAGCGCCCGAGGGGCCCATGAGGAAGTTAAGGGAGCCCTTGGGAAGCTCAAGATCGACGCCCCGGAGCGCATCCCGGTCGCCATAGCGCTTGCCGACCTGGGACAGGCGAATCATGGGGCTTCGGCCCCCAGCAAGGCCGCCACGAAGCTGCGAGGCTCGAAGGGGCGCAGGTCGTCCGCCTGCTCCCCCACGCCGATAAACTGAATGGGCAGGCCGCTCTGCTTGGCCAGGGCAAAGGCGACGCCGCCCTTAGCGGTGCCATCGAGCTTGGTCAGCACAAGCCCCGTGAGCGGTGCGACCTCGGAGAAGGTTTTGGCCTGAGCCAGGGCGTTTTGCCCCGTCCCCGCATCGAGCACGAGGAGCACCGCGTGGGGCGCCGCTGCATCAAAGCGCTTCAGCACCCGAACCACCTTGGCGAGCTCCTCCATGAGGTGCCCCTTGTTGTGAAGCCGCCCCGCCGTATCCGCCAGCACCACATCGGCACCCCGGGCTCGGGCTGCGGACACCGCATCAAAGAGCACGGAGGCACTATCCGCTCCCTCCCCCTGGGCAATGACGGGGACGTCGGCGCGGGTGCCCCACTGCTTTAGCTGCTCCACCGCCGCCGCCCGGAAGGTATCCCCGGCGGCCAGCAGGGGGTGGTGCCCCGCAGCCTTAAAACGCTGGGCCAGCTTGCCGATGGTGGTGGTTTTGCCCACGCCGTTCACGCCGACCACAAGGATAACGAAGGGCTCCGCGGCCCCGAGGGAAAAGGGCTCGTGGCGCTCACCAAGGATTTCCGAGAGCACCTCCGCCAGCTCGCTCATGAGCGCATCTTCATCGTTCAGGGCCCGGCGCTTCACCCGCGCCGTTAAGCGCTCAAGCACGGCTTCCGTGGCCTCAAGGCCCACGTCCGCCATCAGCAGCTGCGTTTCCAGCGCTTCCAGCAGGCTTTCGTCGATCTCCTTCTTGCCCAGCAGCAGCGTGCCCAGGGAATCCCCAAGGGCGCCCCGGCTTCGCGCGAGGCCCGAGCGGAGGCGGCCAAAGAGACCAGCGCTTTCCCCATCCTTTCCCTCTTGGCTCTGCTTCAGCGCGTCCGGACCGGCTTCGGGCACCGCTTCGGGCACCGCTTCGGGCACCGCTTCGGGCACCGCTTTGGGCACCGCTTCGGTGGGCGGGGAGACCGCTTCGACTTCAGGCTGACGTTCGGGTTCACGCGTCTGCGGAACCTCGGGCTCAGACGCCTCTACCGCCTTCTTCTTACGTAAAAACCGGAACATGGGATACTCCGCGAAAGGCTTGCCGCCACGGCGCCGAGGAGACGGGGCGTTGAAAACGGAAAAAGGATACCAGCGTGGCCGGGGCCGCGGGACCCAAGGGGGCGGGGAAGTGCGCATTATCGGCGGCACGCTCCGGGGCCAGCGCGTGCCCGTGGCCCCCCGCCCAGGCCTCCGCCCCACCCCGGGACGGAATCGAGAGACGCTGTTTAACTGGCTTCGGGAAGACCTTCAGGAGGCGGTGGTGCTGGATGTCTTTGCCGGCAGCGGCGCCCTGGGCCTAGAGGCGCTATCGCGAGGCGCCAGGGCCGTCACCTTTATCGAGAAGGACCGCCGAGCCGCCCAGGTGCTCCGCTCCACCCTCGAGCGCCTCGGGGGCACGCGCACTACGCTGTTAGAGCGTGATGCGCTGATCGTGCTCGCGAAGACCGCCTTTCCCCAACCCTTTGATCTGGTATTCATCGACCCCCCCTTCGCCACCCCCCTGGCGCAGGCGGCCCTCACGGCACTGGTCGCCGGGGCGCTGCTGGCCCCCGGCGCGAAGGTTTATGTCGAAGTGCCCCAGGGCGCCGAGCTCTCCCTACCCAACGGCTTTGAACCCCTGCGCCAGACCCAAGCGGGGGAGAGCGTCGCCCAGCTCGTGCACTGGACGCCCTCCCAGGCAGCTCCGGAAGCCGCGGAAACGCGTTTGTGACCCCGGAAACAATGGGCTAGCATCGCGGCGCGACCAAAGGGAGGGGTTTCGCATGCGTACGGTGGTTTACCCAGGCACGTTCAATCCGATCACGGTGGGACACACCGATCTGGTTAAACGGGCGCTCAAGCTTTTCGACCGCGTGATCGTCGCCATCGGCACGAGCCCGCAGAAGAATCCAGAGGTGGACCTCGCGGACCGCATCGCCCTATGCCGGGAGGTCCTCGCAGACATCCCCGGCGTGGAAGTCGACGGCTTCAACGAGCTCCTCGTGGACTACGTCCGTCGCAAGGAGGCCGGCTTCATTCTCCGCGGCATCCGCACCGTGGCGGACTTTGAGTATGAGTTTCAGATGGTCGACATGAACCGCGCCCTCGCGCCGGATATCGAATACGTCTTCCTAGCGCCGTCGGAGAACTGCTCCTTCATCTCCTCCACCCTGGTGCGGGAAATCGCGGCCTACGGCGGCGATGTCAGCCAATTTGTGCACCCCGCTGTAGCTCAGGCCCTCAAGGCCCAGCACGGCCGCTAGCGCTGGCAGCGGGGACAAAACACCGTAGCCCGCTGGGCGAGGCGCTCGCCTTTCAAGGGCGTCGCGCAGCGCGGGCAAGGATGGCCGGCCCGGCCATAGGCGTGCAGGGTCTGCTGAAAATAGCCGGGGCGCCCCGAGCCATCGACAAAATCCCGAAGCGTGGTACCCCCTGCGGCAATGGCCTGGGTGAGCACGGCCTTGACCTCCGTCGCCAGCCGATCATAGCGGGCGGCGCTGATCCGTCGAGCCGGCCGCCGGGGATGGATGCCCGCGAGAAACAGGGCCTCCGTGGCATAGATGTTTCCCACCCCCACCACCACCGAGCCATCCATGAGAAAGGCCTTCACCGGTGCACTCCGGCTCTTCGCCTGCGCCGCCAGATAGGCGCCATGGAAGGCTGGGGACAGGGGCTCGGGGCCCAGGTGCGCGAGCAGGCGGTGGTCCTCGGGCGCGGTTCCTAGCCAGTGCAGGGAGCCAAAGCGACGGGGATCGTTAAATACCAGCACGGCCCCGGACTCCAGGGTCAGCAGGACGTGATCATGGCGGAGCCGCTCGAACGGGGGGTGCTTTAGCTGGAGGCTCCCGGACATGCCCAGATGGACCATGAGCGCGCCGGCGCCCAGGCGGAACAGCAGATACTTTGCCCGGCGCTCAAGGCGCGCTACCGTGAGCCCCGTCAGTACCTGGGCAAGGCCCGGGTCCACGGGCCAGCGCAGGCGCGGCTCAAACACCTGCACCTGGGTGATGCGCTGACCCTCCACGTGAGGGGCCAGGCCTCGACGGGTGGTTTCGACTTCGGGTAATTCAGGCATGGCATCGCCCCCGGTGGTTCCGTCAGATCATGATCGCACAGGCGCAGAGGCCCAAGCCTGCCTTCTGGGCGTGGATACGGGGGGCACCTTCACGGATTTGGTCCTCTACGATGGTGCGACGCTCCGGGTCGCCAAGGTACTCTCCACACCCGAGGCGCCGGAGCAGGCCATTCTCGCGGGGTTGCGGCAGCTTGGCCTCGATCCCAACACCCTGGGGCCGGAAACCCAGCTCATTCACGGCACCACCGTCGCCACGAACGCCGCCCTCGAGGGCAAGGTCGCCCGCACGGCGTACCTGGGGCAGGCGGGCTTTGAGGATCTGCTGACCCTCGCTCGCCAGCAGCGGCCGGCGCTCTATGACCTCACGCCCGCGCCAACCCCACCCCCGGTCCCCCGGAGCCTGTGCTTCGGCGCCCCCGGGCGCCTCGATGCGCAGGGCGCGGAGCTCGAGCCCCTCGATAACGCCGCGCTGGATGCGGTGCTCGACGCCCTGCTGGCGGAAAGGCCCGCCGCCGTGGCCATTAACTTTCTCTTTTCTTGGAAGAACGGGGCCCACGAGGCCGCCACGGAAGCGCGGCTGCGGGCGCGGCTCAAGGACGCCGGCGGTGATCCCGCGCTCTGCATCAGCCGAAGCAGCGAAATTCTCGCCGAAGCCGGAGAGTATGAGCGCGGCATGGCCACCTGGCTCAATGCGAGCCTGAGCCCGAAGGTCCGGGCCTACCTTCAACGCCTCAGCGGAGCCCTGGGGGCCACGCGCCTGGCCATTATGGCCTCCCACGGCGGAACCCTAGCGCCGGCCTTCGCCGCCAGCCATCCGGTGCAGCTGCTCCTCTCGGGGCCTGCCGGCGGCGTCGCTGGCGTGGCCGCCGTCGCCAAGACCCTTGCGGTCAATCCGGTGCTGAGCTTTGACATGGGGGGCACCTCCACCGACGTAGCCCTAGTCGACGGGTCGCCCCAGCTGTCCCAGGAAAGCCGGATTGGCCCCTACCCCGTGGCCGTGCCCATGCTGGCCGTGCACACCATTGGCGCCGGCGGGGGTTCCATTGCCAGCTTGGATGACGGCGGAGCCCTGCAGGTGGGACCTGCCTCCGCGGGCGCCAGCCCGGGACCGGCCTGCTACGGGCAAGGGGGTACGGCGGCGACGGTCACCGATGCCCACGTGGTACTCGGACGCCTGCCCACGGATCAGGCCCTTGGTGGGCATTTGTCGCTGCAGGGCGACGCGGCCCGGGCTGCCCTTGGGCCCTTGGCGGACGCCCTGGGCTGTACCCTGGAGCACGCGGCGGAAGGCATTTTGGCGGTGGCCAACGAACACATGGCTCAGGCGCTGCGCGTGATGTCGCTGGAGCGGGGGATCGATCCGCGGCAGTGCGTCCTCGCGAGCTTCGGGGGGGCGGGGGGCCTCCACCTCTGCGATCTCGCCGATGCCCTGGGCATGGAAACCGCCTTGATTCCTGCCTTCGGCGGCGTGCTTTCGGCCTTTGGGATGCTCGCGAGCCCTCCGGCCCGGGTGCTCAGTCAGGATTTGCGCTGCGCCCTGGACGAGGACGGACTTCGGCGCGCCCAGGCGGCCCATGGGCGTCTCTCCGAGGAGGGGCAGGCTGCCCTCGGCGCAGAGGCCGAACAGGCCACCTTGGAAAGCGCGCTGGCGCTGCAGTACGCGGGGCAGGGCTACGCCCTGGAGGTACCCTTTGATCCGGGCCTGGCCACCCTCGCAGGGCTTCGAGAGGCCTTCGAAGCGGCGCACGAGGCGCGCTACGGCTATCGCTTAGGCAAGGTGGTGAGTGTGGTTCGGCTGCGCCTGACCGTTCGAACAGCGCCCGCCCTAAGCGGCGCTTTGCCCGATACCCACGGAGAAGTCGCCCCCCGCAGCCTCGCCCCCTGGCCCGTGGTGGGGCATGGAAACGTGCAGCGAGTACGACGCTCAGCGCTTCGCGCGGGAGATGAGGTTCGGGGACCGGCCATTATTCAGGAAAGTACGGCGACCCACTGGCTGGCACCGGGGTGGCGGGCGGAGTGCCAACGCGGGGGGCATCTCCGCCTGCGGAAGATCCTTACTTGATCTTCGCTTCCTTGTAGATCACGTGCTTACGCACCACGGGATCAAACTTTTTGAACTCGAGCTTGTCCGGCGTGTTCTTCTTGTTCTTGTCCGTGGTGTAGTAGTGGCCCGTACCGGCGGACGACACCAACTTAATCTTGTCACGCATGGCGTGTCTCCTTAGACCTTTTCGCCGCGAGCGCGGAGCTCACCGAGCACCACGTCGATGCCGCGCTTATCAATAACCCGAATGCCCTTAGCGGACACCCGAAGGCGAACGAAGCGCTTCTCACTTTCCACCCAGAAACGATGATAGT
Organism: Gammaproteobacteria bacterium; assembly: GCA_030828335.1. Taxonomy (GTDB): domain Bacteria; phylum Pseudomonadota; class Gammaproteobacteria; order Pseudomonadales; family Azotimanducaceae; genus Salivita. Next base: position 43,797 of record JAURCQ010000002.1, read on the forward strand.
GGAGGTTCGGGGAGAACCGGCGGCGCGTTTTATTGTGCGCGTGCGACACGTTGTTCCCCGTGATCGGACGCTTCCCGGTGACTTGGCACACCTGAGACATGATGGCTTGCCTCTCGCTAAATAAGATTCGACGCACCCAGCGCGTCAGAAAGAGCGCGGCTTTATACCAGAGCCCTTGCCCAGGCTCAAGGCAACAATCGCAATCATCTCCCCCAGGGCCATGCCAAGGACGGCGGCGAATGCTATGGTTTGCGCCCTTTTGGCTACCGCGAGCCCCTGGGACATGTCGAGCTTGGCTGCGCGCCGTATTCTGTTGGGTATCACCGGCGGCATTGCTGCCTATAAGTGCTGCGATCTTCTTCGCCAGCTCACGGGGGCCGGGGCCGAGGTGCAGGTGGTGATGACGGAAGCCGCCACGGCCTTTGTCACCCCCCTAACGCTCCAAGCGCTGTCCGGGCGCCCGGTGCGCACCGCCCTCCTCGACCCCGCGGCGGAAGCGGCCATGGGGCATATCGAGCTCGCCCGCTGGGCTGAGGTGATGCTCATCGCCCCGGCAAGCGCGGACGCCATCGCCCGGCTGGCCCAGGGTCAGGCCAACGATCTTCTGAGCACCTGCTATTTGGCCTTCGACGGCCCGAAATTCCTGGCGCCGGCCATGAATCAGGCCATGTGGCGCGCCCCCGCCACGGGACGCAATGTGGCGACGCTAGAAGTCGATGGGGTCACGGTCCTGGGCCCGGCCAGCGGCGTGCAGGCCTGCGGCGACGAGGGCCCGGGGCGCATGGTCGAACCCAACGCCCTAGTGAGCGCCCTGGCCGCCTGGGCCGGCGCGAAAGCGCCGACGACCACCGAGCCCTCCCCCTGGGCCGGGCGCCACATCGTGATTACCGCCGGGCCCACCCGGGAAGCCCTGGACCCGGTGCGCTACCTGACCAACCGCAGCTCGGGGCAGCAGGGCTTCGCCCTCGCCGAAGCCGCTGCGGAAGCAGGCGCCCAGGTCACCCTGATTTCCGGGCCCGTCACCCTGCCCACGCCCCCGGGGGTGACCCGGGTCGATGTGGAGTCCGCCTTGGACATGCTGGCCGCCACGGAGGCGGCCTTTGACACCGCGGACCTCGTCATCGCCGTGGCTGCCGTAGCCGATTACCGTGCCGGGGCGGTTGCCCCGCAGAAACTGAAACGCGAGGGCACGGAGGGGCTTACGCTCAACCTCGTACCCAACCCCGATATCATTGCCACCCTCGGCGCACGGCGGGGCCCAGGCGCCCACCCGGTGCTCGTGGCCTTCGCCGCGGAAACGGAGAATGTCGTGGCGCACGCAGAAGGTAAGCGAAGCCGCAAGGGCGTCGACTTTGTGGTCGCCAATGACGTATCTCGCGCCGATATCGGCTTTAATAGCGCGGACAACTGCGTCACCGTGGTCGGACCCGCAGGGGCGGAAGCGCTGCCAAAAATGAGCAAGCAGGCCCTGAGCGCACAGCTGCTAAACCGCTTCGCCGCAGCCCTACGGCCCTAAGCATCCCTCGGGAGTTTCGTCATGCCCCTTTCCTCATCCCAAGCCGCCACGGTCGCCGAGGTTCTCACCGAAGCCCTGCCCTATATTCGGCGCTTTCAGGACAAAACCATCGTCGTGAAATTTGGCGGCAACGCCATGACCGACGAAGCGCTGCAGGCCAGCTTCGCCCGGGACGTGGTGCTCATGAAGCTGGTGGGCATGAACCCCATCGTGGTGCACGGCGGGGGGCCACAAATCGGCGATCTGCTAGAGCGGCTGAAGATCGAATCCCATTTCGTCGATGGCATGCGGGTCACGAACGAAGCCACCATGGACGTGGTGCAGATGGTGCTCGGGGGGCTCATCAATAAGGATATCGTGGGCCTTATCAATGCCCACGGCGGTCGCGCCATTGGCCTGACGGGGAAGGACGCGGATCTGGTGCGGGCGAAGCCCATGAAGCTAAAGGCGAAGGCCGATGGCTCCGCACCCGTGGATCTAGGACACGTGGGCGATGTGGCCCATATTGATCGCGCGGTCATCGATTTGCTCGTGGGCTCGGAGTACATCCCGGTCATCGCCCCCATCGGTATCGGGGAAGACGGGGCCTCCTACAACATTAACGCCGACGTGGTCGCCGGCCGGCTGGCAGAAGCGGTGGATGCGGAAAAGCTGATTCTGCTCACCAACACCCCGGGGCTCCTCGACGCCCAGGGCACGGTGCTCACGGGGCTTACGGCCAAAAAGGTCAACGATCTTATTGAAGATGGCACCATTCATGGCGGCATGCTTCCGAAGATCACCCATGCCCTTGAGGCCGTCGAGCACGGGGTCCGGAGCGCCCACATCATCGATGGGCGGGTGGAGCATGCGGTGTTACTGGAAATTTTCACCGATACGGGGATCGGCACCTTGATCACCCGCGACGAGGAGCGCTAGACCATGGCAGGGGCAGGCTCACGGTCCGGCGAACGGAAAGCACACATCCTTCAAGCCTTCGCGGCCATGCTCGAGCAGCATCCCGGCGGTCGCATCACCACCGCGGCGCTGGCCCGGGAGGTGGGCGTATCGGAAGCGGCACTCTATCGGCACTTTGCCAGCAAGGCCCAGATGTTTGAGGGGCTGATCACCTTTCTGGAGGAAACGGTGCTGGGCCGGGTGCCCACCATCAAGCAAGAGCTTACGGAGGCGCCGGAGCGCTGCGGGGCGCTGCTCACGGTGCTGCTGTCCTTCTGCGCGAAGAACCCAGGCTTTGCCCGCTTACTCACGGGGGACGTGCTGGCGGGGGAAACGGAGCGCCTTCGAAAGCGCATGGCTCAGCTTTTTGAGCGTATCGAAACCCAGCTTCGGCAGTTTATCCGCGACGGGGAGCTCGCCCAGGGCCAGGGCACCCGGCTCCCCGCGGCCCTCTGCGCCAACCTTATGCTAGCGGCCGCCGAGGGGCGCATCGCCCAGTTTGTTCGCAGCGGGTTTGATCACACGCCCCTGGAACACTGGCCCCACCAGTGGCAGACCCTGGCGGAGGCCTGTTTTGCTCCCCGACCGAATTAGGCGCTAGCGCCGTAGCGCGCCCGATAGGCGGCCAGGGCCGCCTGCTCCCCCTGCTGATTCTCCGTTGCGAGCCAGGTGAGAATATCGTCTAGGGTGACGATCGCCCGGACCGGCACCTGAAGTTCCGCTTCGAGCATCTGCACCGCGGAACGGGTCCCCTCAGCCCCGCGCTCCTGGCGATCTAGCGCCGTGAGCACAGCCACCAGCTGAGCGCCTGCGGCCTCAAGGAGGGGTAGCACTTCGCGGATGGCCGTTCCCGCCGTAATCACGTCATCCACCAACAGCACACGCTGACCCGCCAGGGCCGCCCCCACCAGCTGACCGCCTTCGCCGTGGTCCTTGGCTTCCTTGCGGTTGTAGGCGAGGCCCACCTCCTGGCCGTGGTGCTCCGCCAGCGCCGTGGCCATAGCCGTGGCAATAGGAATGCCCTTGTAGGCCGGGCCGAAAACCACGTCGAAGCCCACTTCAAGGCCCTGGGCGGAGGCTGCATAGGCGCGCCCCAGGCCAGCCATCGCCCGCCCGCTAGAGAAGGCGCCCGCGTTAAAGAAGTAGGGGCTTTCCCGCCCGGACTTCAGGGTAAAGGTGCCAAAGCGGAGCGCCTCCTGGGCCGCCGCCAGGGCAAGAAAGTCCTGGCGGACGCGGTCCATCGCGGTATTGCCTTCCGTTTCGGTCATGCGCGCAGCGCCTCGTCCTGGGCGGCAAAGAGCTGGCGGCCGCCGTGCTGGGCCAGGGCCACCAGGGTGGTGAGCTCCTCAGCCGAGAAGGGCGCACCCTCCGCCGTGCCCTGCACTTCGATGAGGCGGAGATCCTCGGCGAGCACCACATTCATATCCGTTTCCGCCGTGGAGTCTTCGTCGTAATCCAAATCAAGCACCGGGGTACCCTTCACCACCCCCACGGATACGGCGGCAATGCGCTGCACGAGGGCGGGCTTCGGTAAACGCCCCGCGGCTTCGAGGGAGGCGAGGGCATCCATGAGGGCCACGCAGGCCCCGGAAATGGCTGCCGTTCGCGTGCCGCCATCCGCCTGGAGCACATCGCAGTCCACCTTCAAGGTGATCTCCCCCAGGGCCGAGAGATCCACGGCCATGCGCAGGGAGCGACCAATGAGGCGCTGAATTTCCTGGGTGCGACCACTTTGCTTCCCTCGCGCGGCCTCCCGATCGCTGCGCGTATGCGTCGCCCCGGGCAACATGCCGTACTCCGCCGTGAGCCAGCCCTGCCCCTTACCGCGTAGAAAGGGCGGCACCCCGGGGGTCACGGAAACGGTGCACAGCACCTGGGTGCGACCGAAGGCCGCAAGCACGGACCCCGCAGCATGGCAGGTGAAGCCTCGGGTAAAGGTGACGGGTCGGAGGGCGTCCGACGCCCGCCCACTGGGCCGCTCGTGCATAGCGCTTCCTTTTTTGATGACAGTTTCCTTAGCCGATCATGATAGCACCGCGCGGCCTGCGCCTGGGCCCGCTACACTAGAGGCCTTAGCAAGGAGAGCCCCGTGATCGAAAGCATGACCGGCTATGCCCGAGGCGAGCAGGCCCTGGGCGGCATGACCCTCACCCTCGAGCTGCGCAGCGTCAATCATCGATTCCTCGACCTATCCCTGCGTCTCCCGGAGGCCCTCCGGGACCAGGAAGGGGCCCTCCGGAACCGTCTTCGGGAGCGCATCAGCCGGGGGAAGGTGGAGCTCTTAGTTCGCCTGGAAGGCGAGGGCGCAGGGGGTGGGCAGCTCAAGCCGGATGCGCTCCAAGGGCTTCTTGCCGCCCTAACCGCCGTGCAGACCGAGGTTCCCGAGGCGCCCCTTCCTCATGCCCTAGAGCTTCTACGCTGGCCTGGGGTATGGGCCGCCGAGCGCCTCCCTAAGGACGCCCTTTTGGCCGCCTTAGATACCGCCTTCGAGCCCGTGCTTGAAGCCTTCCTCGAAGAGCGACGCCGGGAAGGGGCGGGATTAAAAGCGACCCTGGAGGGACAGCTGGCCCGTCTTGAAGATCTCGTGAACACACTCCGCGCCGTGCAGGACGGGCTTCAGCAACAGCTGTGGGCCAAGCTTAAGCAGCGGGCCGAGGCCCTCAGCCTCGATCTCACCGAGGAACGCCTGGCCCAGGAACTGGCATTGCTGTCCCAAAAGGCCGATATTTGCGAAGAGCTCGATCGCCTCGTCACCCACCGCGCCGCCTTCCTGGCCAGCCTGCAAAAGCCCGGCGCCCAGGGTAAGCGTTTAGATTTTCTGGCTCAGGAACTCGCCCGGGAAGCCAACACCTGCGCCGCAAAGATTAACGACGGCGCGCACACGGAGACGGTGGTCGCCTTGAAGGTGGTCGTGGAGCAGCTCCGCGAGCAAGTCCAGAATGTGGCCTAAGGGCCCTGCAGGAGAACGGCCATGAACCCCCAGCCCGGCGGGACGCTATTCCTGGTTTCCGCCCCCTCTGGGGCCGGGAAGACGTCCCTGGTGCAGGCGCTCCTCCGAGACGATCCCGCCCTCACCGTTTCCATCTCCCACACCACCCGGCCCCAGCGCCCGGGGGAGGAGGACGGCGTCAACTACCACTTCGTCGATCGGCCAGCCTTCGAGGCCATGATCGACGCCGGCGCCTTTCTGGAATACGCGGAGGTCTTCGGTAATCTCTACGGCACCTCCGAGGTCTTCGTCGACGAGACCCTCGCTCAGGGCAAGGACGTCATCCTCGAGATCGATTGGCAAGGGGCCAGCCAGGTGCGGGAGAAACGGCCAGAAGCCGTGGGCGTCTTTATCTTCCCCCCCTCCCTGGCCACCCTTGAGGCGCGGCTGCGCCAGCGCGCCCAGGACGACGAGGCGACCATGGCCCGGCGCCTAGCGGAAGCCACGCTGGAGATGCGCGCTCATGAGGCCTATCCCTTTCTCGTGGTCAACGACGTCTTCGATACGGCGCTAGGCGAGCTTAAAGCCATCGTTCAGGCCGAACGGCTGCGCCGACCCCGGCAGCAAGCGCGCCTCGGGGACCGCCTCCCCCCGCTTCTCGGCGCCTAGGGAAAGGGATTTCTCCTTGTCGCTTAGGGGCAAAAGCCCGTAAACTGGCGGGCTTAGGAGCGAAAGCTCAAAAATTGCAGGAGCACCCCATGGCCCGCATTACCGTCGAAGACTGCCTGACGGAAGTCGAAAACCGTTTTCAGCTCGTGATGATCGCCTCTAAGCGGGCGCGCCAGCTGGCCACCGGTGGCCGGGATCCGCACGTGGAAGAAGAAAATGATAAGCCCACGGTGCTGGCCCTTCGGGAAATCGCCGAAGGCCATGTGACTGTCGCTATCCTCGATGAAGTCGATCGGCGCGGCGAAGACGAGTTCGGTTTCAAACTTCCGGAACCCCAGCCTAGCCACCATGACGTCGGCGACGACCCCCTCATCGACTAAACCCTCGGGCCGCAGGCCCGCGCCCCGGCCCGCCCCTGCGGCGGCCGAGGAGCGCATCATTACCTTGCCCGAACTTTCGGCACGACTGCAGGAATATTTAAACCCTGAAGCCGTCGCCGCAGTGGAGCGCGCCTTCCATTACGCGAAGGCGGCCCACGAAGGGCAGATGCGCAAAACGGGCCACCCCTACATCACCCATCCCACCGCGGTCGCCCACATCCTCGCGGGTATGCGCATGGATCCGCAAACGCTCATGGCGGCCCTGCTGCACGACGTGATCGAGGATACCGGGGTCGGGAAGAAAACCCTCGCCGAGGCCTTCGGCAGCGACGTCGCTGAACTGGTCGACGGCGTCTCCAAGCTCACCACCATCTTTAAATCCCGGGCCGAAGCCCAAGCGGAAAATTTCCAGAAGATGGCCATGGCCATGGCCCGGGATATTCGCGTCATTCTGGTGAAGCTCGCAGACCGGCTGCACAACATGCGTACCCTGGGCGCCCTTGCGCGGGAAAAGAAGGAGCGCATCGCCCGGGAAACCCTCGACTACTACGCACCCATTGCCAGCCGCCTAGGCATGAACGAACTACGCATGGAGTTCGAGGACCTGGCCTTCCAGGCCCTCTATCCCATGCGCGCGGAACGCATCGGCCGGGCCGTGCAGGCTGCCCGCGGCCATCGAAAGGCGCTGATGGAGGAAATCGCCGCGGCCCTGGAGAAGTGCCTCGCCAGTGAGGGCATCGAGGCCCGGGTGCTCGGGCGGGAAAAGCACCTCTTCTCGATTTATCAAAAGATGCGGCAAAAGCAGAAGGCCTTCGCCGACATCATGGATGTCTTCGGCTTCCGGATCATCGTCGATCGGCCAGACACCTGCTATCGGGTCCTCGGCGCCGTGCACGGGCTTTACAAGCCCCTGGCCGGGCGCTTCAAGGATTACATCGCTATTCCAAAGGCCAATGGTTACCAGTCGCTGCATACCACGCTCTTCGGTATGCACGGGGTGCCTATCGAAATTCAGATTCGCACCCAGCAGATGGAGGCGGTGGCCAGTAACGGCATCGCCGGGCATTGGCTGTATAAGTCCGATGAGCAAAGCCCAAGCCAAGCCCGAGCCCGGGAATGGGTGAAGGGCCTGCTGGAGCTTCAGCAGCGCGCCGGGAACTCCCTGGAATTCATCGAAAACCTGAAGATCGACCTCTTTCCCGACGAGGTCTACGTGTTTACCCCCAAGGGGCGCATTTTGGAGCTGCCCCAGCGGGCCTCCCCTGTGGACTTCGCCTATGCGGTGCACACGGATATTGGCAACACCTGCGTGGCCTGTCGCGTCGACCGGCGCCTCGCTCCCCTATCGGTACAGCTCCAGAGCGGCCAGACGGTAGAAATCATCACCTCCGAGGATGCCCGGCCAAACCCCGATTGGCTCTCCTTTGTGGTCACGGGGAAGGCGCGCTCCTCCATTCGCCATGCGCTCAAGCATCAGCAGGTGGCCGAGTCCCGCACCCTCGGGCGACGGCTGCTCAATCGGAGCCTGGCGAACGTCGATACCAATCTCACAAGCCTTCCCAGCCAGCGGATTTCCGACGTCCTCGATGAGCTGGGCTTCGACACCCTGGACGATTTGCTCGAGGACATCGGCCTAGGTAACCGCATGGCCTACGTGGTGGCCCAGCATCTTACCCAGGGCGGCGGCCAAGAGGCCCCCCTGACCGTGGAGCATGGCGGTCCTCTGGCCATCCGGGGCACGGAAGGGCTCGTGGTGGCCTACGGCAAGTGCTGCTATCCCCTGCCCGGGGAACCGGTGGTCGGCCACTTAAGTTCGGGCCGAGGCCTGGTGGTGCATCTGGAGGTGTGCCGCAATCTCGCCGAACTCCGGGAACGCAACGAAGCGCTCATCCCCGTACGTTGGGCCGCCGAGGTGGACGGGGAATACAGCGTTGAGCTTCGCGTGGAAGTGGAGGCTCGGAAGGGCGTCATTGCTGAGCTGGCTGCGGAAATCACCGACGCCGACGCCAACATCGAAAAGATCAATACCGCGGAGCGCAACGCCCACCTTTCCACCGTGGTCATTGCGCTCCTGGTCCGGGACCGGGTCCACCTGGCCCGCATCATGCGCCGGCTCCGGCGCCTCACCCCGGTCATCGGCCTCGCCCGAACCCGAAACATCTGAGCTGGAGAACTCCATGACCAAGCGCGCCATTCACAGCGATGCGGCGCCCGCAGCCCTTGGGCCCTACGCCCAGGCCCTTCGCGCCGGCAATACCCTCTACCTATCCGGGCAAATCGGCCTTGACCCTGCCACCGGCGAGCTGAAGGAGGGCTTCGACGCCCAGCTGGAGCAGGTCTTTGAGAACCTCAAGGCCGTAGCCGAGGCCGGGGGCGCGAGCCTTGATGACGCCGTGAAGTTCACCGTATTCCTCACCGATCTCGCCCATTTTGGGGCCGTGAACGAGAAGATGGCCGCGGTGCTTACGCCCCCCTATGCGGCCCGCGCCGCCGTGCAGGTGGCCGCCCTCCCGAAGGGGGCGGTGGTGGAGCTCGACGCCATCCTGGTGCTCCCGGACGCCGCCTAAGGCGTAGGGCCTGCACCGTGCCGCGGCTCAGGGATCCCCTCACCACCTTAAAGGGAGTGGGGCCCAAGGTGGCGGAGGCCTTCGCGCGCCTCGGGCTCAGCACCCTTGAGGACGCCCTCTTTCACCTGCCCCTCCGCTACGAAGATCGCACCCGGATTACACCCCTCGCCGCCGTGCGCCAGGGCCAGGCGGTGGTCTTTGAAGCCTCCATTCGGGCCGCCCAGGTCGCCTTTGGGCGCCGGCGCAGCCTCGTACTCAAGGTCGAAGACGGAAGCGGCCTCGCCACCCTACGTCTCTTTCACTTCTCCAAGGCGCAGCAGCAGCAGCTGAAGCCGGGCCGCCCGCTCCGCGGCTTCGGAGAAGGGCGCGGGGGCGCCGGGGGCATCGAATTCGTGCACCCCGAGCTCACCTTTCTAGACGGCGGCGCGCCCCCCGCCCTCGACGATCGCCTGACGCCCATCTACCCCACCACGGAAGGGCTTGGGCAGGCCCGGCTCCGGAGCCTCCTGCACCGTGCCCTGGCCCTGCTCGAAGGGGCGGGCGCCGAGGCCCTCGGGCTGACGGAAACCTTACTTGCCGATCTTCGCCATCTGCATACGCCGCCCGTGGGGACCGATTTGGCCGTCCTCGAGGCGGGCCTTGATCCCGCCCAGCAACGCCTCGCCTTCGACGAGCTGCTGGCCCATCAGCTGGCCATGATGACGGCCCGCTCCGTCCTCCAGGCCCAGCCCGCGCCCCGCCTTGCCGGGGATCCGGCCCTCGAGGCCCGCTTCCTAAGCGCCTTGCCCTTCGAGCTCACGGAGGCCCAACGCCGGGTCAGCGGGGAGCTCGCCGCTGATCTGGATCGCTCCCAACCGATGCTTCGGCTACTCCAAGGCGACGTGGGGTCGGGCAAAACGGTGGTTGCCGCGCTGGCGCTCCTCCGAGCCGTGGGCAGCGGCTTCCAGGGCGCCCTTATGGCCCCCACGGAGCTGCTTGCCGAACAGCATTTGAAGACCCTGGGGCCCTGGCTCGAGAGCCTGGGGCTGGGCTGCGCGGCCCTCACGGGACGGCTTGGGGCTAAGCAGCGCCGGGCCCTGGAGGCCGATCTTGCCTCCGGCGCCCTACCCGTGGTGGTGGGCACCCACGCGCTTTTTCAGGACAGCGTGGCCTTTAAGCGCCTGGGGCTCGTGGTGATTGATGAGCAACATCGCTTCGGCGTCGATCAACGCCTGGCCCTTCGGGATAAGGGGGCCTCGCGGGACGGCGTACCCCACCAGCTGGTCATGACCGCTACCCCCATCCCCCGCACCCTAGCCATGAGCGCCTACGCGGACCTAGACGTCTCCATCATCGATAGCCGCCCCCCCGGGCGCACCCCGGTCACCACCGTGGTGCTTCCCGCCAGCCGCCGAGAAGCCTTGCTGAACCGGGTTCGAGAAGCCTGCAAGGCCGGGCGCCAGGCCTACTGGGTATGCACTTTGATCGAACGCTCCGAGCACCTCGAGGCCGAGGCCGCGGAGGAGACAGCGGAGACCCTCGCGAAGGCCCTACCGGAACTCACCGTGGGGCTGGTCCACGGCCGGCTAAAGGGCGATGCGAAGGCCGCCGCCATGCAGGCCTTCGCGGCCGGAGACACTCAGCTCCTGGTCGCGACCACGGTCATCGAGGTCGGGGTGGACGTCCCCAATGCGTCCCTCATGATCATCGAAAACGCCGAACGCTTGGGCCTGGCCCAGCTGCACCAGCTTCGGGGCCGGGTGGGCCGGGGGGCCGCAGCCAGCCACTGCGTGCTGCTTTACCAATCGCCCCTGGGACGCCACGGCAAGGCGCGCCTCGAGGCCCTTCGGACTTCCGACGATGGCTTTTATCTCGCGGAAAAGGACCTCACGCTCCGGGGCCCGGGGGAAGTGCTGGGCACCCGGCAAACGGGGGCCTTGGACTTGAAGGTGGCGGATCTGCTGCGGGACCAGGACCAGCTCCCGGCGATCCAGGAAGCCGCGCGGGGCCTCCTGGCCTCGAACCCCGCTGCTGCGGCCCCCATCATGCAACGCTGGCTAGGGACGCGGCAGCAGTTTATTAACGCCTAGCCCTTGCCTTGAGCCTAGTTGTCGAGCTCGGCGCCGGCGTTCATATCGGCAAAGCGCTCCAGATCCAGCTTGTTCTCGGAGCGGGCAACGATGGTCGCCACCATGGCATCCCCGGCCACGTTCACGATGGTGCGTGCCATATCCAAAAGCCGGTCCACGCCAATGATGAGCATGATGCCCTCCACCGGCAGCCCCACCTGCTGGAGCACCATGGTGAGCATGATCAGGCCTACCCCAGGCACTCCAGCGGTGCCGATGGCCGCCATGGTGGCGGTGACAATCACCATCACGTAGTCCGTGAGTTCGAGGGTGATATTGAAATACTGGGCGATAAAGACCGTGGCCACCCCCTGCATGATGGCCGTGCCATTCATGTTGATGGTCGCCCCCAGGGGTACCACGAAGGAGGCCACCTCGTTACGCACGCCGATGCGCTGCTCCACCGTTTCCAGCGTGACCGGGAGGGTGGCGCTGCTCGAAGAGGTGGAGAAGCCAAAGAGCATGGGCGCTCGCATCTTACGGAGGAAAATCATGGGGGAGAGGCGGGTTAGGGCCGCAAACATCAGGGGATAGACCACCACAAGCTGCAACACCAGCACCCCGGCCACGGTAAAGAAGTAGGCCGCCAGGGCGCCGATCTCACTCCATCCGAGTGCTGTGAAGATGGTGGTCATGAGGCAGAACACGCCGTAGGGCGCCAGGGCAATAAGCGCCACCACGAGGCGCATGATGACGTCGTTCAAATCCTCGAAGAAGGCCTTAATGCGGGCCCCGGGGGCTCCGGACTTCGCCACGGCGTAGCCAAAGAGCAAGGCGAACACGATGATTTGAAGCATTTCGCCGTTGGCCATGGCCGCCACCGGGTTGGTGGGGAACATATCGAGGACCACGTCCTTGAACGCCGGGGGCTCGGTGGCTTCAAAGCTTTGCGGCGCCTCCTGGCTCATGCCTTCGCCGGGCTTGATGGTGAGAGAAACCAGGAGGGCAAGGGAGATAGCAATGGCCGTGGTCAGGAGGAAAAGGCCGAGGGCTTTGCCGCCAACCCGGCCCATGGCCGCGCCGTCGGACAGATTGCTGGCGCCGCAGACCAGGGACACAAAGACCAAGGGCACCACAAGAAGCTTCAGCGACGCGATAAAGATCTTGCCACCGACGTCTAGGACCCCATCCACGAACACGGCGCGAATCGGATGGGTGTCGGGAAGGTCGAGGCCGTGGAGTACGGAGCCGAGGAGGAACCCCGCCATCATCCCGATGAGAATCCGCGTGGTTAAGCTCATGGCCTGCCTCCCCCAAAAGGGATAACGCTACCGGCAAGCCCACCCGTCACGCAATGGGGCCGGAGGGCTTAGCCGATCTCGATCATCTCGAAGTCCGCCTTACCCACGCCGCACTCGGGGCAGACGAAATCTTCCGGGATATCCTCCCAGGCCGTGCCCGGGGCGATGCCTTCTTCTTCGCAGCCGAGGGCTTCATCGTAGATCCAGCCGCACACAATGCATTGCCACTTTTTCATGGGGGTCTCCTTGGCCAGGCGCGGGACTCGTGCCCCGGCGCCGCGCGCACCCTAGCAGAGGTGGCTGGGAAATCAATGGATTGGGGCGGCGATTGAGTTTGCGGCAGGAAAGGCGCAGAGTCCGACCGTGCTTCTGATTGCCCCCCCACGCCCCGAACTCCGCCCCCAGCCCTGGCTTCGGGATCCGCACCTGGGCACCCTCCCCGACGCCCTACTGATGCTTCGGGCGGGCCTCGCTGCGCCCTGGCTCCGCTACGACCACTCCATTACCGGCCAGCTCCGGGCTACTCGGGGCGTGGTGACGGTGACGCCGCTTCGAGAGGGGTTCGGTCGACCCTCGGCGCTGGAAGCCGCACTGCTAGCGGCGCCGGGCCTGCGCTGCGCCTGGCTTCGGGAGATCACCCTGGCCGCTAGCGGCGAGGTGATGCTCCATGCACGCACCGTGGTGCCTCGGGGCGCCTCCAATTTACTTCCGGCGCTTCGCGGTCTGGGGCGTCGCCCCCTCGGCGAACTGTTGTTCATGGGCCGCGGGCTGCGAGCCGGAGTGACGCGGGAGCGTCGCTGCGCCTTTCGCAACGCCGCCGGCGGCTGGCTACGGGCGACCACCTATCGCGTGCAGGGGGACCCGCTTCTGGTGCTCGAAAGCCCCACCGCCGCGGCCATCGACCACGCCCAGGGGGTTCGCTAGGCTAGGGTTTTGGCGATAATCGCTCCCCTATGACAACCGTAGCCCCCAGCTTTTCCCTTCGCCCTTACCTTCAGCTCACGCGCTTGGATAAGCCCGTGGGCATTGGGCTTCTGCTCTGGCCCACGCTCTGGGCGCTCTGGCTTGCCGCCGAGGGGATCCCGCCCTGGTCCGTTCTCGGCATTTTCCTCGGCGGCGTCGTACTAACCCGCAGCGCGGGCTGTGCCATTAACGATTACGCCGACCGGGACTTCGACGGCCACGTGGCGCGAACCCAGCACCGTCCCCTCGCCACGGGAGCGCTTCGGCCTCGGGACGCGCTTCTTGCCGCCGGGGCCCTGACGCTCCTAGCCTTTATTCTGGTGCTCTTCACCAACCCCTTTACCGTTGCGCTCTCCCCGGTAGCCGTGGCTCTGGCCGCCCTGTACCCCTTTACGAAGCGCTTCCTACCCTTCCCCCAGCTGTTCCTGGCCGCAGCCTTCTCCTGGGCGATCCCCATGGCCTACGCCGCCGTGCTCGACGCCCTGCCGCCAGCCCTCTGGTGGCTCGTGGCGGCCAATATGCTCTGGACCTTCGCCTACGACACGGAATACGCCATGGTGGACCGGCCTTGGGACGAAGCCGTGGGCATCCAGTCCACGGCGCGGCTCTTCGGTCGCTTTGATCGGGCGGCCATCGCCCTGGCTTTCCTGGGCACGGGGGCATGCCTGGTGCAGGCCGGGCTCAGCCACCAGCTCGATTGGCCCTATTATGCGGGCCTCACCGCGGCGGGCGCCCAGGCCCTGGGGCAGCTCTGGCGCATTCGCCACCAGGACCTCGACGCCTGCTTTACCGCCTTCCGCAGCAACAACCTGTTTGGCGCCCTGGTGTTCCTCGGCATCGTCGCCCAGGCCCTCTAGCGAGGGCTTGTCCCTCGGGCCCTTGTGTATACTCGCAGGCGCGTTTTTGGGCGTCGGGGAGGCCCCTATGGACCGTTTCATTCGCTGGGTGGATGGCTTAACGGAAGCGATCGGCCGCAGCGTCAGCTGGCTTGTGCTCGCCATGACCGCCATCACGTGCCTTGTGGTGGTACTGCGCTACGGCTTTTCCGTGGGCTCCATCGCGCTCCAGGAAAGCGTGATCTACCTCCACGGCCTCGTATTCATGCTGGGCATTCCCTACGCCTTAAAGCACGACGGCCACGTTCGGGTGGACGTGCTCTACGGCCGCATGACCCCGCGCCAGCAGGCCCAGGTCAACATCCTCGGCCACTGCCTGTTTTTGCTCCCCCTGGCGAGCTTCATCATTTACGTCAGCTGGAACTACACGGCCCGGGCCTGGCGCATCTTCGAAGGCTCGCCCGAGGTTGGGGGCATCCCCCTAGTGTTCCTGCTGAAGACCCTGATTCCCGTGCTCGGGGCCCTGCTTCTCCTTCAGGGGCTCGCTGAACTGGCCAAGCAAGTGAAAATCCTCCGGAGCCTCGCCGCATGATTGAGTGGATCCCCCTAATCATGTTCCTGGCGGTCTTCGCCTGCCTGCTCCTGGGCTATCCCGTGGCCCTCACCCTGTCCGGCGTTGCCCTGCTCTTTGGCTTCGGCGGGATGCTTGGGGGCAGCTTCAATCCTAGCGATCTGGGCTTTCTCTCCGGGCGCATCTTCGGAACGATCACCAACCAAACCATGATTGCCGTACCCCTCTTCGTCTTCATGGGCGTGGTGCTCGAGAAATCGAAGGTGGCGGAAAAGCTCCTCGACAGCTTCTCCGTGGTGTTCGGTCGCTTCCCCGGGGGCCTCGGCCTGTCCGTGACCTTTGTCGGCATGCTGATGGCCGCCAGCACGGGCATCGTTGGGGCCACGGTGGTCACCATGGGGCTCATGTCCCTGCCGACCATGCTGCGCCACGGCTACGATCCCAAGCTGGCCACGGGGGCCATCGCCGCCACGGGGACGCTCGGGCAAATCATTCCCCCCTCCATTGCCCTGGTGCTCCTCGGAGACGTGCTGTCCAGCGCCTATCAGCAAGCCCAGCTCAACATGGGGATCTTCTCACCGGATACGGTGTCCGTCGGTGATCTTTTCGCCGGGGCCCTGTTCCCCGGGCTCGTGCTCGTGGCCATGTACATGATCTACATGGCCACCACTGCCCTCCTTCAGCCCGCGCGGGCGCCCCGGGTGGCCCCCGACGCGCTCAGCGCTGGGGAGAGCGTCAGCCTCGGAAAAACCCTGGCCCAGGGGCTCTTTCCGCCCCTGCTCCTGATTATCGCGGTACTCGGCTCCATCATGGGCGGCATTGCGACGCCCACGGAAGCCTCCGGCGTCGGCGCCCTCGGCGCCCTCCTCCTGGCCCTGGCGCAGGGTCAGCTGTCGAAGCAAACGCTCTGGGAAATCGTCGATAGCACCACGAAAACCACCGCCATGGTGTTCTTCATCCTCATCGGCGCCGCGGTCTTCAGCCTCGTCTTCCGCGGCTACGGCGGCGATGAGCTGGTGCAGGGGCTCTTTGAAGACATGCCCGGCGGGGTCGTGGGGGCCACTATCGTGGTGATGCTGGTGATCTTCCTCCTCGGCTTCATTCTTGATTTCATCGAGATCACCTTCGTGGTGGTGCCCATCGTGGGCCCCGTGCTCCTCGCCATGGGGCTCGACCCCGTGTGGCTCGGGGTCATGATTGCGGTGAATCTACAAACAAGCTTCCTGACGCCCCCCTTCGGCTTCGCCCTGTTCTATCTGCGCGGCGTCGCCCCGGATTCCGTAGCCACGGGGGACATCTACCGTGGGGTAGTGCCCTTTATTGTCATTCAGGTGCTGCTCCTCGCGCTGCTGGCGCTCTGGCCCGAGCTCGCCACCTGGCTGCCGGAGCGCCTCTACGGCTAACCTCACTTCACACTGACAGGAGAACGCCCATGCCCCACATCGCTGATGCCCTAAGGATCCGCGCTGGCTTAGGGGCGCTTCTCCTGCTCCTCGGCGCCGAGGCCTTTGCCGCCGCCTTCGTGCCCGAGCCCTTTCCGGTCCCAGAACGGGTAGAGACGGAGGGCTTCGTGCTCGTTCCCCTGGGCCCCGCCGTGCTTGAGGTGGACTTCGAGGCCTATATGTCCTCCATCGATCACCTCCAGCGCACCTTCACCCACAGCCAAGGCTGGCCCCGGGCCGATCTCACTGCGGAAGACGCCGTGGCCGACATGGCTCAGGAAGCTGCGCTGTTCGAAAGCCGACGCGCCTTTGCCTACGCCGTGCTGACCCCCGATGGCACCCGGGAGCGGGGCTGTATTTACCTGCGGCCCAGCTTAAAGGCGGGCTACGACGCGGTGGTGCGCCTATGGGTAACGGAAGCGGAGTTCAACGCGGGCTTCGATGGGGAACTGGAGCGCTGGACCCGGCGCTGGGTGGAGGATCAATGGCCCTTTAAGTCCGTGGCCTGGCCCGATCGGGGTATCCCCTGGGCCCAGTGGGAAGCCCTACCGGACGCGCCCTAGGGCGTAGCGAGGCCGGGGCCCCTTGGCCCCAGCCCCGAACCTGAGTTAGTCCGTTGCGCGCCGGGCGTCGAGATAGCCTTGCTCGGCGATGGCCGTCCAGGCCTTCACATCCGCGGAGAAGCTCGTAAAGGACGCATGGATGCGCTCGGCCATGGGCGAGGTTTGCCCCATTTCCATGAGCACGTCGTTGGACACTTCCCGAAGCTTCGCCAGCACGTCGTCGGGGAAGGGGCGAACCTTCACGCCGTGCTTGTTCACCAGCTCCCGGAGGGCGGTGTTGTTGCGCGCCGTGTACTCCGCGAGCATATCTTCGTTGATGGCCCGCGTGGCCACTTCGACGATGGCTTGGAGATCATCGGGAAGCGCTTCGAAGGCCTCCTTATTCACGAGCGTTTCCATGACCGCGCCGGGCTCCTGCCAGCCCGGGTAGTAGTAGTACTCCGCCACCGTGTGCAGGCCGAAGGCGAGGTCGTTGTAGGGCCCCACCCAGTCCGTGGCGTCGATGGTGCCCGTTTGCAGCGCCGTATACATATCGCCCCCGGGCATGGCCACGGGTTCGCCGCCGGCGCGCTGGAATACCTCGCCCCCGAGGCCAGGAATACGCATGCGCAGCCCCTGCACGTCGGCCAGGGTTTTGATTTCCTTATTGAACCAGCCGCCCATCTGCGTGCCCGTATTGCCGCCGGGGAAGGGGATGAGGCCGAAGGGC
>JAURCQ010000300.1 GCA_030828335.1 Gammaproteobacteria bacterium
GTGGAGTCTCCCGCTGGCTTTGGGAAGGTGCAGGTGAGCCACGTGAGTCTGAACGATGATGTCGTTGAAGGTCTCACGGCACTCGATATCCCCGCTTTCTCTGTGCAGTACCACCCAGAAGCGGCTGCGGGGCCCCATGATTCCACGTACCTGTTCGACAGGTTTAGAGACCTCGTTCAAGGCGAGATGACCACTACTTCGAAGGGTGGTCGGTAATGCCGAAGCGCGATGACATCAACAGTGTGTTGGTAATTGGCTCGGGTCCGATCGTCATCGGACAGGCAGCGGAGTTTGACTACTCCGGGACGCAAGCATGTCGAGTGCTCCGGGAGGAGGGAATCCGGGTCATCCTGGTGAACTCCAACCCCGCCACCATCATGACGGACCCGGGTTTTGCAGATCAGACTTATGTTGAGCCCATCACGACGCCCGTTCTCGAGGCGATCATTGCCAAGGAGAAGCCAGACGCCATCCTTCCCACGCTCGGGGGGCAGACCGCGTTGAACGCCGCGATGGCTCTTCACACGGAAGGGATTCTCCAGAAGTACGGGGTCGAGCTCATTGGAGCCTCGTTTGAGGCCATTCAACGAGGAGAAGACCGGCAGATATTCAAGGACCTTGTCTTAGAGGCAGGTGCCGACGTCGCCCGCAGCCATATCGCCACCACGGTGCAGGATGCCATCACGTTCGCGGAAGACCTTGGGTATCCCCTCGTGATTC
>JAURCQ010000301.1 GCA_030828335.1 Gammaproteobacteria bacterium
AACACCAAAGAGAGAAATAGAGCGATATAAATAGAAAAGGGGTAGCTCATAAGAGCTACCCCTTCTTTCCCATATGGCGTCCCCAAGGGGATTCGAACCCCTGTTACCGCCGTGAAAGGGCGGTGTCCTAGGCCTCTAGACGATGGGGACGCAGGACGATCTGTCGAAAAACTTGGTGGAGCTAGGCGGGATCGAACCGCCGACCTCTTGCATGCCATGCAAGCGCTCTCCCAGCTGAGCTATGCCCCCACGTAGAGCTTGGTCGGAACCTGATGAGCAGGTCATTTTTGGAAGTGGCGTCCCCAAGGGGATTCGAACCCCTGTTACCGCCGTGAAAGGGCGATGTCCTAGGCCTCTAGACGATGGGGACTTGCTGAAGGTTCAGCGAAAGCTGATAAATATAAATTCCTCCCCAAAAGCTGTCAACTCTCTTTTTGTGAAGCAGCGTACTTTTTCTTTAAGAAGGAATCACACTCCTTGAAAAAACGGACGATTTCTTCTGCCAAAACCGGAGAAATTCCGGACACTTGCCGCAACTCCTCCACACTCGCCTCTCGCACCCGTTTCAAGCTACCAAAGTGTTTGAGCAGAGCTCGCTTGCGTCGATTTCCCACTCCAGGGATTTCATCTAGCAGAGATTTCAGATTGTCTTGCCGCTTGAGCTTGCGTTGAAACTCAATGGCAAAGCGGTGC
>JAURCQ010000302.1 GCA_030828335.1 Gammaproteobacteria bacterium
GAAGCACTGGTCTTTCATAGTTCACTCGGCGACCGCGTAGCGCGGATCTGTGATCGGCTACCAATGCTTAAAGCGATCATCTGCGTTGACGACGGTCTCGCCGAGGATGGCTCAATGGGGCCTGCCAACGGCATCCCTTATGAAGCCTTTCTGTCGCAGGCCTCGGGCACCGCGCGGACCCAGCCCAGAGGTGACGAGATCTACATGCTCTATACCGGCGGGACGACCGGCATGCCCAAGGGCGTGATGTATCCGCTGGACGGCTTCACCGAGTTCTTCATGCGCGGCTTCCCGCCCATGATTGGCCTGGACCCCTTCGAGAATGCAGATAGATTCGCGCCGGCGGCCAAACAAATGCTTGATGCCAACTCGGCCGTAGTGGCGATGTCTGGCCCACCACTCATGCACGGCACCGGCTGCTGGCTGGGCTTAATGTTCCCACACATGCTGGGGGGCACCTCTGTGTTGTTGGAGAACCGTGGCTTCAAGCCCGAGGAAGTCTGGAGCACGGTCGAGCGCGACCGCATTTCGCAAATCATCATCGTCGGCGATGCCTTTGCCAAGCCGCTGCTGCGCGCGCTGGAGACTGAACCGGATCGTTGGGATACGTCGAGTTTAAAGTTGATGATCTCTTCGGGCGCCATGTTCACGACCGAGGTGAAACGTGGCCTCATCGACCACGTACCCGA
>JAURCQ010000303.1 GCA_030828335.1 Gammaproteobacteria bacterium
TGACAGGATGCGGAATTCCAGGGTTTTTACTGCCTCGATGGTGACCTCAAGGGCGGCGAGGGTGCCCTCAGGCACGGCCACGCCGTGATCTGCCGCTAGCCGATGGAGGCGCTGGGCCGCCGCCTCGAGTCCGGGCCCCGCGTTCCCGCCGCCCCGCTCAAATTCCAGAAGATATTTGGCGACGGTCCAGCCGTCGTTTTCTGCCCCCACGCGGTGGTTTACGGGGACGCGCACGTCATCGAAGAAAACCGCATTCACCTCGTGCTCGCCGGAGACGAAAATGATGGGGTCCACCCGCAGCCCCGGGGTGTCCATGGGGATGAGCAGGAAGGTAATGCCCGTCTGGGGTTTTCCCGAGCGGTCCGTGCGCACCAGGGCAAAGATCCAGTTAGCGTGGTGCGCGTGGGTGGTCCAGATCTTACTGCCGTTCAGGACGTAGTGATCGCCGTCCCGCCGCGCGTCCAGGGCCAGGGCGGCAAGGTCCGAGCCCGAGCCCGGCTCGGAGTAGCCCTGGCACCAGTAGTCCTCGCCGGAGAGGATGCGGGGGAGGAAGGTGGCTTGCTGCTCCTCCGTGCCGTGGCCCATAAGGACCGGGCCGCACATGCCGAGGCCCATGGGCGCCAGTGCCGGCGCGCCGGCGGCGGCGCACTCCGCGCTGAAGATATAGCGCTGCTCCACGGACCA
>JAURCQ010000304.1 GCA_030828335.1 Gammaproteobacteria bacterium
GGGCCCGCAGGAAACGGCCTTTCACGGGGAAGGTCAAGGCTTACGCGCTCGCCCCCTGCTCCGCCAAATAGGCCCGCCAGCCGCCGAAGGCGCTGATATCCCGCCCCCCTTCAGCGCCGAAGGCTTCGCAGATAAAGCCCTTCACTTCCCGCCCGTCGGCCAGGGGCACGGTGCCGAGGCCTAGGGGGGAGGGAATTTTCTCCAGAAGCTGCCCCACCCCAGCATAAGAGAGGTGCCAAAGCTCCACGGCGATGGCTGCGCCCTGGGCTTCCCGCACCATGCCCGGGCGCTCCGGGGGACCGCCAGGCAGGTGGCAGAAGCGATAGAGCGGCGCGCTTTCCGTGGCCTCTAGGAAAATCCCCCCGAGGCTTTGCAGCTGGACGTTCAGGGGGAGCCCAGACATGTGGGCGCCGCACACGGCGATGGTGAGCCCCGGATCCCGGCCTGCCCAGGGCCGAGCCGCGGCACCGGTCCACTGGGCAGCCAGCGCCAGGAGGGCAGCATCCTCCCCCTCCGGGCGAGCAAGCGTGATGCCGAAGGGCAGTCCCGCCTCCGTATGCCCCGTGGGCACGGCCAAGCCGCAATAGCCCAGCAAATTCATAAAGTTGGTCCAGGTCCCAAGGCGAGAGTTCAGGCCCACGGGATCGGCAGCCGCTTCTTCCTGGGTGTACAAGC
>JAURCQ010000305.1 GCA_030828335.1 Gammaproteobacteria bacterium
TGCATGGATATACAGATGAAGCGCGAGGGGATGATCGGGGTCTGCCTCCATGACGGCCTCAAGGCTCGCAATCACCGCTTGCGTGTCAGGCTTTGCTTCCCCGTTCGGACCCCAATAATCCCAGGGCATAGTATTCATCAACGCCTCTGCGTACACCGATGCCACCGTCGTGTCATTGGGGTAACGCGCTGCCATGTCAGCCAGCGCATTGGCCCATGCCCGATCGAGCGGGTCGCGGGGGGTGCCCGCCTGACCGTCATAACGCTGATCCAGCGCTCTGATCCAGTCCTGCTCCTTAGGCGTCACTCCATCGATCAACGTCAACGCTTGATCTATTGCGGCGCGCGCGCCGACTCGCTCATCAGCCGACATAATGGCCTTGCCGTTACTGGTCACGTTGATATTCGGCCCTGTCGCCAGTGCTTCGCCCCAGAAGCACATGGCGCATCCGGGATCTAACGTTTGCGCGGCGCGAAAACTGCGAATGGATTCCGCATGGTTAAAGCCAAACGCCAGCACCATGCCCTGATCAAAGTAGCGTTGGGCATTAGGGTCAGTGGTGGTGATGGGCATGTGGTAATCACCCATGCCCTCGAACAGCGGCGCTCCTGCGCGCTCCGCCAAACTTTGCTGTTGGTCTGCGCCCGACAGCGAATCGACTTCGCTGCCACAC
>JAURCQ010000306.1 GCA_030828335.1 Gammaproteobacteria bacterium
GTCCTCGGCCCGATCGAGCAGGGCTGTGATGTTGGAATTCACAATGTCAGACAGACGGGAAAAGATACTCATAACGCCACTCCTGTTGAGGCACGCCTAACCTTATCCAAGGCCCGTGCCAACTTTATTGAGCGCCGCCTTCTCTTCCAGCCAGGGCCTAAGCCGTTGTTTTTACGAAGCTTCGCTAAAGTCGAGGAATCACGCTAAGCTGACCCCTCCAATGTGACGTGGCGAAACTGGCCACCTGCTGGTGAGATTAACCAATGCCCCTTCGCGCCCCTGAAGCCGCCCCCCGGGAAAGTCGTCTTCTCGGCGAGGCTCCGGCCTTCCTGGAAGCCCTTGATGCGGTCTCTGCCGCCGCCCCCCTCGCCAAGCCCGTGCTCCTTGTGGGGGAACGGGGCACGGGAAAGGAAGGCTTCGCGGAACGGCTGCACTTTCTTTCAAGCCGCTGGGACGGGGCCTTTGAAAAGCTGAACTGCGCCGCCATCAGCGAAACGCTGCTGGAATCGGAGCTCTTCGGGCACGAGGCCGGCGCCTTCACCGGGGCGAGCAAGGCCCACCCGGGGCGCTTTGAGCGGGCCCACGGCGGCACGCTCTTTTTGGACGAACTCGCGACCACCTCACCCCTGGTTCAGGAAAAGATTCTGCGGGTGATTGA
>JAURCQ010000307.1 GCA_030828335.1 Gammaproteobacteria bacterium
CAACTTCCCGAGAGAGCGCGACAGCCTCGGAACCAATGCGGAGTTGGCTACGGGAACACAAGGACAAACGGGCCGTGCTGCCAGCAAGCTCTCAGCGGAAGGCTCCGCCGTGTGACCTGGCCGCCGTCGCCGCCGGCCGCGCGCCCCCCGGCGTCGACTGGCGGCCCCGCGCGGGCGCCGCGGGCCGGGCGGCGGCGCGGGCCAACGCCGACCGGGCGCTGCGGAGCCTCGCGGAGACGGCGGCGGCGCGGCCGGCGGTCGGGGACGTGTTCGCGTACGACGCCGCGCCCGCGCCGCCCACGCCCGCGCCGCCCACGCCCGCGCCCGCGCCGGTGGCGCCCGCACCGCCGCCGCCTGCGCCTGCGCCTGCTCCCGCGCCTGCGCCTGCGCCGCCGCCGCGCGCGCGGCGGAGGCGAGCCTCGCGACGCGCGATTTTGCGATGCGGGAAATCGCCGACGCGCGCGCCGACGCGCGCGACGGCGTCGCCGTCGTCGACGGCGCGCGCTACGACGTCGTCGTCTGCGGCGCCGGCGCGGCGGGCGCGGGTTCGGCGGCGCGTTGCGGCGCCCCCCCCTCGCGTCCCTCGAGCCCCGAGGACGAGGACACTCCGAAGCCTCCCTCGAAGCCTCCCTCGGGCGCGTCGAACCCGGCGGGTTC
>JAURCQ010000030.1 GCA_030828335.1 Gammaproteobacteria bacterium
CCATCCCGGGCCAAGCGCTGCGCGAGGGCCACGGGGCAAAGGCCGTGGCGCCGTCCCAAGCGGCGAAGCACCGCGGTGGTGAAGAGCGCGTTGCGCCCGTCCCGCCGGGGCGCCCGAAGCGCCTGGAGCACGGGACGGCTACGCCCATAAAAATCCTGGCCGTAGGGACAGGCGGGCCCGCTGCAGAGCCCATCGGCGGCCAGGCACAGGGCGCTTTCCGCGGGCAGTTCTACCACCCGAAGCGCGAGCGCCTTAGGCAGCGTCTCCTTCAGCGCGCGGAGAAAGCCCCCCCGCTGGGTGCGCCGCGGCGTCATGATCCAGAGCCGCTCCTGCCGAGCCTCGGGAAGGGCTTTTAGGGCGCCAAAGAGCACCCCCAGGGTTTTCCCCAGCCCCGTGGGCGCTTCCACCAGAAGCCCCTCCCCCCGCTGGCAAGCGCGAAAGCTCGCCCGGGCCAGGGCCAGCTGCCCCGCTCGGGGCACGGACAAGGGAAAGGCCATGGCCCTCAGGGCTGCGTTTCGGGCCCGGAGGCGCGCCCCCTCTCCGGCAAGGGCCGCCCCGTAGGCCTTTAGGCTTTGCTGAAGAAAGGCCTCAAGGGCGGCCCTGGGCTCTTCCCAGCGCACCGCCGTCGCCGCCCCGGAGCTGGCCTGCACGTAGGTCAAGCAAAGGGTTAGGGTCTCCGGGCAATCCGGCGCCTGGCGCGCCAGCAGCGCGCCATAGCAGCGAAGCTGCGCCCGGTGAAGCGCCAAATCCTCCTGCGCTTCCCCGAGCGAGCCACCGTAGCTCTTCACTTCCTCCACTTCCCAGCCCTGGCTTCGACGCACCACCCCATCAGCGCGCCCTCCGAGGCAGAGCTCGAGCCCTTCGCTGGGAAAGGTACCCGCCAGGCGCACCTCCTTCTCGTAGTCGGGCCCCTTGCTGGCCTGGTAGCGCTGCTGGGCGCGCAGGCCCTCGAGGGGCGCCAGGGGGTGGGTGCGGTGATCGAAAAGCCCGCCCTGGCGATAGAGGCTCTGCACGAGGTGGCCTACGGAAAGGTGCCTAGGGAGCATCGTCAGCCGCTTCCAGAGTTAGGCAGGTCGCGGAGAAGCCCCAACGCGGCAGCTGGGTCAGCCATTCCCGCTGCTCGGGCCGGAGCTGATCCCCGGGGCCCTTGACCTCCACGAAGCGGAGATCGCCGCCGGCACAGAGGAGCGTGAGATCGGGGAAGCCCCGGCGACACCGGGCCGGGACGCGGAGCAGCCACGCCACCAGGGCCGCCCAGCGCTCAGGGGTTTGGGCCAATGCCCCCATCGCCAGCCACAGGGCGGAGCTCGGCAGCCGTCCTGGCACCAGGGCATTGGCGTAGCCCCCAAAGCGGTGCCAGAGCCCCTGCGCGGCGCCAAGGCCAAAGGCGCCGGAGGCCAGGGCGGCGCACCGGGCTTCAAGGACCTCGGCCCGCGCCGGATAGAAGTCCTCGGTGAAGAGATCGTGGGGGGCCGTTTGCTGGGGGTGCGTGAAGGCGCCGGAGCTGGGTGCGAAGATCACGTCAGCGGCGCTGAGGTATAGCACCCAGGCGGGGAAGCGGTTCTCCCAGTGCCAACCCCGAAAGGCGCCCAGGTGGCGCAGCGCTGCCCCCTCCACACGACCGAGCTGGCGCCCTGGGGGCAGGGCTAGGCGAGCCTTCTCCGTCGCCACCTTCGGCGCTGGCCGGCAACGCCCTTGAGCAAACTGGTACCGGGAAAGGAGGCGACGGGCCTCGCCGTCGCCGCCCGCCAGGAGCCAGGCCTCCTGCTCCCGGGCATTCTGCCCATGGAGCCAGCGAAGGCAGGCTAGGGTTTCAACGCCCTTGGGCAGAGCCCCGAGGATGCGCAGGGCGAAGCCCTCCTCCCCAGCGGCCCGGGCACGTCGCGCCAGGCGCCAAAGCCCCCGGCCCCGCCGCGCCTCATCTCGGGGCCGCAGCCCGGGAAAGGCAAGGGCCGTGAAAAGGCGCCGACGCCAGGGTCCTGCCTCGGGGTCGGCCAGGGTCCGGTCCCAGGTGGTGTCAGCCGCCTCGTGCAAAGCGAGGGCGGCCTCGAAGGCCTGGCGGGATGGCCAGGGCGCGCCCTCGGGCGCCCGAGCAAAGCGCCGGCGCTGGAGCGCTGACACCACAAGGGTGCTTAAGTCGCCCTCCGTTTCCCCGAAGTAGGCGAAGTACAGGCGTTGCGTGGCCCGCCCCCGTAGCCGTCGCACCGTGAGAGGCAACACCTGCCCCTGAAGCAGCGCCGGGGCCTCCGCGGTCAGCGCGGCCTCCAGGGCTCCTCGGCGCTGATCCTTCGGTCGGGGCAAGGCCAGCGCTTCGAAAAGCGCGAGCAGGGCCGATCGCGGCAGCAAGGCGAGGCACTCTGCTACGGCTGACTCCAGGGCGAGAAAGCCGCCGAGGAGAAGCTCAAGGACGGGCCCCTCGGGCGCCCCACATTCCTCGTAAGCAAGATCAGCAACCATAAAGCGCGGTCCCTTCCGAAGCAGCAGACGCGCCCAAAGGCGCTGCGCCGCCGGGGAAAGGCGGTAAAAATCCCGGGCGTAGGCCTGGAGATCCTCCGGGCACAGGTTCGGAGCCCAGTCGTCCACCCAGCGCACAAGCTCGAGCAGATGCTCGCGATAAAAGTCGCCAAGCCCGGGGGGCTCGGGAGAGGGGGCGGATGGCGCCACGGCGCACCTTGTATAGATTCACAGGCTGTTTTTATTAACAGCCTTTGGCCCTCGGTACAAGGCTCAGGGAGGCGAAGGCCAGGGAATGAGGCGCGCAAAGTCCGCCGGGGCGAGGCGCTGGCGAGGGCGGCGCCGGGCATCCTCCAGGAGCTGCTGCCCTAGCGCCTCGAGGAAGGGAAAGCCCAGGGTTTCATACTCGTAGCGATCATCGTTAAAGATGCCGTTCTCATTCACGTAAACCGTCGCTGCGAGAAGGAACTCGGTTTGCGTCGAGCGCTCCACGAAATAGGCAACGTCCGTCAAAAAGCCGTAGGCATCCCCCACCTTATTGAAAATGACCAGGTCCTCGGGAAGCGTCGGCGCCTGCCCCCCGAAGGCAAGAAACTTCACATAGCCCTCGGGCAAGGCCGCATAGGCTTCATAACCGCTGCGCGGCGCAAGCTGCCCAAAGCGCTCCAGGAACCAGCGCCGATCCCCCTCGGGGAGCGCTAGGCGCTGCGCCGGCGGAACCGTTTCCGGCAGGTAAAGGCTTTGGAGAAAGGCCAGCTGCGCCTCCAGCGGATAGGCATTCTTCTCATCAAAGGCCTTTGGGCCGGGGATCAGCCGCCCCTGAAGCTGTTCCCCTCGCCCGAGGGGCAGGGCCGGTCCTGGGGGAGAGGGGTAGGCTCGGCGCGGCCCCCAGGTCCATTGCCTCGCCCCGGGAGCCAGCAGGCGCACGGGATTTAAGCGCTGCATCGCCTCGGGAGACAGGGAAACGGACAGACGGTGGCGAATACGCACCCCCTCATGACCCAGCGCGGCCATGCGCGCTTCCACGGCCTCCGGGCCCAGCCACTCGTAAAGGCGGTTGTAGGCATCGTTATCGCTGACCAGGGCAATCTTCTCGATATAGCGCGCCACCGTGGGGAGGGCGCCATCTCCGAAGGCGTCATAGCTCACGGCGCTTTGCTCGGGGCAGGCCGCGCCGGTCAGGAGCACGGCTGTCCGATCTGCGTTGGGCAGGGTGCCCAGGCGCTCTAGGGCCAGGGCCGCCAGGGGGAGCTTGACCGTCGAAGCGGGATAGAAATATTCATTTTTATTAACGCGATAGCGAAACTTCTTAATAGAAACGGCACCATTGGCGTCCCGGGAAAGAGGCGCGTAAAGCACCTGCACGCGATGGCCCGCGGGATCGTCCATGACCGCCCCGAGGCCCCCCGATTCCAGCAGCGCCGCCAGCGCCGCATCGGAATCAATAACCGCCGCGCTCTGCCCCGGAGAGGCCAGGACTAGCAAAAGGAATGGAAGCAGCCCATTAATGAATAAATGGAATGTATTAGTTTTCTCTCTTTCCATACTCTTTGATAACTCAGGCTGGTAGGGTGCGCGCCGTCAGCTTACAGCGGTGGAAGCGGAAGCACTCTCTAGGTCTCCAACCCTCCCCCTCCCTCCCCGGGGGCCTAGCCAGAGTGCTTCCTCTTCTGCCGCTGCTCATCCACGGGAGCTTGCCATGTCGAACTACCTGAACGAAATCGAAGCCGTCCGCGAAAGCCTGAACGGCAAAGCGGAATGGGGCGCCATCAATCCCGAATACGTGGTGCGCATGCGCCAGCAAAACCGGTTCCACACGGGTCTGGATATCGCCAAGTACACCGCCGGCATCATGCGTCGGGATATGGCGGCCTATGACGCCGACACCAGCAAGTACACCCAGTCCCTGGGCGCTTGGCACGGCTTCATCGCCCAGCAGACCATGATGTCCGTGAAGAAGCGTCATGGCTCCACGGATCGTCGCTACATCTATCTTTCCGGCTGGATGGTCGCGGCGCTCCGCTCGAAGTTCGGTCCCCTCCCCGATCAGTCCATGCACGAGAAGACCACCGTGCCGGAGCTCATCGAAGAGATTTACACCTTCCTGAAGCAGGCCGATGCTCGGGAGCTGCGCCACCTGTTCACGGCCCTCGACGAGGCCCGGGCCGCAGGCCAGGACACCACGGCTCTCGTGGAGCAAATCGACAACTACGAGACCCACGTAGTGCCGATCATTGCCGACATTGACGCGGGCTTCGGTAATGAAGAGGCCACCTATCTCCTCGCTAAGAAGATGATCGAGGCCGGGGCCTGCGCTATCCAGATCGAAAACCAGGTATCCGATGCCAAGCAGTGTGGGCACCAGGCCGGCAAGGTCACCGTGCCCCACGAAGATTTCATCTCCAAGATCAACGCCGTGCGCTACGCATTCCTGGAGCTGGGCATCCCCGAGGGCATCATCGTTGCCCGTACCGACTCCCTCGGCGCTGGCCTCACGCAGAAGGTTCCCGTTTCCCTCACCGCCGGCGATCTCGGCGATCAATACTGCAGCTTCCTTGAAGTGGAAGAGGTCAAGGACCTTTCCGAGCTGCGCCAGGGCGACATCACGATCCAGCAAGACGGCAAGCTCGTTCGACCCAAGCGCCTCGACAACGGCCTCTATGCCTTCCGGGAAGATACGGGTATCGACCGGGTGGTGCTCGACTGCGTCACCAGCCTCGAGCACGGCGCCGACCTGCTCTGGATCGAAACGGAGAAGCCGCACGTGGGCCAGATCGCCGAAATGGTGAATAAGATCCGCGAAAAGCGTCCGGAAGCCAAGCTGGTTTACAACAACTCGCCGTCCTTCAACTGGACCCTGAAGTTCCGCCATCACGTCTACGAGACCTGGAAGGCGGAGGGTCAGGACGTGTCCGCCTACCCCGATCCGGCTACGGACGAAAAGGGCCTCATGGACGTGAGCTTTGACGCCACGCCCCTGGGCCAGGAAGCGGATCGCCAGATCCAGTCCTTCCAGGCCGATGCGGCTCGGGAAGCGGGGATCTTCCATCACCTCATCACCCTGCCCACCTACCACACGGCGGCGCTGTCCACGGATAGCCTCTCGGAAGGCTACTTCGGTAACGACGGCATGCTGGCCTACGTGCTTGGGGTGCAGCGCGCGGAGCTCCGTCGCGATCTCGCCGCGGTGAAGCACCAGGATCTTGCCGGTTCTAACATTGGCGACGACCACAAGGAGTACTTCCTTGGGGAAAAGGCCCTCCTCGCCGGGGGCGCCGCCAACACCATGAACCAGTTCTAAGGTTCCTCCCCGGGCCGATTTCCGGCCCATCGGGCAGGCCCCTAACCTGCCCTTTTTCGACGGCGCCGCACGGCGCCGTTTTTTTTGCCGCCGCGCCTCGGCTGGGTCACACTCCAAGACCTTACGCACGAGGAGACTTCCGGCATGACCCTGCGATTCCTAACCCCCACGTTGGCCGCGCTGGCCCTCGCCAGCACCCCGCTTCTCTGGGCGAGCGAAGCGCCCCTCCTGGGCTTTGGGCCCGAAGAGAGCGCCGCTCAGCATGCCCTGGAAGACCGCTTTCGCGCCGCGCTCAATGCCAGCGACCAGGACCAGTGGTTGAAGATCCTCACCGCCGAGCCCCATCACGTGGGCTCCGCCGCCGGCCTCCGGAATGTGGCGTGGCTGAAGGACCAATTCGAAAGCTGGGGCTACGAAACGGAAGTCGTGCGCTACGATGTCAGCGTGCCCGTGCCTACGGTGCGCCGGATGGCCCTCACGGCCCCAGAAGCCTGGGAAGGGTCCTTAACGGAGGCAGCGCTTCCGGAGGATCCCTCCACCCAGGCCCCGGAAGGGCTCCTACCGCCCTACCACGCCTTCTCCGCGGAGGGAGATGTGGAAGCGGAGCTGGTTTTCGTGAACTACGGGCTAAAGGAAGACTACGAGGCCCTGGCCCGGCGCGGCATCGACGTCAAAGGCAAAATCGTCCTCGCCAAATACGGTCGCTCCTGGCGCGGCATCAAGCCGAAGCTTGCTGCGGAAAAAGGCGCCATCGGCGCCCTGATCTATTCCGATCCTGCCGACGACGGCTACGGACAGGGGGATCCCTATCCCCGGGGCCCCTTCAAGCACGAAACGGGGGTGCAGCGCGGCTCGGTCATGGACCTCCCCCTGCGCCCGGGGGATATCCTCACGCCCTATGCGGGCGCTAAGGACGGTACGCCGCGCCTCCCCCTGGAGGAGGTAGAAACGCTCACCCCCATTCCCGTCCTTCCCCTCTCCTACGCCGATGCTACGCCCCTGCTGAAGGCCCTTGGGGGCGAGGTCGCCCCGACAAGCTGGTTCGGCCAGCTGCCCTTTGCCTATCACCTGGGCCCGGGGCCCGCTCGGGTCCGCCTCACCCTCGAATTCGATTATCAGACCGTGCCCGCCTATAACGTCATTGCTCGCCTTCCCGGAGCTCGCCTTCCCGAGCAGTGGATCCTCCGGGGGAATCACCACGATGGCTGGAACCACGGCGCCGCCGACCCGATCTCCGGGCTGGTGGCCCTCCTGGCAGAAGCCAAGGCCCTGGGCGAGCTGGCCGCCGAGGGTCACCGCCTGGATCGCACGGTCATGTACGCCGCCTGGGATGCGGAGGAGCCGGGGCTTATCGGCTCCACGGAATGGGTGGAAGATCATGCCGAGGCGCTTCGGGAGCACCTCGTGGCCTACCTCAATACGGACGGCAACAGCCGGGGCTTCGCCAATCTCGGCGGGAGCCATAGCCTCCAGCGCCTGATGAACGAAGTGGCCGACGCCACCCCTGACCCCATCCTTGACGTGCCCGTCACGGACCGGCTCCGGGCCAAGCTTCGGCTGAGCGCAGATAAAAGTGATCAGCAAGAAGCCAAAGCACCGGAGCTGCCCATCGCGCCCCTGGGCTCGGGCTCGGACTACTCGCCCTTCCTCCAGCACCTGGGCATCGCGTCCCTAAATACGAGCTTTGGCGGGGAAGGGCCGAGCGGCAGCTATCACACCCTCTACGACACCTATGCCCATTACACGCGCTTTCGCGACCCGGGCCTTCGCTATGGCGTCGCTCTCGCCGAGCTCAACGGCCGGGCCACCCTCCGCCTGGCCCAGGCGCCCCTGTTGCCCTTTGAGTTTGAAGGGGTTGCTGATGCCGTGGGGCGCTTCCTGAGCGATCTTGAAGGCGCCACGGAGAAGCAGCGCACGGCGCAGCAGCAGCGGACCGCTCGCTTGAACGATGGCAGCTATGCCCTGGCCCTCGACCCGGAAGGCGCCGTCGCGCCGCCGGAGGCCCTGCGTCCCGTGCCCTACTTCAACTTTGCGCCCCTGCGAAACGCCCATGCCAAGCTGGCGGAGGCGGCCCAGCGCTACGGCGCGCTCACCGCCAATCCCACGGCCCTCTCGGAAACGCTGCGAGCCACCCTCGATCGCAAGCTGGCCCAGGCGGAAGCGCAGCTGACCGATCCCGAGGGGCTGCCCCGGCGCCCCTGGTTCCGCCATTTCCTCTACGCTCCAGGGTTCTACACGGGCTATGGGGTGAAAACCCTACCGGCGGTGCGCGAAGCCATCGAAGAGGAGGAGTACGAGCAGGTGGCCCAGGAAGTGGCGCGCACGACGGCCCGCCTAGAGGCCCTCACAGCGCATATCGAAGCGATGAATGCGCTGCTGGACGCGCCGCGCTAGGCCTCGCTGGCCCTAAACCATCCCGTAATGGACAGCCGTGGCGCCCCGGCAAAGGGCGCCACGTAGGTCACGGAATGCACGTGACGCACGTCGAAGAGGGAAAGCACGTTCCAGCCTGGCACCCAAGCGTCTCGGGGGGTGCCGTTATCCTCAAAGAACTGCAGAAGCCCACCCCAGTCCGGGTGCCAGCGCTCCGTGAGGCTGAGCACATAGGCCACGCGCCGGGCTTGCCCAGGAAGGTCATCGCGGTGGCGCGTGAGAAAATGCCCTCCGCGATAGCGCGTGGCCTGACCATCAGCGTGGGTGATGTCCTGAAAGCCCGTCAGCGCCCGCACCTGAGCGAGCGTTTCCGGCGCATTCACCGCCGCCAACACGGCCCGGAGGTCCGGATTTTGGGACGCGGCCAGCTGGTGTCCTTCGTAGAGAAAGCCCACCCCCTGGCTCGCGGCCTGATGAAGTTCGCGCTGAAGCGCCTCCCGGGCTGTGGGGGACAGCTGCGCCAGGGCCTCCGGGGTCAGCACCTGCCCCTGCCCGCCCTGGGTCAGCATAAGGGCATAGCCGGCCTGCGCCAGCAGCCCATGCCAAGCCTTCGCCCGAGCCTCGGGCAGAGCCTCCGGCAAGCGAAGCCGCCCTTCCGCCGCGAAGCGCTGCGCCAGCGCCACCCAATCTTCCCGAGGTGCAAACATCAACTTTGCTTCCTAATGCCTTGACTTAAAAGAAAAAGGGCGGCCTGCGCCGCCCTTTCCAAGGTTCAAGGCCCTCATCCCTAGCCGAGGGTATAGACCCGCTCGAAGGTTTGCACAAAGCGCTCGAGGTCTTCGAGCTTACCCATGCTGACCCGGGACCAGGTCTTGTAGGGCTCGTAGACGCCGCGAATCAGCACGTTCTCGGCGCGCATCTTCGCCTGGAAGGCATCGGCATCACGGCCAATGTCGGCGTAGACAAAGTTGGTCTGGGACGGCACGTGGGGAATCTCGAGGCGATCAAAGAGCGCCTCCACCATCTGCCGTCCTTCCACGATCTTGCTCTTCGAGTAGGCCAGGAAGGCTTCATCGTTGTAGCTGGCCAGGGCCGCAGCGGCCCCCACCACGCTCGGAGAGGTCATAGCGTGGCGCTTGAGCATCTCCGCCAGGTGGGGCGGCGCCAGGGCGTAGCCCACGCGGAGCCCTGCCAGACCGTAGAGCTTGGAGAAGGTGCGGGTAATGATGACGTTCTCCCCGCGGCGGACCAGATCCACCATGCTGGTGGCGTCGGGGTTATCGGTGAGCTCGTTATAGGCCTCATCCACCATCACCGTCGCCCGGGCGCTTACGGCTTCGCAGAAGGCGCGCATGCGCCCCCCTTCCACCGTCAACCCCGTGGGATTATTGGGATTACAGACGTAGACCAGGCTGGTCATGCTGTCCGTGACCGCAGCCATGCGCTCGAGGTCCTGATCCATTTCCCCCGTGAGGGGCACCCGAAGCACTTCTCCCCCCATGCGCTCAGCAACGGTGAGGTGGGGGCCAAAGGTGAGCCCCGGCGCGACAATACGCCCATACTTCGTAAAGGCCGCGGCTGCCGCAAACAGGCATTCCATGGAACCGGAGGTCAGCACGACGTGATCCGCCGTGAGGCCGTGGCGCTCTGCGATTATCTCCGCCAAGGCACGGTTAACCTTCCCCGGGTAATAGGCGCCGCCATCCGCCGCGGACTTCGTAATGGCTTCGAGGGCCTTGGGCGAAGGGCCATAGGGGTTTTCGTTGGCGTTAAGCTTCACAACGCTCGCGCTCGGCCCATAAAGCATCGGGGCCGCAGCCCAGCTGCGCTGCGGCAGGGCCGTGGCCACGGCGGCAGCCCCCGCCAGGGTGGCCATAAAGGCTCTTCGACTGACTTCCGTATTCATAGTGCTCGTTCTCCACTCCATTGACGACGACATCGTCAGCGCGCTGGCCCAGGCCTAGCGCTCGCTTAGCGATCCCCGGCTCCAGAGATACGCCCCCCCTTCCCAGAGATCAAGCCCTCCCGATACCTAAGCGCAGGGGGATGAAAAAAGGGCTTGACCTGATACTGGTTGTTTATACAGTATTTCCCTCCAAGCCATGATTGATGAGGCCCAACCATGAATGCGTCCCTCGACCAGCTCCTCCAACACCCTCACCTGTGGCGCGCCACGGCGCAGCGGGGTTTTTCCGGGTCAGGGCTTAGCACGGGCTTTGCCACCCTCGATGGCGCCCTGGAGCAGGCCGGCTGGCCCCAGGATGGGCTCATTGAGCTCTTAAGCGATCAGCAAGGCATCGGTGAACTGCGCACCCTCCTTCCCACCCTGAAAACCCTCACGCACAACGAGGACCGCTGGGTGGCCTGGGTAGCCCCGCCCCATTTGCTCTCCGCGCCAGCGCTGGAAGCCGCAGGGCTCCGGCTTGATCGACTCCTCCTGATTCACCCCAAAACGCCGCAGGAACAGCTGTGGGCCATGGAACAGGCGCTGAAGTCCGGCACCTGCAGCGCGCTTCTGGGCTGGCTCGACCCGCGCCACGTGACCCCCCAGGTGCTGCGGCGCCTGCAGCTCGCCGCCCGCAGCGGGGGCACCCTCGCCTTTCTGTTCCGCCCGGAAGCCGCGGCCCAGGAGGCCTCCCCGGCGGAACTACGCCTGCGCCTGGAAGCCGGGGAAAACGCCCAGGAAGTGCGGCTACACGTTCTGAAGCGCCGGGGCGGCTGGCCCCTCGAGCCCTTCGAGCTCGCCCTGAACGACCCCCTGAGTCAGCAGCTGGGTCAACAACTGGAACAGCAGCTAGGTACGACCTTCCCGGGGCCCTTGCCCCGGGAAAACGCGGTGCCGGCTTCGCCCCTGGCCACCACCGCCCTCGAGTCCTCAGCCAAGGGCTCAGCAGAAACACCGCGGCGCCTTTGGGCGCCTCGGGGGCCCTTCCGGGACGCCGTGGGTGCGCCTCCCGAGGCGCCCCCCCGGTCGACGCCCCTGGCCCATCGCCCCGGAGGCAAGGGCAGCTCCCAGGCCGCTCGCCACTAGTCCTGCGTCCTTGCCTGTGCATGCCCTATGGCCCGGGAAACCCTTTGGCTATGCCTTCACCTGCCGCGCCTGGGACTTGAGCACTGGCTCAAGAGCGACCCCGAGGGCGGTGGCGCCCTGCCCCGGGCCCTCAGCGAGGAGGGGCGCCTGTGCCAGCTCAATGCCCAGGCCCAGGCTCGGGGCCTTAAGCCCCAGATGGCCCTTAGCACGGCCCTCAGCATCTGCCAGGACCTGGACGTACGCCCTCGCATGCCCCGGGAAGAACAGCAAACGCTGCGCCTCCTTGGGGATTGGGCCACGGTGTTTAGCCCTGAGGTCAGTCTTTCCGGAGACTCGAACTTAATTCTTCAAATTGCTGATAGCGTTAAGCTTTTTGGAGGCGCAGATCGCATCCAGAGCGCCGCCATGGCCGGGCTCCAGGCCCAGGGCTACAGCGTCAGCGCAAGCCTTGGGCCCACCCCCCTCAGCGCCCAGGCCCTGGCGGAAGCGGGCCAGGAACTCCCCCTGGAAGCCCTTCGCCAGGCCCTCCCGGAAGATCCCGCGCTGAGCCCAAAGGCGCGCTGGTGCCAAGGGGTTGCCGCCCAAGCCGCGCCTTTCCTAGAACGCCTACCCACGGCCAGCCTCTTTCCCAAGGGCGTCACGGCCAAGCTGCTAGAAGACCTCGGCCTTCACCACCTCGGCGCGCTCCGCGCCCTCCCCCGGGCCGCGCTACAGGCGCGCCTGGGCTCGGAAGCCCGGGATCGGCTAGAGCAATTCTGGGGCACCAAGCCCGATCTCCGCCCCGCCCTTAAGGCCCGCCGAGCCTTCTACCGGGATCAGCCCTTTCTAGAAGATGCGGTGCACCGGGGCGGTCTGCGCTTTCCCCTTCGGCGCCTCTGCGGGGAACTCGCCCAATGGCTCCGGGATCGGCAGCTGCGCACGGACCGCTTAAGCTGGCGCCTTCAGCACCGGGATCACGGCAGCCAGATCCTCCGCGTGGTGCTCGCCGAGCCCCAGGGCAGCGCCGAAGCCTTCTACGAGCTGTCCTGGCTCCAGCTGAGCCGCGCGGCGCTTCTCCCCGCAGTGGACCGGCTTACCCTACGCGTCACCGCCCTAAGCCCCTGCGAAGGGCCCGGGGAGGACCTCTTCCAACGCGCCAAGCGCGGCACCCAGGAAACCCCGCAAACGCTCCTAAGCCGCCTCTTTGCCCGGCTCGGGGAAGACAGCTGCTCGGGGCTGCGCACCCAGGACGATCCCCGGCCCGAGCGCAGCACCGCGACCCTTCGCCCTCGCTTTGCCTCAAGCCCCCGGGGCGCCAAAGGCCAGGCTAGGGGCGGGGCGGGAGCCCAGGAAGAGGCGCTCGAGGCCCCGCCCCTGGAAGGTGCCGGTTGGCGCCGTAGTCCCCGGCCCCTCTGGCTTCTCCCCCGCCCCCAGCGCCTTTCCGGCGCGGGCGCCCAGCCTCGCTACCGGGGCAAGGCTCTGCAGCTACACCAGGGCCCGGAGCGCCTCTGCTACGGCTGGTGGGATCACACGGCGGAAGGTCCCGGCTCCCCCCGGGACTACTGGGTGGCCCAGGCCCCCCAGGGGCCCTGGCTATGGATCTTCCAGGATAGCGCCAGCAAGGCCTGGTACCTCCACGGGCTCTTCGCCTAGGGACGCCCATGGCTGGCTACGCGGAGCTCCACTGCCTGACCCACTTCAGCTTTCTGCGCAGCGCCGCGGACCCGGAGCGGCTGGCTGAGCGTGCCAAGGCCCTGGGTTACGCGGCCCTGGCGGTTACCGACGAATGCTCCGTAGCCGGAGCCGTGCGCATGCACCAGGCCTGCCAGGCCGAAGGCCTAAAGCTCATCGTCGGCAGCGAATTCACCCTCGAGGAGGGGCCGAAGATCGTACTCCTGGCCCCGGACCGGACCAGCTACGGGGCGCTTTGCAGCCTCATTACGCAGGCCCGCCGGCGCTGCGAAAAGGGCCAGTATCGCCTAAGCCTCCGGGACCTCACGGCCCAGCGCACGGCCCACAGCCTAGCCCTTTGGCTTCCCGACCCAACGCGCAGCATGGAAGCGCAGCGGCCCTGGGGGGAGGCCTTGAAGACGGCCTTTCCCGAGCGCCTCTGGCTGGCCCTGGGGTGCTTTGATGAGGGAGACGACGTCGCGCGTTATCACCAAGCCTACGCCCTCGGCCAGGCCCTCGCCCTCCCCCTCACCGCCGCCGGGGACGTGCGCCTGGTCACGCCGGAGGATAAGCCCCTCCACGACGTGCTCACGGCCATTCGCCTCGGCCGCCCCGTGGCCAGCCTCGGCTCGGCTCTGCATAGCAACGGGGAGCGCCACCTCCAGCCCTGGGCCACCCTTCAGCGCCGCTACCCCCCCGAGCTCCTGGCGGAAACGCTACGCATCGCCGACCGCTGCCACTTTTCCCTGGCCCAGCTACGCTACGAATATCCCGAGGAGCTCGTCCCCCCGGGGCAAACGCCGAGCAGCCACCTTCGCAGTCTCACCTTCGCCGGCGCCGCCGAGCGCTGGCCCAGCGGCATTCCCGAACGCGTGACCCG
Organism: Gammaproteobacteria bacterium; assembly: GCA_030828335.1. Lineage (GTDB taxonomy): Bacteria > Pseudomonadota > Gammaproteobacteria > Pseudomonadales > Azotimanducaceae > Salivita. The sequence goes on from JAURCQ010000030.1 coordinate 13,690, forward strand.
GCAGCTTGAGCACGAACTCACGCTCATCGAGGCCCTGGGCTACGAGTACTTCTTTCTCACCGTCTACGACATCGTGGCCTTCGCCCGCAGCGAAGGCATCCTGTGCCAGGGCCGGGGCTCCGCCGCCAATTCCGCCGTGTGCTATTGCCTAGCCATCACGGAGGTGGACCCGTCCCAAAGCCAGCTGCTTTTTGAGCGCTTCATCTCTAAGGAGCGCAACGAGCCTCCGGATATTGATGTGGATTTCGAGCATCAGCGCCGGGAGGAGGTCATCCAGTACATCTACCGAAAATATGGTCGGGACCGGGCCGCCCTCGCCGCCACGGTGATCGCCTATCGCCTGCGCAGCGCCCTTCGGGATGTGGGCAAGGCCCTGGGCTTTGAGGTCGCCTTCATCGAAAAGCTCGCCCGCCAGGCCCGGGGCTGGGAACGAAACCGGGGCCTGCCCGAGCTTTTCAGCGCCTGCGGCGCCGATCCCTCGGCGCCGGCCCTGCGGCGGTACCAGGCCCTCGTCACCCAGCTCCTCGGGGTGCCTCGCCACCTTTCCCAGCACGTGGGGGGCTTTGTGATTTCCCGGGGCCCCCTGGCCGAGCTGGTTCCCGTGGAAAACGCGAGCATGGCCGAGCGCACGGTGATCCAGTGGGATAAGGATGACCTGGAGGCCCTGGGCCTCTTGAAGGTCGATGTGCTGGCCCTGGGCATGCTGAGCGCCCTGCGCCGCAGCCTCGAGCTTCTAGCGCCCCTGCGGGAGGGGCCCCGGGGCCTGGCGGATATCCCCCGGGAGGATCCGGACACCTACGCCATGCTCCAGCGGGGCGATGCCCTGGGCGTCTTTCAGGTGGAGTCCCGGGCCCAGCTCGCCATGCTGCCCCGGCTGAAGCCCGCCTGCTTTTACGACCTTGTTGTGGAGGTGGCCATCGTGCGCCCCGGGCCCATCCAGGGGGACATGGTCCATCCCTACCTGCGTCGGCGCCAGGGCCTGGAAGCGGTGCACTACCCCAACGCGGCGGTGCGCGAGGTGCTCGAGCGCACCCTTGGGGTGCCCATCTTCCAGGAACAGGTCATCAAGCTGGCCATGGTGGCCGCGGGCTTTAGCGGTGGCGAAGCCGATGCCCTGCGCCGGGCCATGGCCGCCTGGAAACGGCAAGGGGGGCTGAGCCATTTCCGGGACAAGCTGCTCCGGGGCATGCGGGAGCGAGGCCACGACGAAGCTTTCGCGGAGCGGCTCTTCGCGCAAATTCAGGGCTTTGGGGAATATGGCTTCCCCGAATCCCACGCCGCCAGCTTTGCCGTGCTCGTGTACTGCTCCGCCTGGCTCAAGCGCCACGAGCCCGCGGCCTTTTATGCGGGCCTACTCAATAGCCTGCCCATGGGCTTCTACAGCGCCGATCAGCTCCTCCAGGATGCGCGGCGCCATGGCCTCGAAATCCGCCCCGTGGATGTGCAATGCAGCCAGTGGGACTACACCTTAGAACCGAGCCCCCAGAGCCCCGGGCCGGGCCAGCGGGGCCCGGGGCCCTGGCATTACGACTACGCCTCTCCCCAGGCGGCGCTGCGCATGGGTCTTAGACAAATCAAAGGCTTACAGCGTAATTCGGCGGAACGCCTCATTCAGGCTCGGGAGACGGGCGGGCCCTTCAAAAGCCTCCCGGAACTGCGGCGCCGGGCCCAGCTCGACGCCGGAAGCCTGCGCTGCCTAGCCCAGGGAGATGCGCTCCAGGCACTCAGCGGCCACCGGCACCAAAGCCACTGGGCTCGGGCAGCGCTGCTGCCTACCACGCCCCTCCTGGGGGACGAAGACCCTAGGGATGAGGTCAGCCTTCGCCCGCCCCGTCTGGCGGAGTCGCTCCGGGCAGACTATGAAAATTTGGGGACCACCCTGCGCCCCCATCTGTCCCTGTGTCTCTCGATGCAGTAGAGTCTGCGCCCCTCGATGATCTCTGCGGCTTGGCGCTTGGACCTTCGACCTGCCC
>JAURCQ010000308.1 GCA_030828335.1 Gammaproteobacteria bacterium
CGGGATGCGAGCCCCATCGAAAGCGTCATTTGGAACCAGGAAGTCTCCTGCTACGTGACCCCCGATGGGCTCTTCATCATCGGCCAGGGCATGTGCGCCCCCACCCTCATGGCCTACGGCAACGACGCGCACAAGGCCGCGCACCTGCCGAAGATCGCCTCCGGGGAAGAGGTGTGGTGCCAGCTCTTCTCCGAGCCCGTGGCCGGCTCCGATTTGGCGGGCATCAAAACCCGCGCGGTGCGCGACGGCGATAAGTGGATCATCAACGGCCAGAAGGTCTGGACCTCCGGGGCCCACTACTCGGACTTCGGCCTGCTGATCACCCGGACGGACCCGAGCCAGCCCAAGCACAAGGGCCTCACCATGTTCTTCCTGGACATGAAAACGCTGGGGGTGGAAGTGCGCCCCATCAAGCAGATCAACGGCAACCAGGATTTCAACGAGGTCTACTTCACGGACGTGGTGATTCCCGATAGCCAGCGCCTCGGCGGCGAAGGGGACGGCTGGAAGGTAGCCCTGGTCACCCTCATGAACGAGCGCCTCGCCGTGGGCGGCGGCCTCTCGAATTCCGTCATGGACGTCTTCAAGGCCACCCAAACGCAGGAATACGGGGACGAGCTCGCCATCGAAGATCATGCCGTGCGGGACCGCCT
>JAURCQ010000309.1 GCA_030828335.1 Gammaproteobacteria bacterium
GGCGTCGGCGGCGTCGGAGGCGGAGCGTCGGAGACGGTTGAGGATCGAACGCGCCGAGCGCGACAAGCGCAACGCGCAACGCGCGCTCGAGCGCGAGGAGCTCCGCGAGGCGGCTCGCGTCGCCGCCGAGGCTGCGGCGGAGGCGCTCATCCCCTCGGCGCCCAAGATGAGCGCCGCCGAGGCGCGCGCCGAGGCTGCGGAGTCGGAAGCCAACGCGGCGCGCGTCGCCGCGGCCGTCCAGCGGCGCTCGGCCTCGGCGCGCAGGACCTCTGGCTCGTTGGCGGTCAGGATCGGCAGCGTCAGGTTGGCGCCGAAGCCCGCGCGCGGCTGGCCGTCTTCCTCCTGCCAGCCGGGCCAGAGCTGCAGGTCGGGGTACTGTCGCCGCAGCTGCAGCATCAGGTCGGCGTCCGCGGTGCGGTGCGCGGCCTCGCGGGCCAGCATGCGCGGGCCGCGGCCGATCAGGGCGCGGCGCGCGGCAGCGTCCGCTGCGAACGGCGGGACCTGCAGGTCGGGCGTGAACTCCAGGGCGGCGTCCGGGTGGAGGCCGAGCGCTGCGCGCAGCTCCACGGCGGCGGCCGCGGCCTCCGCGGTGGCCAGCGCCCGGCCCGCCTCGCGGCTCCGGCGCTCGAGGCCGAACACGCGCGCGCCCGGAC
>JAURCQ010000310.1 GCA_030828335.1 Gammaproteobacteria bacterium
TTCCTCGCCGTCCTCGCCGACGATATGGACCGAGCAGTTGATCGGAACGCCGACGGTGCCCGGATGGGCCAGCCACATGTCGCTGTTGCAGTAGACGAATCCGTTGCCTTCCGTTCCCGCGTAGTACTCGTGGATCACCGGGCCCCACCACTCGATCATCTGCTGCTTGACCGCGACCGGACAGGGAGCGGCGGCGTGGATGGCCGCCTCGAGACTCGACACGTCGTACGACTCGCGCACCTCTGCCGGGAGCTTCAGCATGCGGACGAACATCGTCGGCACTAGCTGCGAATGGCTTACTGAGTGCCGCTCGATGAGTTGTAAGTACTCGGCCGCATCGAAGTGCTCCATGACCACCACGGTCGAGCCGCAGGCCTGGACCGCCATGCAGAATCTGAGCGGAGCGGCGTGGTAGAGCGGCGCCGGGGAGAGGTAGGTCTTCGTGTCGTCCATTGCGAAGAGCAGCTCGAGGAGCGTCTTCACGCCACTCGAGAACTCCTCGAGTGGCGTCGACGGCACGGCGGGGAGCACGCCCTTGGGTCGACCGGTGGTGCCCGAGGAGTAGAGCATGTCGGTGCCGGCGACACGATCAGGGAGGGGCACGGCGTCGTGTTCGGCGACGGAGTCCTCATACGACTCGTAACCGTC
>JAURCQ010000311.1 GCA_030828335.1 Gammaproteobacteria bacterium
AGTGTCAATAACAGTAATGCTATTAGCACTATCCATTATATTGATGTCACGAAATTCCGCTTTAATGATAATTTTAGAGAGTACAGAAGATTCTTCTTTGTCTTGAGTCTTCTTAGGATATTTCTTAGTATCAACTACAGGTGTTATGGATTCTAAAATATCTGTGATGCTTTGAGCATGTGCATTTAAATGAAGTATAGCGAAGAATATCACCATCAAAATTGTTGATATATTTATATTACTAATTTGCATATTTAAGCCTCATTAACAAAAGTTAAGAGACCCGGAAAAGTAAAAGATTGAACGTTGAAAAATGCGTCCTATCCCTACGCCGGTACTATCCGGATCAGGTTCAAAGGGTCCATCCGAAGATGTCTCAGGTCATAGCCTCCCCTTAGGAATATCGCTTATAAAGCGATCTGAAAGATTTTACATTGTCTTTTTATTATAGCAATAAGTAATGATATTTTATTTACAACTAATAGATTTTAATTCAACCAAGGGTGGCAATAAGCACGTCTCAACAGTATAATTCATGCACTTCCATAGAAGATTTTTTTAGGACGAACTACATAAATTTATATCAAAACTACTAACTAAGAGAAAAAAATGAGCTACAGCAAAATTCCAGCAGGCAATGATCTTCC
>JAURCQ010000312.1 GCA_030828335.1 Gammaproteobacteria bacterium
GAGCGTCATGAAGAAGTATCGGCTTTGTTGAGCGACGCAGAAACGATCAGCCAGCAAGAACGTTTCCGTGAATTGTCCCGCGAATATTCGGAGCTTGAGGACGTAGTAGCGACCTTTAAGCGTTTCGAAATTGCGAAGGGGGATGTTGAGGCTGCGCTCCTTTTACTCGAGGACGACGATTCTGAAATGCGCCAACTTGCCCAAGAGGAGCTGTCGGCCGCAAAGGATTTAGTTGAAGAGCTAGAGGTTGAGCTGCAAAGACTTCTTCTGCCAAAAGACCCCAAAGATTCCGCTAACGTGTTTCTCGAAATTCGCGCCGGCACAGGTGGCGATGAGGCGGCGATTTTTTCTGGCGATTTATTCCGCATGTACTCGCGATACGCAGAGCGGATGCGATGGCGGCTTGAAGTGCTGTCGGAGCGAGCCGGAGAGCACGGCGGTTTTAAAGAGATTATTACTCGTGTGGAAGGCAGAGACGTCTACGCCCATCTTAAATTCGAGTCGGGCGCCCATCGTGTCCAGCGCGTTCCCGAAACGGAATCACAGGGCCGTATTCATACTTCCGCTTGTACTGTAGCGGTCATGGCGGAAGCGGCAGAGGTTGACACCATCGAGATTAACAAAGCCGATATTCGTGTCGAT
>JAURCQ010000313.1 GCA_030828335.1 Gammaproteobacteria bacterium
AAGGGCTGGGCCGTGCCCCAATGGCCGGTAGAACACGGCGGCACCGACTGGACCCCGGCGCAAAAATACCTGTTCAGCAAAGAGTGCTACCTGGCAGGGGCGCCTATGCTAATTCCCCTGGGACTGTTGATGCTGGCACCGGTCATCATGGCCTTTGGCAGCGAACAGCAAAAGCAGCAATACCTGCCCAGGATCCTCTCGGGGGAGCAGTACTGGTGCCAGGGCTATTCCGAGCCCGGTGCCGGCTCCGACCTGGCCAGCCTGAAGCTCAAGGCGGAAGCGGATGGCGAGGATTACATTGTCAACGGCTCCAAGATGTGGACTACCCACGCCCACCTGGCTGACCATATTTTCTGCCTGGTGCGCACCGATAATAGCGGCCGGCCACAACAGGGTATCAGCTTCCTGTTAATCGCCATGGACACCCCCGGGGTGAAGGTGGAGCCCATTATCACCATGGCCGGCGACCACGAAGTCAACCAGGTGTTCTTCGACAATGTACGGGTGCCTGTGAGCAACCGCATCGGTGAGGAGAACAAGGGCTGGAGTTACGCGAAGTACCTGCTGGAATTTGAGCGCGGCGGCGGCTTCAACTCCGACCGAATCCGGCACGAACTTGGCCACCTGCGCCAACTGATT
>JAURCQ010000314.1 GCA_030828335.1 Gammaproteobacteria bacterium
TCTTGGTAAGGCCTTCGAATGAGCCGTCTTCCGCCATTTGCTCGAGCGTCATCAGGCGCTTGACCGACTGGCGAATGGTCTTGTAGTTGGTCAGCATGCCGCCGAGCCAGCGCTGGCTGACGAACGGCATTTCGCAGCGCATCGCGTGCGTGCGAACCGCTTCGCGCGCAGCGCGTTTGGTGCCTACAAACAGGATTGTGCCGCCATCGGCGATGGTTGCCTTCACAAAGGCAGCCGCTTCGCGCGCCAGGGGCAGGCTCTTCTCGAGGTTGATAATGTGGATTTTGTTACGTTCGCCAAAGATGAACGGTGCCATCTTCGGGTTCCAGTAACGGGTCTGATGACCAAAGTGCACGCCAGCCTCTAGCATCTGGCGCATGGTAACGTCTGCCATATCGATTTCTCCGGGTTAGGCCTCCGCATACCCCATCTCACAACCCCTTTTTCGGTGGGGCACCCAGTAAGACGTGTCGGTATGCGTGTGATTTAAGTACTCCCGAAAGCAACGGTTGCTACCGGGGCGCGCGCTTTATACCATAGCCGGTTGCGGCCAACAACGCGGATTTGAAGGTTTTTTCGGTTGCCCGGCCAGAACCCCTTTCGAGACTCTTAATTTTAATGAATGTGACGATAAAAA
>JAURCQ010000315.1 GCA_030828335.1 Gammaproteobacteria bacterium
AGGCTTCCAATCCTTCCCATGGTCGCTCAACGTGAAAATGTGTTGTGCGATGTTTTGACTGGTGAGGACAGCACCTCTTTTTCGAGCGGTAAAGGGATCGACTTGCTTGTAAATAGTCCCCACTTCGGCACGCTCTTGATCATTCAGTACTGGTAAATTGATGGCGCCTGGAATGTGGTCCTCATGAAACTCAGATGGCGAACGAACATCGATGATGCTGTCATAGCCATCTGGTTGACTCAGAAGTTCGGCGATTTCGGTAACTTGAATCTTGCGTTGCATGTTGACTTGATGCGTTCAGACCTTAATAATCCCGCACCCATGCAGGTGTGGCTCAGTTGGTAGAGCACTCCCTTGGTAAGGGAGAGGTCCCGGGTTCGAGTCCCGGCACTTGCACCACTGCTTCAATCGATGCCTGTCGTGCTTACGCGGGTGTTTCATCAAACCCTGAGTTCAATCCGACCGTTGGTCAGGTGTATCCCACATCCGGAAAGGTAGCACAGATCACTAACGAATCAGAGCACTCTGAGGATTGCCATCGACTTGGCGTCTGAAGTCGTGGGGCTTTGGTTTGCAAAGCCTGTCCATTCACTTGCAGACTTATCGTCGAAATCGTGTTTATCGAGTTT
>JAURCQ010000316.1 GCA_030828335.1 Gammaproteobacteria bacterium
TTGGACCCGAGCAAGTGATCAAGTCAGTAACGCGATGATGGACACGCTGAGCACCGAGGCGGTCATTAACAAAGATGGCGAGGAAGAAACTCAAAGTTCCTTCAATAGTGTTTGGATGTATTCAGATTCCGGCGCTCGAGGCTCACCCGCTCAGATCCGCCAGCTCTCGGGTATGCGAGGCATGATGGCCAAGCCTGATGGCTCTATCATTGAAACGCCAATCACGGCGAATTTCCGTGAAGGGTTATCAGTGATGCAATACTTCATCTCTACCCACGGGGCTCGAAAAGGCCTGGCGGATACGGCACTTAAGACAGCTAACTCCGGATACTTGACGCGTCGATTGGTCGACGTTGCTCAGGATCTGGTCGTGACCGAGTACGATTGCGGCACCGAGGACGGCATGATTATGAACGCTGTGATCGAGGGTGGTGATGTCATCGCAGGTCTGGGTTCAAGGGTCCTGGGTCGCGTCGTGGCGGAAGATGTATATAACGCTGCGGGTGACGAGGTTCTGATTCCTCGGGGTACCCTGATCGATGAAAAATGGTCGGATCGGGTCGAGGCCATGGGCGTTGACGAGATTAAAGTGAGAAGTGCAATTACTTGTGAAACTCGCTACG
>JAURCQ010000317.1 GCA_030828335.1 Gammaproteobacteria bacterium
AACGCCGAGGGTGCCCGGACGACACCTTCTGTTGTCGCTTTCTCTAAAGATGGCGAACGCCTCGTTGGCCAGGCCGCGAAGCGTCAGGCGATCACGAACCCGATGAACACGATCTTCTCCGCGAAGCGGCTAATCGGACGCAAGTTCGACGAGCTGGACGATGAGGAGAAAAAAGCTCCCTACAAAATAGTGAAAGCTTCCAATGGTGACGCCCATATCGAAGTGGAAGTCGGCGGCGAAAGCAAAACCTACAGCCCGCAGGAAATTTCTGCGATGATTCTCGGGAAGTTGAAAGCGGATGCCGAGTCCAAGCTGGGTGAAACCATCACCGAAGCGGTCATCACCGTTCCTGCCTACTTCAACGACTCGCAGCGCAACGCAACGAAGGCCGCCGGAGAAATCGCCGGTCTCGATGTGAAGCGAATCGTCAACGAGCCTACTGCAGCCGCTTTGGCCTATGGCCTCGAGAAGGAGGGCGAAGAGAAAATCGCCGTTTATGACCTCGGTGGTGGAACCTTTGATATCTCTGTTCTCGAAATAGACGAAGGCTTCTTCGAAGTGCTCGCAACCGATGGTGATACCCAACTCGGTGGTGACGACTGGGACAATGCGATCATCAA
>JAURCQ010000031.1:0-11502 GCA_030828335.1 Gammaproteobacteria bacterium
CCGGGGCCACCACGGCGATCCCTAGGGAGGCCTCCTTCAGGGCGTCCCCGGGCACCTGACACAGGGCAAGGTGCCGCTGCCGACCCAAGCGATCAAGCAGGGGCAGAAGCCGACTTCGCCGCTCTTTCAGAGACCGGCAGCCGGAAAAATGATAGGTCACCTCAACATAGGCGAGGGCGGCCATGGGCGTCTCCCTAGGGGGTGGTTTCCCGAGCTTTCTGGTAGCTTAGGGGGTGAGGAGAGGGGGAAAAAGATGAACATTAGCCTGTGGCCGAATCCGGCCCAACCGTTTCCGGCGGTGCTAAGCCTTGCCCGCTATGCAGAGGCCGCAGGGTTCGACGGCCTCTGGTACGCCGATCACTTCATGCCCAACGCTGAAGACACCTCGGTCCCCTGGCCCGAATGCTGGACCACCCTAAGCGCCCTGGCCACCGCCGTGCCCCGCCTTCGCCTCGGCACGCTGGTCTGCGGCAACACCTACCGGCACCCGGCGGTACTCGCGAAGATGGCGGCCACGCTGGATCACATCAGCGGCGGCCGCATGGTGCTGGGGCTCGGCGCAGGCTGGCAAGAAAACGAACACCAGCAATATGGCATTCCCTTCTATACGGTCGCCGAACGCCTGGCGCGCCTCGATGAAGCCTGCGCCGTGATCAAAAGCCTCTTTACCGAGGCGCAAAGCGACTTCGCCGGTACCTACTACACCCTGACGAAGGCCAGCCTCGAGCCGAAGCCCCTGCAAGATCCCCTGCCCCTCCTCATTGGCGGCGGCGGCGAAAAGGTCACGCTGCGCATCGCGGCGCGCTGGGCCGATGAGTGGAACGTCTGGGGGACGCCGGAGATCCTCGCCCACAAAGGCGCGGTGCTCGAGGCGCACTGCCGGGACCTCGGCCGGGATCCAAAGACGATCCACCGCTCCGCCCAGGCGCTCATTTTCATGAGCGAAGATCCCGCAACCCTCGAGCGCTGGAACGCCGCGCCAAGCGCCATGCCCAAACTCGTAGGCACGCCGGAAGCGCTCCGGGATACGCTTGCTGCCTACGCGGAGGCCGGCGTGGACGAATTCATCGTTCCCGACTTCACCCTCGGCCAGGGGGAAGCGCGGGAACGGGCCCTCGATACTTTCCTCAAGCGGGTTGCCGGCCGCTAAGCCCCCCATCCGCCCTACAGAAGGACAACGTTGTGACTGAAGCTCAAGCCAAGCCCCCCGTTCCCGCCGGCACCATCGTGCTGCTTCGGGAAAGCCCGGCGGGCCCGGAAATGTTCATGGTGGTGCGCCACCATCAGATTGATTTTGCCTCCGGCGCCCTGGTGTTCCCCGGCGGCAAGGTGGATGCGCAGGATGACGATCCTGAATTGGCGGCCCTCTGCGATGGCGCCTCAGAGGATCCGGTCCTTCGAGCTATCGAGATCGGCTCGATCCGGGAAGCCTTCGAAGAGGCCGGGGTGCTGCTCGCTCGGGCCGAAGGGGAAAGGGAACTCCTCGATGGCGCCCGGGTGGCGGCCCTCGATTCCCTGCGCGACGCACTGCACAAGGGGGACCTTCCCCTGAAGGACTTCCTGCGGCAGCACAAGCTGCGCCTCGCCTGCGACGCACTCACCCGCTTCGCCCACTGGGTCACGCCCACCATGATGCCGAAGCGCTTTGATACCCATTTCTTCCTCGCGGTGGCGCCAGGGGATCAGGTCCTGGCCCACGACGGCCATGAGTCCGTGGACTCGGTATGGCTCACCCCTGCCCAAGCCCTAGCCGATGCGGAGGCCGGATCCCGCACGGTGATCTTCCCGACCCTGCGAAACATTGAAATTCTCGAGGGTTTTGCCGATTGCCAGGGCCTCATCGACGCCTTCGCCGGCAAGCCCATCGTCACCGTCACCCCCTGGACAGAAAAGCGGGACGACGGCACCTGGCTTTGCATTCCGCCGGAGGCGGGCTACAAACTCTCCGAAGAAAAAATGACCAGCATGCCCTAGGGGCAAGAAGGAGCGCGCACATGTCTCAAGCACAGATCCACACGGACCCGGCGGAGGAAGTCCTCTACGAGGTCAGCGAGCACATCGCCACCATCACCATCAACCGGGAAGCGGTGCAGAACACCATCTCTGGCGCCATGCTCGATCGGGTTACGGAACTCTTCCTTCAAGCCGACCGGGACCGGGACGTGCGGTGCATCATCTTTACGGGCACGGGACGGTTCTTCTGCGCTGGCCTCGATTTGCGCAGCGGCAAGGTGGGGGAGTCCGATGCGGGGAACAGCACCAACCTTGATCTGCGCTCGACGCCCCCGACGGTCATGCACAACCTCGACACGCCGGTGATCTGCGCCCTCAACGGCTCCGCTGCGGGCTACGGCATGGACATGGCCCTGGGCTGCGATATCCGCATCATGGCCGAGGAAGCCAAGATGGCGGCGGCCTTCACGGCCCGGGGCATCGTTCCCGAATCCGGAGGCACCTGGATCCTCCCCCGCCTCCTGGGCTGGTCCAAGGCCGCGGAACTCATCTTCACGGGACGCACCCTCACGGCAGCGGAATCTTTGGAGCTTGGCCTGGTGTCCACCGTGGTGCCGGCGGCCGAGGTCGCGGAGCGCGCTCGGGCCCTGGCCAAGGAAATCTGCGCCAATGCGCCCCTGGCCGTGCAGGCGTCCAAGCGCATGATGCGCATGGGCATGAACGAGACCTTCAATGATCACGTTCACCACGTGTTCTTGCAGCTCCTGCCGCTGTTTAAAACGGAAGACTTCAAGGAAGGGATCGCCAGCTTCATGGAACGGCGACCGGCGGACTTCAAGGGGCGCTAAGCGCCCCCTGAACCCTTGGAGAGCGTGCGGCGGGCCTAGCCCACCCGGGACGCGCGGCCTTCCCAGTAGGGCTTGCGAAGTTCCCGCTTGAGGATCTTCCCCGTCCCCGTACGCGGGATTTCCTCGATGAACTTCACGGACCGGGGCACCTTGTAGCCTGCCAGGTGTTCTCGTGCGTAAGCCATGAGGGCCTCCGCCGAGAGGCTCGCGCCCGGGCGCTGTACCACCTCGGCATGAACCATTTCCCCCCACTCCTCGCTGGGGATGCCGAAGACGGCGACATCCACCACGTCGGGATGCTGTTCTAGGGCCCCTTCAATCTCTGCGGGATAGATGTTCACCCCCCCGGAGATGATCATGTCCTTCTTCCGATCGCAGATGTAGTAGAAGCCCTCTTCGTCGAAGTAGGCGATATCGCCAACGGTCTGCCACTCCCCGTCGCGCCGATCCTCCTGAAACTTGTCCTCCGCCTTGTGGTAGGTGTCGAAGACGCTCGCGCTGCGCACGAACAGCTCCCCTTCCGTGTGCGGCGTGGTGACCACCTTCCCCTCCTCGTCGTAAAGGCGGATTTCACAGCCCGGCGCCGGTTGGCCACAGGAGCCTTTCTTGCTGCGCTGGTACTCGGGGCGAAGGATGGCGTTGACCCCAAGCTCCGTGGAGCCGTAGACCTCGAAGAGCGAATCTTCGGGGAAACGATCGAGGTACATGAGCTTGAGGGCATAGGACCAGGGGGCCGCGTTCGCAATCATCACCCGCATGCTGCTGCGGTCGTAGCGGGCCATCACCTCATCGGGCAGGTTACAGACGAGGCGAATGGGCGCTGGGGCCGAGAAGGTGCTGGTGCATCGGTACTTATCGAGGAGGCGCAGCCAGTCCTCCGCATCGAACTTCTTTTGTAGCACCACCGTTTGCCCCAACAGCTGCCCCGTCGCCATGAAGCCGCTGGGACCGGAGTGATAAAGGGGTCCGGTGGTCAGGTAAACGTCATCACCGCGCACGCCATAAAAGGCAATCATGCGCTGGGTTTGGGCCGGATCGGCGCCCCCAAAGCGCACCGCCCCCTTGGGCTTCCCCGTGGTGCCGGAGGTGTAGATCATGGTGCCCCCGGCGGCCCCCGCCGGCGGCAGGGAGGCGCTATCGGCCGCGGCGAGCAAGGGCTCGGCGTCCACGTGGACCTCGGAAACGGCAAGGCCCTGGCGGGCCGCATCGAAGACCAAAACGGTTTTGAGCTTCGGCGCTTCGCTCCGAAGCCCCTCAAACAGCGGCTGAAGCTCCGCATCAATAAACGCCACCGTGGCATCGGAGTTATCGACGACGTAGGCCGCTTCCTCGGCAGTCAAGCGGTAGTTTAGGGGGACGGCCACGGCCCCAAGCTTGCGCGCAGCAGCCATGAGCGCCACCACCCAGGGGGAGTTCTGGCCGCACCAGATCACCCGATCCTTGGCGCCAATGCCCTCGGTCATGAGCACGCGCGCCAGGCGACAGGCGTTCGCTTCAAATTCAGCGTAGGACCAATGGCGGATGGCGCCATCGGGGAGATCCTCCACCACCGCGAGCTTATCGGGGTGGGTGGCGGCTAGGGTCGTGAGAAAGTCCTGCGGGGCTTGCGTTGTGGTCATGGTGTTCCCTCCTCTGCCACGCATTAAAGCAGAGAAGGGCCAGGGGGAAAAAGAAACGCCAGCGCCCCAATTCGCCGGGGCGCCGGCGCCGCACCTCCCCCCGGAGGTTAACCGCCGAAGTCGTCGAGAAGGATGTTCTCGGGTTCGACGCCAAGGTCATCGAGCATCTTCAGCACCGCAGCCACCATGGGCGGCGGGCCGCACAGGTAGTACTCGCAGTCTTCCGGAGCCGGATGATCCTTAAGGTACTGATCGAAGACGACGTTGTGGATGAACCCCGTGAGCCCTTCCCAGTTGTCCTCGGGCATGGGGTCCGAGAGGGCCACGCGCCAATCAAAGTTTTCAAAGCGCTCATCGAGGGAGTCGAAGTCCTCGACGTAGAACATCTCCTTGAGGCTTCGGGCGCCGTACCAGAAGCTCATTTTGGTGTTCTCGTTTTCCTTGCGCTTAAGCTCGTCGAAGATCTGCGAGCGCAGCGGCGCCATGCCGGCGCCACCCCCAATCCAGATCTTCTCCGCGGGGGTCTCCTTCACAAAGAAGTCGCCGTAGGGCCCAAAAACGGTCACCTTATCGCCCGGCTTCAGGGAGAAGACGTAGGAAGACATCTTGCCCGCGGGGACGTCGTCGCGCCCCGGGGGGGGCGTGGCCACCCGAATGTTGAACTTCAGGACGCCCTTTTCCTCCGGGTAGTTCGCCATGGAGTAGGCGCGGATCGTCGGCTCGGCCACCTTGGAGGTGTAGCGCCAGATCTTGAACTTGTCCCAGTCCTCCCGAAATTCGGGCTGCACGTCGATATCCTGCTCGTAGCTCATGGCATAGGGGGGAATCTCAAGCTGCACAAAGCCCCCAGCTCGGAAGTCGACGTTGGCCCCTTCCGGAAGCTTCAGCACGAGCTCCTTGATAAAGGTCGCCACGTTCTCGTTCGACTCCACGGTGCACTCCCAGCGCTGCACCCCGAAGGCGTCTTCCGGCACCTTGATGGTCATGTCCTGCTTGACCGCCACCTGGCAGGAGAGGCGCCAGTCTTCCCGGGCCTCGGAGCGGGTGAAGTGCCCCTCCTCCGTGGACAGCATGGAGCCGCCCCCATCAAGCACCTGGCATCGGCACTGGCCGCAGGAACCGCCGCCGCCGCAGGCGGAAGACAGGTAGATGCCCTGCTCCGCCAGCGTTCCGAGGAGCTTACCGCCCGCCGGAACGGTGACGGATTTTTCGCCGTTGATATTGAGGGTGACATCACCGGCGCTCACGAGCTTGGCCCGGGCCATGAGAATCACCCCGACCAACGCCAGCACCGTGCCGGTAAACATCACCACGCCCAGGACGATCGTTGAATCCATCTTTCTCTCCGTTTTGCCGGCCCAAGGCCGGCGCCTACCACGTGCGCCCGGTGTTAGAAGCCCCGAGGGTTAGAGATCAATTCCCCCGAAGGACATGAAGCACAGGGAAATTAGCCCCACGCTGATAAAGGTAATGCCAAGGCCCCGCAGCCCTTCCGGGACATCGCTGTACTTCAGCTTTTCCCGCACGCCGGCGAGGGCCGTGATGGCAAGCATCCAGCCCACCCCCGCACCGAGGCCAAAAACCGCCGATTCTCCGAAGGTATAGTCCCGCTCCACCATGAACAGGGAGGCACCAAGGATGGCGCAGTTCACCGTAATCAGGGGCAGGAACACGCCAAGGGCGTTGTAGAGCGCAGGTACGTACTTATCGAGGAACATCTCGAGAATCTGCACCAGGGCCGCAATCACACCGATATAGGACAGGTAGCCCAGAAAGGAGAGATCCGCTTCCGGATAACCGGCCCAGCTCAAAGCCCCTTCCCGCAGCAGGTGCTGGTAGATGAGGTTGTTCACGGGAACGGTGATCCCGAGCACCACCACCACGGCAATGCCGAGGCCCACGGCGGTGCTGATTTTCTTCGAGATGGCGATGAAGGTGCACATCCCCAGGAAGAAGGTGAGGGCCATGTTGTCGATAAAGACGGCCCGAACGAAGAGGCTCAGGTAGTACTCCATTTAGAGCGCCTCCCGGTACTGGATATTGTCCGCGATCTCAAAGTCAGCGCTTTCCACCTGCTCCCGCTTCCAGGACCGGAGGGCCCAGATCAGAAGGCCGATGATGAAGAAGGCGCTCGGCGCCAGCAGCATGAGGCCGTTGGGCACGTACCAGCCGCCATTATTCACCGTGGGCAGGATCTCGTAGCCCATGAGCGTGCCGGCGCCGAGGGGCTCGCGGATGAGCGCGACCGTGACCAGCAGCGCGCTGTAGCCGAGGCCGTTGCCAATGCCGTCGAGGAAGGACAGCCCCGGAGGGTTCTGCATGGCGAAGCCTTCCGCCCGCCCGAGCACGATGCAGTTGGTGATGATCAGCCCCACGAAGACCGAGAGGGTCTTAGAGATGGCGAAGGCGTAGGCCTGAAGCAGCTGATCTACCACGATCACCAGGGACGCGATAATCGTCATCTGCACGATGATCCGTATGCTCGAGGGCATGTGGTTGCGCAGCATGGAAATAAAGAGGCTGGAGAAGGCCGTCACGGCCGTCACCGCGGCGCACATCACCAGGGTATTGGCCATGCTGACGGTCACCGCCAGCGCCGAGCAGATGCCGAGCACCTGAAGGGCAATGGGGTTGTTGTCGAGGATGGGGTTAAACAGGACTTCCTTTGAGCTGGCCATGGTTAGACGCGACCTCCCCGCATGTTCTCAAGCCAGGAGCCGTAGCCCCGCTCCCCGACCCAGAAATTCACCAAGTTCTGCACCCCTCGGCTCGTCATGGTCGCGCCGGACAGCGCGTCCACCTGATGGCTCCGGGCATCGCTGCCCTCCGGGGCCTTGCCCTTCACCAGGGCTACCGCCGGAGCACCGTCATCGCCGAAGAGGCTGACGCCAGCCCACTGGGCTTTCCACCGGGGATTTTCCACCTCACCCCCCAGCCCGGGGGTTTCCTTATGCTGGTAGAAGCCGATGCCGGCGACCGTTTCAAGATCGCTGTCGAGGGCCAGGTAGCCATAGAGCGTGCCCCAGAGGCCGTAGCCCCGGATCGGCAGCACGGCGGTCTCAATCGCTCCGCTCGCATCGCGCTTCAAGTACACCAGGCCATAATGCTCAAGACGTTTGATCGTAGCCGGGTCTTCCCCCGTGGCCAGGGCCGTGGAGCGGCTCGGATCGGCCGCGGTCCGCAGCTGATCGAAGCCCTGGGCATCGACGTCCTCCGCATAGCGACCGGTGCGCAGATCCACCACCCGGGTCTCGAAGTTCGCGAAGAGCGCTTCCACCCCCCGCCCCGCCGCATCGACCGTCGCCCCCTCGGCGAGCAGACCGGCCGCAATGAGGACGTTCTTTTTCTGGTCGAGGACCTGGTTCGCCTTCTGCACCGGCTTCAGGGCAACGGCGGCCCCGGACACCAGAATGGAACAGACAAGGCATACGGATACGGCGACCAGCAGAATGTTGCCGATGCCATCTCGCTTAGGCTGCGACATTGCGCGCGATCCTCCGCTTGATGTTGGCCTGCACCACCATGTTGTCGATCAGCGGTGCGAAGAGATTTCCGAACAAAATGGCGAGCATCATCCCTTCCGGGAAGGCAGGGTTCACCACCCGAATCAGGATGCACATGGCACCGATGAGGGCGCCGTAGAAGTAGCGGCCCGTATTGGTCATGGACGCCGAGACCGGGTCCGTGGCCATGAACACGGCGCCGAAGGCGAAGCCCCCAAGCACGAAGTGCCAGCTAAAGGGCATGGCGAAGAGCGGATTGGTCTCGGACCCCAGGGCATTGAAGAGCAAGGTCATCAGTAAGCCGCCAAGCACCACGCCGGCCATGATCCGCCAGTTGGCAATGCGCATGAGCACCAGAGCAGCGCCGCCGAGGAGGATGGCCAGGGTCGAGACTTCCCCCATGGAGCCGGGCATGGTGCCCAGGAACGCATCCATCCAGCTCACGCCGTAGTCTTCCCCGAGGGCCGCGCGGCCCAGGGGCGTGGCAGAGGTGTAGCCGTCCACCGCGGTCCACACCGCATCCCCGGACATGGACGCCGGGTAGGCGAAGTAGAGGAAGGCTCGGCCCGTCAGCGCGGGGTTTAGGAAGTTCTTCCCCGTGCCGCCGAAGACTTCCTTGCCGATGATCACCCCGAAGCTGATCCCGAGGGCGACGAGCCATAGGGGAATGGTCGGAGGCAGGGTCAGGGCGAAGAGGACGCTGGTCACGAAAAAACCTTCGTTGACCTCGTGGCCCCGCTTTGAGGCAAAGAGCACCTCCCAGAACCCCCCGACCAGGAAGGTGACAGCGTAGGCCGGCAGGAAGTAGAGCGCGCCGTGCACCAGGCAGTCCCAGGCGCTGGCGGGATCGAAGCCCGCAAAGGTGCCAATGACGGCCCCGCGCCAGCCGTCGGCTGCGGCCAGCCCAAGGGCTGCTAGGGCCTCGTTGGCGTTGTGACCAATCGCGTACATACCGGCAAACATCGCCGGGAAGGTGCAGAGCCACACCGTAATCATGATCCGCTTCAGATCGATGCTGTCGCGGACGTGAGAGGCCCCCCCGGTGACCCGGCTGGGCTTGTAGAGCGCCGTATCCACGGCCTCGTACAAAGCTGCCCACTTTTCGTACTTGCCGCCCTTCTCGAATTCCGGCTCGAGACGATCTAGCACACTGCGTAAGCCCACGACCTAGCCCTCCTTCTCGATGCGGTCGAGCAGACCCCGAAGCACGGGGCCGTATTCGTATTTCCCCGGGCACGCAAAGGTGCACAGAGCCAAGTCTTCCTCGTCGAGCTCCAGGGCCCCGAGGGCGATGGAGGTCTCGATGTCGCCCACCAGCAGACTGCGCAGCAGCTGCGTGGGCAGGATGTCCAGGGGCATGACTGCTTCATAGCACCCCACGGGCACCATGGCTCGAGCCGAACCGTTGGCGCTGGTGGTGAACGGGAAGCGTTTCTTCGGCGCCAGCCGGGACAGGAACACGGGCAGCACGGAGAAGGCTTCGCGCCCCGGGCGTAGGTAATGAAAGAGGGGTCGGCTCCGGTCTTCCTCGAGCGCCGAAATTTGGCTGTGGTAACGGCCGAGAAACGCCAGCGCGCCGCGGGCGCTGCGACCCGAGAAGACCGAGCCGGACAGCACACGCAGATCACCGCTACCCAGCTCCCCGGCGGTCAGCTCGTCGATGCTGGCCCCGAGCACGGTCCGAAGGAGCCGGGGACGGGTCACCGCCGGCCCGCCAAGGGCCACCACTCGCCGGGAGTACAGCTCACCGTCAAGCAGGGTCCGCCCCAGCGCCACCACGTCCTGAAGCCCGATGTGCCAAACGGACTTTTGCGCGGAAACGGGTTCCAGGTAATGAATGTGCGTGCCCGGGAGCCCCGCGGGATGGGGGCCGGCAAAGCTTTCCTGTTGAATCCGGGCATCGCTACCGGTAGGCAGGGTGACGCCGGGGGCCGTGCAAAGGTAAACCTTGCCCTCTGTAAGGCGAGCCAGGGCATCGAGGCCATGGCTGAGCGCGTCGTGCTGATCCGCAACCGCCAGCACCGGGTCCGCGGCCAGAGGCTGCGTATCCATGGCAGTCACAAAGATGGCGGCCGGCGTGCTTTCCTTCGCGGGAATCCGCGAGAAGGGTCGGGTGCGCAGGGCGGTCCAGAGGCCGCTGGCCACCAGCGCCTCCACCACCGCGCTGCGCTCTACCCCAGCGATGGCCTCGGGGCCGATCACCGGGAAGGCGACCGCGCCGCCCGCTTCGTCCACGTCGATGACCACGGATTGGAGCGCGCGCTTAGCACCGCGGTGGATGGCACTGATCGTGCCTGCTGCCGGCGCCGTGAAGACCACGCCGGGGTTCTTTTTATCGTCAAAGAGAACCTGGCCCTTCTCCACCCGGTCCCCTTCCTGGACCACCATGGTGGGTTTCATTCCAATGAAGTCGGGGCCGAGGACGGCGACCTGTCGCGAAGGCCGCGCGTCTTCAATGGTTGGTTCGGGGGTGCCCGTGATGGGCAAGTCGAGACCACGCTTAAGGCTGATCATGCTTTGGCTGCTGCACCCTTGCTCAGGCCGACAAACGCTGTTTGTCGATGGCTCGGCCCACGAACACGCGTGGGGGTGGCAGGCTCCAAAACTGCGGGACATTTCGTGTGTTTCCCGCCGCTCGCCCGAGGCAGCAACGACCGCCCTAGGACTGCCGAAGCATTTTGGAGCCGGCGGAATTATAAAGATCGTGTTTCAACCCTGCCAGTTGGACAGGGCTGGGAGAGAGGTGAACAGGGCCTATACAGGCCCTGGAACTTTCATGGACGATCGCCCAAAGCGGCCTAAAAGCCCGTTTTTGCGACTTCGCTGGGAATCAGAGGGTAGCGAATGCCTGCCCAGCGCTGGACGATCCGCACCACCTGGCAGGTGTAGCCAAACTCATTGTCGTACCACACATAAAGGACGCAGCGCTTGCCGTCGACGATGGAGGCTTCGCCGTCAACGATGCTCGCGTGCCGGTTCCCCACGAAGTCCGTGGACACCACCTCGGGGGAGGTCGTGAAGTCGATTTGCCGCTGCAGAGAAGAATGGAGCGCTGCCCAGCGGAGGTATTCGTTCACCTCCTCCACCGTGGTTTCCGTTTCCAGCGTCAGGTTGCAGATAGCCAAGGAGACGTTGGGCGTTGGCACCCGGATCGCATTCCCCGTGAGCTTACCGGCGAGCTCGGGCATGAGCTTCACCACGGCGGAGGAGGCACCGGTCTCCGTGATCACCATATTCTGCGCGGCGCCCCGCCCCCGACGATTCTTCTTATGGAAGTTATCGATGAGGTTCTGGTCGTTGGTGTAGGCGTGAACGGTCTCCAGGTGCCCGTAGGCGATGCCGAATTTATCCTGCATGGCCTTCAGCACGGGCACGACGGCGTTGGTCGTGCAGGACGCCGCCGCCAAGATCGTATCGCTGGACTCCACCAGGTGACTGTTTACACCGGAGACGATGTTTTTGATTGCCCCCTTCCCCGGTGCGGTCACGATGACCTTGGAGGCCCCCTTGGCCTTCAGGTGCTGCCCAAGGCCCGCTTCGTCACGCCAGGCACCGGTGTTGTCGATGATGATGGCATTG